>NZ_VFIV01000088.1 GCF_019425495.1 Coxiella endosymbiont of Ornithodoros amblus
ATAAAATTACTATTTATTAGCCGGTTTTCAAACTTGCTCACAGCAATTCAAACATAGTTGATCCAGCAGTCCACACGTGC
This sequence comes from Coxiella endosymbiont of Ornithodoros amblus, assembly GCF_019425495.1. GTDB lineage: Bacteria > Pseudomonadota > Gammaproteobacteria > Coxiellales > Coxiellaceae > Coxiella. Next base: position 81 of record NZ_VFIV01000088.1, read on the forward strand.
ACAGCGCACCTTCGGTGCGCTGGGACTCTCGCCTGTGCTGAAATGACGGAATTTGTTTTTCTAGAACCAGTTTTAATCGCATCCTCCGGTAGGCTAAAAATTTTCTGCAAAAATGATCCCTTCTCTCATTTGCGGGAGAGGGTTCAAATTCTAGTGAGCAAAACATGACAGAATAGTGCAAAATCCTGTATACTGCTTATACTTAACTTAATAATTAATCATTATTGCTCATGACAAAAAATACCACTTCAAACATCTTGGACCGTGCTTTGCCGCATATCGCAGACGGTTTAAAGCCCGTCCAGCGTCGAATCGTGTACGCTATGTCAGAATTGGATTTAAAATAAACCGCTAAGTATTAAGAAATCAGCGCGCAACGGTAGGCGACGTTTTTGGTAAATTCCATCCGCACGGAAACACCGCCTGTTACGAAGCCATGGTTTTGATGGCTCAACCTTTTTCATTTCGCTATCCCTTTGTCGATGGGCAAGGCAATTGGGGGAGCGCGGATGATCCCAAATCCTTTGCCGCCATGCGTTATACCGAAGCGCGCTTATCCGCTTATGCCCAACTGCTTTTAAAAAGAATTGCAAGAAGGAATAGTCGATTGGGTCCCTAACTTTGATGGACCGCTGAAAGAACCCGCTCTCTTGCCAGGCACGGCTTCCGAATGTTTTATTAAATGGGACGTCTGGAATTGCCGTGGGGATCGCCACGGCAATTCCGCCAGATAGTTTGACCGAAGTCGCGAATGCCTGCATACATCTTTTAGAATATCCTGATGCCACCTTGAAGGACATAATGAAACTCATTCAAGGACCTGATTATCCCACTCCTGCCGAAATTATTGCACCCGCGGCTGAAATTCGAACCCTCTACCGCACTGGATAAGGCAGTTTGCGCATGCGAACGACTTATCAAAAAGAAAATGGGGAAATTCTAATTACCGCGCTGCCTCACCAGGTTTCGGGTAACCACGTTATGGAACAAATCGCTGCCCAAATGGTCGAAAAAAAATTACCCGCTGTGAGCGACATTCGAGATGAATCCGATCACGAAAATCCAACACGTTTGGTGATTACGCCGCGCTCCAATCGCATCAATATACACGAATTAATGGCGTATTTATTTGTAACGACCGACTTGGAACGGAGCTATAAAGTGAATTTGAATATGATCGGCATCGATGGTCGGCCGAAAGTCAAAGATTTAATTTCATTGTTAAAGGAATGGTTAGAATACCAAATGCAAACGATCCGCAAGCGATTGCAATACCGGTTGCAATTTGTTATTAAGAAGCGGTTACATCTTTTGGAAGATTTTATTATTGCGTATTTAGATGCCGTCACACCGCTATCTGAAAAGAAGACAAACCAAAGCCTATTTTAATGAAAAAATTTAAACTCAGTGACAGACAAGCGGAGGCAATTTTAGAAATTAAATTGCGGAAATTAGCTAAATTAGAAGAGAAAAAATTAGAGGCGAGCAAGCTTTTTTAATTAAAGAGCGCGATGAGGTCGAAAAAACTTTATCTTCAAAGGCTAAATTAAAAAAATTAATTCACGTAGAATTGTCCGCAGATAAAGAAAAATATGGTGACGAACGCCGCTCGCCATTAATGGAAAGACCGATCGCCAAAATGATACGTGAAGAAGAAATGCTTCCTTCTGAACCAGTCACGGTAGTTTTTTCGAAAAAGGGCTATTCGTGCCGCCAAAGGTCACGAAGTTGATGGCCATGCGTTACATTATCGATCGGGCGATGAATTTTAATGCAGGCACAAGGCCGCACGAATGAACTGGCGGTATTTTTAGATTCGGTGGGAAACCGTTATCAAACTACCTAAAAGTGCTCAAGTGATATTGCCGCAGCGGGTGCTCGATAAAGAATCCCAATACCTGGGTGTGATTACCTCCGAAGGTCGATTATTATTGTTCCCCATACCGGAATACCTGAATTACCTAAAGGAAAAGGAAATAAAATCATTCAGATTGTCCCAGCGCGTGTGGGCAATCGTGAAGAATATTGTGTTGCTTTAGCTGTCCTCCATGAGAAGAGTTCGTTAACACTTTATTCTGGGAAACATCGTTTTACGCTAAAACCGAATGATTTAGCTCAATTTAAAGTAGAATGTGGTCGCCGCGGCAATAAATTACCTCGTGGCTTTCGGAAAGTGGATAATGAAAATTAAAATTGTGGAAAATGTTTATGTATCCGACTCATTATATTAAAGAAACCTTGATAAAAGATGAAAAATTAGTTTATTTTACACGCCCTCACTGAATTATTTATAGCCATTGATTTTCTGCAAATCGCCGCTGGATTTTTAGCGCTGCGCTTGGATCGGAGCAGGAGTGTTATCTCCTGATAGAGCGAACGAATTGGTATTGTGACAACTGGTGTGATTGCATTAATTTTTACTTCTTTATTTTATACGTATGGTCCTGCTTATTTTATTTTGCATTCTCACTTATTGGGTGGTTATCCGCTTTATGACCTTTGCAGTTTTTTTATGTTCGTGTTGGGCGCTTTTTGGTTGTTGATAGCGTATGTCACCTATCGAACTTCGGAATACGGTGTCACCGATAAACATGTCCTTATGAAAAAAGGTTGGATTCGACGAAACTCCTTGGAAATATTTTTACACCGGTTAGAAGGCGTTGACGTCAACCAAACGGTTGCGGGGCGAATCTTCGATTATGGGACTCTCGTGATCAGCGGTATGGGCGGTTCGCACGATTATTACAGGAATTGTCCCTCAACCGCTGATGTTCCATAAGTATGTGCAGCGGCAGATGGACTTACTAGTTGATGCATCTAAGGAAGCTCAGTCTTAAAAAAGTTTAGTAACTCTAATTTTGAGTTTGTGAATTTGGTTTGTGGTTAAATTTCACATTCACCGCTACTAAAATAATTTCTTTTTTAGAAATCTCCTTGTCAATAAAAATTTAAAACCCGTCATCCCCGCCGGGGAGATCTAGCCCACATACGCCTCAATTAATTTTAAAAAACGTCACGTCCCATAAACCAAACTTTAATTAAATTCTTTTTTAAAAAATTCGTTTATCAGAAAATATCATTGCTAATATATTTTCTCTCCATACACGAAGGAAAGCGATGAGTTTGTTTCCTGAGCAGGTGGAATTAATGGAAAGGCTTGTTTTAATTGAAGCAATTGATTATTGGGTTGAAAATAATTTCCCTTACATTTTCT
>NZ_VFIV01000100.1 GCF_019425495.1 Coxiella endosymbiont of Ornithodoros amblus
CTAACCCACTGATGTCTTTCATCAAGAACCCCTTATCCTTCAATAACATCAGGAATTCTACTGAATACTCAGCAGCTTTTCTGACCATTTCATCAACTTAACTGCTTTTGTTATGTATAGAGGAAATGGAAATTTGAAGAATACTTCTTAATAGAAAGTTAAGCTTTCTTCATTACAATAAGGGAAGAGGATAGCAATAGAAAAGGGTACTTTAAGAAAATGCTAAAGAAAATTTACGTGCCAATAACCGGTACCGTAACCGATATATATAAGTTCAGCGCGGCGACCGAATTCGCCAGGGTCAAACGCTGCTGAAACTTAAATCTGGAGAAGCGCTCACCCCCGTGGTGATCGCTTATAACGGTTGGATACATCATATCTTTATAAAATCCGAGCAAACAGAGTACTGGGCAGCTACTATACTATTTACTATCGACGTCGTTGACGTCAACGATTTTCAACCGGATTCTGCAGAAGTTAACTCTCATAGGGAATTAGGTGAAGCCGGGCGACGTGGGCTTAAACGCCAAGGTCAGCGCTCATTTGGTTATTCTGCAGAATCGTTATTTGATGCTCCAGAAGCCAGCAGCAGTGGAATGGGTTACCGAGGCTCAGTGAAACCTCATCCTCACTTGCTTGGAATGAAAGAAGGCACACTCAATAAAATGAGCGCCAATGTAGCCACGAATAAGGCAGCCATAGAGTAAACGGCAGATAATGCTATTCACAATCCAGAATTAGCTAAACAACTTAGTCAGCAATTACAACAACAATTGCAAACAAGATCTGCATTGCATAAATCACCCACACTTAGTCGATAATTATGAATTTATTAGACACGATTATCATCGGTTCCGTAGAAGATCTGGAACATCAGATAAAATAATCGCCCGAGATTAATTATTTGGATGAGTATGGTTATACGCCCCTCATTCAAACGGTTATTGTTGATGATATTAAAAAAACAAAAATGCTTATCACCGCCGGTGCAGACGTTAATCAAAAAGATATCACTGGCCGCACCCCGTTACATTGGGCTGTGGCTAATAATAAATATGAATTGATAGAACTGTTAGTCACCAATGGTGCTAATCCCAATGCTTATACGCTTGAGCGAACCTATTTTAGCAAAACCGATTTTACGTCACGATAAAAAACTATTGATTAAACACGGCGCCAAGTATACCTTCGCCAACAACTATATCCATGCAAAATTATTAGCTCATCGTTTTGAATTGATTGGCAGTGTAGATATTCTTTATGCGGATGGTGTTTTCATGGAAGTTGATTATCAAGGTTTTTATTTGGAGTTCAGCCTCGATTTAATTCGGGATTCGTTATTAAATTTCTCCCACAATTTCGCCGCCCGTCCCATTAATTCATGGTTTAGCTATATTCAAACAATAAGTACGGTATTTTGGCAAGAGCGCGAGGTATTACAATACGATCACTACTTAAAAAAACCAGAACAACAACAGGAAGCCATTGTCCGGCTATTAAAAAACGATCCCATCCTTTTACCCATCAGCCAAGAAGGCTATGCGATAACGGGCGTAAAATATAAAAATCTTTTAGCGATTTGCGATCGCTCTTTAGAATCGGAACCTTTCGATCACATACCAATTTATTTTATAAATCGATCGTCAAATATAACGGTACCATTGATAGCCGATCTTTTGTTTCATAAACAATCCATCCAAGATATTCAAAACACATTGCAAAGAAAATTATATTTTCAGGCTATTGCAGAGATTCCTTTAAAAAATCAAGTCATTGGAAATTGTTCATGGGCAAACGTAGAAGCCATTATTCCCAGCCTCACTTTGATGTTACAACTGTAATCTCATGAATCACCGCAGCCACCCTCCTCTACGGATCATTTAATTACTAATAGCTTAGAACTTTTTCATCGCTGGCGGGATTGGGATACACATCGAGCATTATCAGCGGTCATCCAAGAATTTGAATCAGCCTCACCGGCCCGTAAAGCATCGATTGCGGCTTTGCTAGCCGGTGTCCTTTTTCAACAGTGTTCTGTGCGGATAACCCACAGCATATTGAACGCGCAAAGCCGATTATAAAAATCTTAAAAACTAAAGGATATGAATATATTCTCGAAATTATATTCAATTCTATGTTTACAACCGTTCCACGTATGTTGGGCAAAATTTACAACGCTTGTTACACGCTTATGAGTTGGACAAGGTATTTAAACAGAAAAATCTCTGCCGCCAGAGATAAGAGCGATGGGGTCTCCAAAAAGAAGTAATTGCAACGCTCCCCTTTGGTCGGCGTTGGTACGAGTTCCAGCGCAGGCGAAATTCAAAATAGTAAAAATATGGGTCCGCTTTCAGCCGAGATTTTTAACTCGCCACAATGACCCTCGCCCCACGCAGAACCCGACCATTGAGTTGATAACCTCTTTGGAGTACTTGAATAACTGTATTTAGTTTTGCCTCAGGTACTGCTTGTACAGACATGGCCTCATGAAGGGCAGGATCGAAAGGATCACCTGGGTTTGGGTTAATGACCTGAACGCCATGTTTCGCTAACGTGTTATGCAATAAATCAAGAGTCAATCTCATGCCATCGCGCATGCTTTTCACTTGAGGATCCTCTGAGGCTGGACTCTCAAGTCCATGAATAAGACTGTCAGCGACGGGCAAGAGGTCAGTAATTAATTGTTTTGAACAAAATTTAATAATATCCGCTTTTTCTCGTTCATTGCGCTTGCGCAAATTATCCATGTCTGCCTGAGCACGCAGGTATTGAGTTTTATACTCATCGACCTTGCGCTCCATGCGAGTGAGCTGACCTTCTAGCTTTTCGCGGCTGAGAAATTCAAGGCCCTCTCGATGAGTCTCCATCTCTTGAACACCATCCCCAACGCCTTCCTCTTGCTCTTGCTCAGCTTCCATCACTTTTTCCGATTTATTTTTTTGTTTGGTTTCAGATTCTGGATTGTTTTTGCTACTCATACAGCCTCCTAATGATGGGACATACTACAACAAAAAATTGATTTTCACAAAAAGATTCACACTCTCTTAAGGCCTAAACAAATTGAATTGCAAGTCTTTGATGCATTTAAAGCGGCTGGATTTTAAAATCGTATTCGCGAAGAAAAGTATACATAATTTTGTGTTTGGATTTAGCGGTGGCGCATTGGACCATTTCCATGTAAGAGTAGATGGAAATCATTCGCTCTTCTGCTTTTTCAATTAATCCTGCCGCTTTCATATTCCCTTTTTGAACCCAAATCAATATGTCTGTATCAAAGATCATTGTAACAACCACCGTGTAATGTATCCACTTGCTCAGTGACACTTTTCTCTTCATCAGCGAGCATGCCAAAAAAAGGGGTTCTCGGTGATCTTGTTTTTAGTGCTGGGCTTTCGATAGGGAAGAATTGTCCCTTTCACTTTACCATGATAGAGAATTTCAATTTCCTCATTTGGATCCAGTGCTTTTAGTACAGATTTCATGTTATAATGTAAATTTAAAATAGATGCTTTCATGTTCGCCTCTAAATATGTAAATATACATAATTGAAAAGTATATTCCAATCTCAATCGATCCAGCTAGAATTCTTAGCGCAAAAAAGCTATGCTCAAAATTGTGAGTAAACTATCATTCAGTCGGATTGCCTTAATGGGGCGGGAAGGGGTCGAGGAAGTGCCCGAAACGTTAGTCGCGTTGAAAGATTATCTTGTCTCGTTAAACAGGGAAGTTATTTTAGAAGAAAATGCGGCACATATAATTAATGGTGGTCGTTTACTCACTGTCCCAGCCAGCGATCTCAAAAAAAAAGCAGATTTACTTATCGTCGTGGGCGGAGATGGAAGTCTCTTAAATGCAGCTCATATCGCCGTGCCTCAGCAACTCCCTGTGCTTGGCATCAATCGCGGTCGTTTTGGTTTTTTAACTGATATCCCTCCAAATGATCTTACCCAAATCAGTAATATTCTCGACGGTCATTACCGCGAAGAGGTACGTTTTTTGTTAGAAGCGACAGTCGAAGAAGGTAATGAAATCGTTGCGAAAGGCATCGCCCTCAATGATATCGTGTTGTTGTCTGGCAATGCTCCCAAAATGATCGAGTTTGATATCTTTATCAACGACGAATTTGTTTGCAACCAGCGCGCCGATGGGCTAATCATCACAACCCCGACCGGCTCAACCGCCTACGCCCTATCCGGCGGAGGACCTATCTTGCATCCACAGCTAAATGCGATGGCCTTAGTCCCTATGTTTCCCCATACTTTAAGCAGTCGCCCTATCGTGGTCGATGCGGAAAGCCAAATAAAAATTACTATTTCGCCTGAAAATGACGTTTTCCCTTATGTGAGTAACGACGGACAAGAACGCGTATCGATTAAACCTGGTGGAAAGGTTTATACCCGTCAATATCTTTACCCATTGCACCTTATTCATCCGACTGATTACAATTATTATGAGACATTGCGTCGCAAGCTGGATTGGGAAAAACGAACGGCTAAGGTATAAGGTATGCTTACGCATATTCACATTAAAAATTTTGTTGTCGTAGAATCTTTAATCTTGATTTGGATAAAGGTTTAACTGTGTTAACAGGAGAAACCGGGGCTGGAAAATCCATCATTGTTGACGCCGTCAACCTTGCTCTGGGCGAGAGAACAAATACGGCTATTATCCGCAAGGAAACCGATCAATGCGATATCAGTTTATACTTCGACATATTGAATAACTCCGATGCGAAAGCTTGGTTAAAAGCAAAAGATTTTTCGGATGGTTTTGATTGCATTGTACGACGAATTATTTTTTCTGATGGGCGCAGCAGCCGTAGTACGATTAACGGCCATCCTTGTACACAGCAGTTAATCAGAGAGTTTGCTCACTTTATCTTGCAAATTCACGGCCAACATCAATATCAAACTTTATTAAAACGTGAAAGACAGCAACAATGGTTAGATAATTTTGAGCATCATCACGAACCGCTTGATAAAATTCGACAGGATTATTTCAAATGGAAAAATCTCCGAATGGAATTAAATCAATTAAATGAACAAGCCAAAAACTGTGATCACGAATTATCGCTTCTCAGTTATCAATTTGAAGAATTAGAAAATGCAAATTTACAAGAAGACGAATGGAAGACCCTAAGTCAACAACATCAACAATTGCACAATGCCAAATCACTCATTGAAAAATTGACGAAAGCGATTTCGCTTACCGTGCAAAGCGATGAAATATCAGCCTCGCGACTTTTACAACAAGCGATTGAACAAGTGAATGAAATTAAAATGGAAGATTCGCAATTGGCTACCATAAAAGAGATGCTCAATACCGCCGCTATTTATTTGCAAGAGGCTGGAACCGAGATTAATCATTACTGCGAACGATTGGATTTAAGCGCAGAGAATTTAACTTTATTAGAAACGCGTTTATCCTTACTTCACGATTTAGCGCGCAAACATCATATCAGTCCGAACGATTTAATTGATGTGAGAAAATCCCTCTAAAAGCGGATTGAAAAGCTCAAAAATATTGAAGAGTACATTCAGAGCTTAAAACAACGCCAGCTTGAAATTAAAACTAATTATGAAAAAACAGAAAGCGAACTTTCAGGCAGCCGAAAAAAAGCTGCGAAAATTTTAGAAAAAAAGATCACTGAAAAAATGCAGCTCTTAGGAATGAACAATGGCCAATTTATGGTTCGATTTGAAAAAGCTGAAACCGAAATTTCACCCCAGGGAAAAGAAAAGGTGGCTTTTTATATCAACACTAATCCCGGGAAAAATTTTTTACCGTTACAAAAAATTGTTTCCTCTGGAGAACTTTCTCGCATTAGCTTAGCGCTTCAAGTCATTACCGCAAAAAAAGAAAATACATCAGTATTGATTTTTGATGAAGTGGACACCGGAATCGGCGGGAAAACAGCGGGAATTGTGGGCCAATTATTGCGTGAACTCGGCGAAAAAACACAAGCGTTCTGCATCACGCATTTGCCACAGGTTGCCGCACTGGGACACCATCACCTTTACGTCAAAAAAGTAATTAGAAAAAACATTGTTTCTACCGCAATTGAGCAACTAACGCAAAAAGAGCGTGTAGAAGAATTAGCGCGAATGCTAAGTGGAACTAAAATTACCAAACAAAAAATTGCCCATTCGGAATCCCTGCTAGACTGCAAAGATTCCGCTTAATTCTGATATAATTTACGCTATAGTTTTTGATCGTGAAACACAGATCTCTTAGTTCGGCTAACACGAAATAATAACTGTTCAAAAGCTTCTATTTCTACAGTACTTTCGAGAGCAAGCTCCAGAACATTTTCATAGTAGATTTATCTTCGTAGTATTTAGAACATAAGAAACTTTCTAAAACATCTGGATGGCACTAAAGCAACCTGGGGGTTATTTTATTTAGGCACCTGATATATAAACACCAAAAAGGGCCTTCCTCGTCCTTATCTGATACACAGGTATCTTTTTTCGTTCCCTTCCATAAAAAAGCGATTAATTCATTATCAGGTAAACCACAAATATATTCAACCAACTCTGCCAATTTCTCTTTTAGAAAATTCGAATAGGGTGATTCTATTTTATTAACATAGTGGAAAAACAGCGTGACAGAATCATTGTCTTCGTCATATATAATGATTTTCAAGAAAGCTTATCCCCCGAGAGAAAGGGAGGCGGTTGATAATTCCATCGAGATAAGAGTAAATATTATTTTTTTCATTTAGATCTGGTAAAACCGGAGAATATTCCCAATGTCTTTCAATCAACGAAAAGTGCTCTTCTTCAATTATCTCGACGACAAATCGGAGTGGTGTGGAGGGAGGATAGAGCGTTATCTTTAACAATAAAGAAAGGTGCTCATTTTTTGCGGCTTAGGCTGTTGTTGGAGCAACTGAAAAAACGTCGCCACAAAATTTAGATTAGGGTATGCGTCTTTTAACTAGGGGATTAGCTATTCAAAAAAACTTTGGATTTCCGTATTCAATTTTCAATTTCTTCATCCCTATCATCCCTAGAATAATAATGAAGTTTCATCCATAAAGCCGTAGCTCCTTTAAAGGGACCTTCACTCACCGATCGACTTAAAACAACCAAGGCTTCTTCGGGTGTGCGGTAATCCTGAAACTTAAATGTAGAGGCAATCTCAGAAATTTCCTGATAGGAAACAATTGGCCAATCCGATTTTTTTCTTCAATTTTAGTCCCTTGCTGGGCGACGAAGGCGACGCTTGACGAAACATAATATATTTTTCCTTACTGCAGGTTCATCAAATTAGAAGTCTTACTCGGTGTGCGAAGCACTTGCGTGAGCCCGCCAAATAGGACAGATAATCCCATCTAGAAAATCTCTACTATCTGCAAAGATCCCGCTTAGAGGGTTAAATTAACAGACGCAGGGAACGTACCTTTCTACGTAGCAAGTGCGATCGCCGTACCAGGGGTTGTATCAGCAATGACGAACGTAAGTTACTTGTCGGTAAGCATAATCATGACTTGCAGCCACACCTAGAATCATTCCTAACGCTGCTCCAAAAATAAGTGCAGCAACAAAAAGGTCACCACCGTGGTGGTAGTGATGACATTAATAGGAGCAGTAATGAGCATAGGCCTAAGAAGGCGTCACTGCAAAAAGGCTAGTGATAGCCACTAATCGCTCTAGGGTGATTAATAATTTTTATTAATTTTCATAAAGTTATCGCCTCTTTCTATTAACGTTGCGCAATAACGCAATGGGATAATATTACCTTATCGCAATAAAATGTACAATTTTTCAGCATGCCCGCTGCCTCTCAAACAACTGTTTTTCGCAATCATGGCAAATGCCATAAATCGTCAGATTATGGTCCGTCATTCTGAATTTAGATTTCTTCACAATGACGGCTTGGCGATCCTCTATTAGAGCGTCTACAAACTCTTCCACTTTGCTGCAATGCACGCACACCAAATGATCATGATGCTCGCCTTGATCGATCTCAAAAATAGAATGGCCGCCTTCAAAATTGTGCCGTTTGACCAGGCCCGCCGCTTCGAATTGCGTGAGTACCCGATAGACAGTAGCAAGCCCAACATCTTCTCCCATTTCTATTAATTTACGATAGACATCTTCTGCGCTCATGTGGTGCGGGTCCGCATTCTCTAAAATTTTTAATACCTTAATTCGCGGCAGGGTAGCCTTGAGGCCTGCCTTTCGCAATTCTTGATTTTCCAAAGCGACTCCCAGCAAATTTACTGTCGAAGAAGTATCTTATCACACACCAATCAAAAATCCCTGATTGGATGGCATTCAAAAACAGATGCGATATAATCATTACTCTTCAAATAAAAAAGGAGCTTCTATGCAGCGTACAATGACTTTTTTCTCTCTTTTGATCTGTATGGTCATTACTCTAACTGGCTGCATTTACCGTCCGCCCGTCCAACAAGGCAATGTGATTACCGATAAAGACTTAGGTGCTTTGCATAAAGGCATAACAAGAACCAAGGTGGAATCCCTGTTAGGAACTCCTGTATTGACCAATATCTATGTTGACAACCGTTTGGTGTACGTGTATACCCTTAAAAAAGGACATCACAAAATACATTCTACGCGTCTAATTGTGTATTTACGTGATAATCGCGTCGTGAGTTTCTGGACTGATAAAAATCAACTCAGCCACAGGGTTATCCTCCCTCACCCTTAGCCATTTGCCGAATTTTTCCGCGTTTAGCCCGCAATAAACGTGCTTGCTTAGGATCCATGGTTAGAGGGCGGTAGATCTCGATCCGGTCACCATCACGCAGCCCCGAATCGAGTGTGGTGCGTTTATTGTGAATGCCGACGATCGCTTGAGATAAATTAAGTTCAGGAAATTGCTGTAAGATCCCGGAACGTTTAACAGCCACCACCAAAGTGCAACTTTCTTCAACCGTTAATGGGATCTCAACTTGTTTTTCAGGAATAGCGTAGGCGACAATAACGGAGATCATGCCTTTTTTCCATAAACGACATCCGCTCGTTCACAAAAAGTATCGACCAACCGGGTGGCCATTTGGTTAAACAGTGACCCAAACATTAACGTTAACCCTAACCAGCACGAAGCGAATTCAAATTCCAAATCTAGAGAAATTCGACAACGGTCGCCATCCAGGGGTCCAAAACACCAAAAACCCTCCAATTTCCGAAAAGGCCCATTAATTAGCTGGATTTTTATTATTCTGTAAGGCTGGAGCCGGTTTAAAGTAGTAAATGACTTGCTGAATCCACCCCGGGCAAACGAGAGCGTGGCGCGTATTTCTTCGTGCGTGCAGCTATTGATGCGGCTTTCGCTACAAAAAGGAACGAATTCAGAATACGATTCCACATCATTAACCAATTCGTACATTTGATTTTGAGGATAAGAAACAACTTTACTTTTATTGATATTGGGCATACCATTCCGATAATATAGCCAACGCCATGGACAAGCAAATTTCTAAAAAACCGGCACAACAAACTATCGCTCTAAATAAAAGGGCATTGCACGACTATTACGTTGAGCAGCGATTTAAGGCAGGGTTAGTGCTGGAAGGCTGGGAAGTCAAAAGTATTCGCGCGGGCCGCGTGCAATTGCGGGATAGTTATGTTGTTTTTAAAGGCTGTGAAGCCTGGTTGATTGGTGCGCACATCTCCCCGCTTCCCAATGTCGCGGAAGATATGAAACCTGACCCTCAACGCTCGCGGAAATTACTTTTGAACAAGCATGAAATTGGAAAACTGTTTGGAGCAGTTCAAAAACAAAGCTTAACAGTGGTTCCACTGGATTTACATTGGCATAAAAATCATGTCAAAGCTGAAATCGTCCTTGCAAAAGGTAAAAAAACCCACGATAAGCGAGAAACCATCAAACGCCGCGAGTGGGAACACGAGAAACATCGTGTATTGAAATCTCATGGATAAACGCTCCTCGCTTCCACCAATAGCTCGTCACGTCACTTGCGACCAAATGGACGAAGCCTGCTTTCCAGGGTAAATATACCGATTTAGAAGAGACTGGCAGCTATCTCTGTCGACAATGCGGGATAGCATTATTTCGTTCACAAGATAAATTTCATTCGCCCTGCGGCTGGCTGGCCGAGTTTCGACACGACTATTGCGGAAATAATAAAGCGATTGCCCCCGATCCCAATGGACAGCGCATTGAAATTCGTTGCGAACATTTGAGGGCCCATTTAGGACATGTTTTTAAAGGAGAAGCGTTAACGCCTAAAAATACACGTTATTATGTAAATTCCTTGAGTTTGGATTTTGTAACTGATAACCAGATCCGCGATACCGAAGAAGCGATTTTCGCCGACGGGTGCTTTTAGGCTGTAGAAATCATTATTTTAAACGTTTACCGGGCGTTTTAAAAGCTGAAGTCGGCTACACAGGCGGACATAAAAACAACCCCACCTCTCAAGAAGTGTGTAGCGGTACGACGGGACATGTCGAAGCTATCCGCATTTTATACGATCCTCAACAAATTAATTATGAAAAAATACTTCATTATTTTTTGAAATTCACGATCCCACACAAACGGATGGCTGAAACGGCAATAAATATGTTAACAGAAAAGGGTTATCGCATTACCACTGGACTAGCGCCAGTGAGTATTTTTTGGCCTGCGGAAGATTATCATCAGGATTATTATCAAAAAGGAACAGCCTTATTGTCATCACTATGTAAAGCGTCTTTAATAAGCATTTTGCTTCTTACAAAACACGATACAGCGGGTGTGTGGAATCACTTTGCCGCCACAATTGGAATAACACTGATGATTATCCGATTGACAACCGCAATTGGAAGAACAATAAAAATAATACGCAAAATAATCATTCCGCTACAACTTTTATTCGACACCGCTACTCCCCAAAACTACAATGCGATTGAGAATCAGACTTTTTTACCAAACATTCATTAACACATTGACATGCCCGAAACGATTTTGGAAGGATGTGAGTGTAAGCTAGCCTCATAAATGGGGGCACAGCCATTATTTAAGATAAAACCAATCCTATGAGAGCAAATAATTTTTGCAAGGTCTTCGTGAAATGCATTTTACTGAAGGCCAATTTAAATGTCTATTTTTCCGTTCGATAGCAGTATTTACCCTACCGCCCAATTGATTTACAATAAAGTGTGAATTCGGGGGCGACAAGGCTTCGACATGGATCCTGAAACCCGAGACGCATGTCGAGCCGGCAACGAAGGCTCGTAAATCCATCAGTTGCAAACAGATAGTTGCAAACGATAGTAATTATCTCCAAGAAGCTTACGCATAAAGCTTCCTCCGTTGCTGGGATTTGCTTATAGATCCCTACCAGCGGCCATAGTATATAAGCTCGCCCTCAAGCATGGCTCATGACTTAAAGGTTAAACAGAAGAGCTAGCAGTCAATTTCCCCTGCTCGTCGGGCGATTGGCTGTTAAATTGTAGACGATGCTAAGCATGTAGTGTCAACGGTGGATGATTTATGGACGCGGGTTCAATTCCCGCCGCCTCCACAATGTAATATTTTGATTTTAAAGACTATTTCTCAAATCTTGCACAAGAGAGCTCGATGTATTCTAGAACCAAATACGATGATCATTTTTGTACTGCTGTATAAATAAATAGTTCTTTGGTTTTTGCACCCTAAACATCTCCGAGGGCGCTGGTTCATTTTTGTAGCGAGTTGATCAGGCTCTTTTTGTGTAATCCTGTCAATGTCAGCTTCCTTGCAAGTACAATTTTAACCGACCATTTATATTATTCATTGCTCCCCTTTCCAAGGTGAATATCTTTCGCAATAATAAACCTTACATTCATTATCGGGTTCAAATGCCTGTAATCAGCGAACTCAATGCCTTAATGCCTTGACCAAAAGTAATAGTTTTAAACATTTTTTCGGAAAGGGGTGGCAAGTTTTTTCTTTATTTTATCCATCACAACTCGAAAATATCTACGGTTATTTTTTATTAGAAAAACCTTTCGATATTTTCGTTCAACTAATATTGTTACGACTTTTTCTTTCGTTCCCTTAAACTGAACAGTATCTTCTTCACAGTGTCCAAAGTTTTCTGGTTGCAATGTCCTCAGACCTTTGCGTAATTTAAGCGTATTTTTCCATTTTTTAAGCTTCTGACAACGTAATCCCGCAATACGCCATTTTTTATAATTTGCTTAACCGTTTTTGCTTTGCCCGCTCTTCTGTTTTTAATTGGCTCTTTTAGGATCAGTACCCATCCGGATCACTATTGCCTTTCAGTTCTCGGTATAGAGTTCCGATACTTTGATAACTGCTTTGTTATCTCCGTCATGGACAACTCTATTTCAAGCAATTATAAAAATAACGTCGATCTGAGATCAACAAATGAGTATACTTACAATAGTCTCCTTGTTATTCAAGTCTCTCAAGAAAATAAATATATAGGATTTTTAGACTCTCACACTTCTATTTAGGATTTTCCCTCTCAGAGACTCATTCATAGAAAAACCAGGGACAATGAACTTAGACGGAAACCCTGCTCCACCTCCTTTTGATTCAAAATAAAATCGAAAAATGGTTTAATTATAATCTTGCTAAAGAATGCTTCAAGAACATCACGCTCTGTTCATTATGAACTGAGTTAATCAGCCTTCGTCTTTCTAACTTATTGTTTTCCTTACAGGATTTAAGCAAATGCTGGTATAGAGTTCAATCCGCTTTTGAGATTTTGTAATCCATTTAATTGCATTTCTTTTTTATTCGCTATAACACTGTATTATTGATAATCTCATGATCTTCGTCATTTAAGAAATTTAAATAATCAAAATCCTACTATTTCAGTTTCTTGGCTTCAAAATAACTAAATGTTAGTTGTAAGAAACTGAGAAATTTCATCAATCTCAACTCTTTTAATTTTATCTAGTAAAATGAGTATTCGATCGAAACTATCTTTAAATTTTTGTAGTTCTTCTTCATTATTTTCGTATTCCTGGTACATCAATACAACCACACTAATTTTATAGGGTTTGATCGGAAGAAATTTCTTGATCAGGTAACACATCAATAAATAACCCAAACGTTCTTTTCCATGATATTCTTTTTTTCTATTGATTTCCTTAATGCGATCATTGGGCTCATCTGGAAATCCTTGGCGTATGTATCTTTTAAAAATCCACGTAGTAAGAATTTTTAACGGCTGATCTGCCGTTACAACAGAATCTGCTTGTAAGTTTTTTTAGCTGATCTCGTTGAATAAAATATCGTTCATAAGGGAAAATGCTAAATTACCAATCACGTCAATAAATAAGTCTATTTCTCTAGGATTTTTCCTTTAGCTTGATATTAATAACATTGCCAAATGTCATATGTTCGAATAATTTCAACGACTGGCTCATTTCTTCCAGCCATTCTGTTTTATTTTATGAGAGTCGATGAATGTTTTTGGATTATGAATCCATGAAATCAATATCATTGAGTTTATCCTCCCTCTCCTCCTTACATAAAGGTTAAAACCATGTTTTTAGAACGCCTCATGCGCCTCCTCTTATTGCCGTCTGGTTGTAATAGATCGATCATCGCTGTTTAAATATTGATAGATTCTACCTAAATCCTATTGTCTATCTTTTTAAAAACGACTCATTAGAATCGCTTAATGTTTTATGAAAACAACTTCCTAGACGCCAGAATTTTTTCTCTCCAAGCTTTAAATTTCATAAAGACGTTTAAGCGCTCTTGGTTATTCTTACGCATTTCAATTTCTTCTGATACCATCCAACTTCAACCGTAAATCGTAGGACGAGTGACTCGTAAAATAGCTGCTAATTCTAAAACATTGAGATCCATTGATCGCTTTACTTGCTGGAACTGCTTATTAAATAATCGTACCTCAATGACATGAGGCACAGCACTTTGCTGCGATTGAGTGCCGACAACAGCGGTGGACTCTTGTCCTAGCAGGGGGATAGAAGCCTAATTGAGTTGTACCCTGTGCCAATCCAATAACCCTACCAATAAGGCAGCTACAAGGGTAGGAGTCACTTTAGGATTGTGTTCTATAAAGTCATGCCCTTTCGTAGAACTATCTTCCACCTCAACCAATCCACTATGTGGCAGATTAGATAATGAGACCTTGCTTTTGTACATACATCCCTTACTTCCAGCTTGCCATGTTCGCCGCCCAAATTGCTTGAGAGAATCCTTAATAAATTACTTCATGTAATCGATGAAGCCGTCTTAAAATGAGGTCTATATCAAAATCACTTTTGTCCGTACTGAAATAATCAAGATCTAATAATAAGAAATCTTTTTCTGGCTCACGTCGTCCTTCAAAAGTTATAAACTTACCTGATCCAGACAATCTTCGCTGTACTAAGTGGTTTCTGTTTTAGTTAAAAATTGATATAACGTAATCCTAAACGAATAAAGAGAGAAAATTTTAAAAACTCATGGAATTTTTCAATACCCCTGCAAATTTTTCCAATTGATGATTGTTTGCTTATCAAGGATAATACCGGTTTTCTCGTTTTTATCTATAAAATTCTATTGCTTCAAAATAGGGTGATTGAGCTGTTGGCCTTCCTTTAATTGAAGCGCCTAAATATTAGAAAACTGATAATGAAGGAAGAGATCACGAATCTTATCCTGCAACTCAGGAACATATTTTTCGATGCCCCGATGTTAGTAAACTTCACCTGCGCTAATACGTATGTCAGAGGTGATTTAGACAATTTCAGGTGCATGCTGTCTCCTCTACTCTTTGGTTTCACCATAGATTAAGTCCATCAGAAACTTTACAAAAAATACATTGTAAATTTCTTTGACACCAGCTCAATAGCATGTGATACACTTTTAAAGTTGAACTCCTAGAGATCACATAAAAACGGCTAAAATTAGAGAGTTTTTCTACTGACAATAATAGAAAAGTTAGTCAATAAGCTTCTGCTAAGTCCATCAGATAAACATAATCTCGAACACAAGACAGCCAAAAATAGATGAAATTATAAATCACCCATTAAAAAACAGTTATTAAAGATTTCTTTAGGAAAAGGGGCGGCTTGAAGTAATCTGGCATCTGCCTTCATTCAAGGAACGCTTGTCTTCCGCAGATTGTAATTTTAACATATGGAAATAGATCTGTCCTAGTCGCTTGTTCCCTAATACAGGGTCGTCTTTCAAATTTCTTAACTTATTCTATTATCCTTTCTCCCAGTGATCCACTACTATATTCTTTAATTTTTATGCCGCCACCATTTTTTCTTTTATTGAAATTCCTTCTCTAAAGAATAAAAAAACTGGGACTCATAATCCTATTTTCTTTCGTTTAAATGAATTATGTATTGCTCTAATATTAAGATCAGAAACTCTTTATTTTTTTCAGTAGATCCAGGTAAAATTAGGAATGTCACTAATTAATAGATTCCAAGAATTCTTTATAAGCGTCGTAGTTTTTCTTGAACGTTGTTAACACCAGATAAAAAGGTATCAATACGATCAATTAATTCAAAAAACGTCATTGTACTTTAAGTGCGATAGCTTTTTTTAAAAGCGGTTTTATTGATAACGAAAAATTAGAAAAAGGGAAAATATAAAATATAAGATGACTTTTTAAATTTATCAAAATACATAAGGAGCAATCGCTAATACCGACAACCTCATTAAGACGCCTTCCTATTTTGTTTTTAAATTCGAGTAGCAACTCTAAAAACACGAAGCTTCATTCGAGGTCCTGAGAAAGTAGCGCCTTATCCAGATGGCGATGCCGCTCCTCAACTTCAATACCGACGATAAAGCGGAAAAGCTGTTGGGTCATAGCTTGGACCTATAGCATTAAATAAGGTTTTAAAACGATATTCTTTATCGCTAGTCTGAATGATAAAATATTGATATTGATAATATCCACTAATTACCTCTAACTGACCAGCAAGTAATATCTGACGAATATTATAAGCGTTATCTAATGGAAAAATCGCTAAATAAGTCATATTAAAGACTATAGTATTCTCTCAAAAATCGTTTTTTCTCCTCATAAAGACAATAATCGCTATACTCGAGGGACAATAGGATAGAATGCAAATAAGACTCGTTGCCAAGCACACGAGATTTTTCTTCTTGTCTAATCTCGCGATCCATTCATTCGATTCCCGAAATCTCAAAAGAGGATTTTTTAATACTGTCAAATAAGATATTTTTTGACTTATGCCTCGTTGATTTCTTTCCAAAATAACTCCACCAGGGCATCTAACGGTAAATTTTGTATCCCACTTTTTTTAAGGCGGTCAAAATTATCAAGCGTTAGATGCTTCAAAGGATAAAGCGTCACCTCCTTACCTAACACAGCAGGTAATAAACTGCTTCGAGAAAACATAAAAATTTTTCCTTCATGACCTTGCCTTTCTAATTTACGAACAACATCAATTTCCAATAATTTTGATCTAAGAATTTCAACTGCTTCATTCGAATCTATATTATCAAAAGCCCCCTCAAGCTATTGATTATGTCGATAACCTCGAAATCCTCTTAAATTAGAATACCCATTATTAGACATGTGACCACTGAAAAGAACGATATAATCCCCCTTTGACGCCCTTCGTCTTCGTAATTTCATATTGATTTTGCTTTAAGGCCTTAATAGCAGTTACTTCAGTGTTAGAAAATATTTTACTGTGATGCCCTGTCGTTAGGATTGCTCTTGCAAAGAGATAGATAAATCGGTTAAATAATGACTAAAATAGGTTCTGGATGGAAACGGGGTGGTTATATTTGGATAATTTGTAGAAAACCACTTAGCAAATCTAGATTGATCTTAAAAACCAGAACGCATGGCGGAAATAGGCAGATTTAAAATATAAAGATCTTCTTCAGGAGAAAAAGGTAGTTCTTGTCCAATACTAACTACAATCGTAAACAATAATTCCCACGTCCAATTCTAGATAGATAGAGCCGTCGCTGGCCATTTTGCTAGAACGCCGAATTCAACATAAGTTATTTAATAACCCAAATAAAAGTGTGGCAATAATCATAAAAGATACGCATAGTGCTAAAATTACTAGTGACAACGCACAAATGGATTCCACTACAAGCTGGATGGACATTATAATTTCTGCTTTAGTGCGGAGAAATTCGATGAAGGTTCTGAAAAAAGCAGAGAATCTGTATTTTCTGTAAACATCGATGATCTGTTGATAGCCCATAATATAGTAAACTAATGAAACAGATAGTCTTCGTAAATTTGAAATACTAACATGGCCCCAATCAGCACTGTCAATAACTCTAACAATAGGAAATTCAGTAATTTAGCGAAAATACGGGGACTGTACGGAAAGACGAATTATTATCATAGTCATTCCGAGTCTGATTTTATAACGTAATTTATACATCTATAAACTGATTATTCAAAAGATTTAAAAAGTCATTTCTGTTTTAATGCTGGCAAGGCTGGATAATAATTAAGGTTGTTTGATAAATAATTAATGTACTAAAGCAATAAGGAAGCGACAAGAATAACATTCACTGAAACTTGGTTATTTTCAAAAACTTTAAAGCCAAAGAACTGAATTCTTTTATTCTTTCTCTGCAACAAGTCATGATTTGACAAAAAGGATAACCATACAAATCCAGAATATAAAAAAGGCAATAAATATTCAAACGTCGATATGCCTAGAAAACTAAAATGCGATAAATAATAAAAGAAAAATATCGAGGTAGCTGTAAAAAACATAACTTTGCACCTAATAATAAACAAAATTATTACCACTGAAATCAAGAATAAAATTACTGCTGTTAGATTCCCTAATATAGCAGGTCCATGAGGCACTAAGCGAGGTAGGTTTTTCAATACAAAATTATTATGTATAGCAAGAAAAATAAGACGTTGTGACACTCCACTCGAAGTAAAGAAATTAGCATCCCATAAAGAAAAAATTTGTTTAATAGAATAACCCCATTAGAAAATCCAAAATATCCATCTAGCGGATTCTAGTAAGGTAAATAACGAATCTTTCAAGTTTATCTATAATAAACCGCTAGTAATTTTAATAACTGGTCATCCCCGCCTGCGCACCTAGCCATCAACTTAAGCATAAACCCCTAATGACTGTAAAGTTGATGCTTCTCTTTCGCCTTGTTCCTTTCAAAGCTCCTTGATACAAGGGGCCTCTATCATTACCCACCCGTGGTGAAGCGTGAAAAACTTAAACCCCGTCGCCCTCCGCGGGGCATCTGCTGTATTATTGAAGCATACAAAACCTTCACGGCGGAGTCAGGAGGAGACCTAAAAGACTAGGGGCTAAGAAAAACACCGATGGTGCTTTTCTTAGCCTTTTAGCCGGGACTCCCGTGACTTCGGCTGTGAAAGCCCTCGATTCTTTGTCTGTCAGTAGACGGCCCACGCACGGGAACGACATTTAAAAAACGAAACCTTGATATAAATATTTCCATTTTAGGTTTTTTCTATGAGACTAATTTCAAAAAAATTTCATCGTCGCCGCGAAGGCGGAGACCCAGCGCGCAGCACGACGTGCGCAGCGCGCTAAAGCGTTCCTGGACTCCTGCGCGGGATCACGAAGCCTAAAAATTGGAAATGGCTGTGACTTGTAGGCAACGATATGAAATCCTCTCTTAATCTTACAAGCACAGGGTTAAAGTTAATTCATTAAGCCATTTAAAAGTTTGGTGGTAAGAGTACGACTGGCGTTCTGGAAAACACGTTCAGCTAAAGGTGGTTTACGTTTATATTGTACCTCGAAGAGGTCGTAATTTTGGCTAGCAGCGAGTAAGTAATCATCACTGGTTTTGAGTTCGTCAACGAGTCTGAGATCGAGTGCTTTCGAAGCATACCAATGCTCACCCGTCGCGATTTGTTCAACGTCCACTTTCTGGCGGTGTTTTTTTATAAATGATTTGAAAAGCATATGCGTTTCTTCAACTTCCTCTTTTATTTTTGCGCGGCCTTTTTCAGTATTTTCACCAAAGAGGGTAAGGGTCCGTTTATAATCACCAGCCATGATCTGTTCAAAATCAATATATTTTTTTCGCAAATAACGGTGTAAATTGGGTAGTTGCACCAACACGCCGATCGATCCAACGATAGAAAAAGGCGCAGCAATGATGCGATCGGCCACACAGGCCATTAGATAACCACCACTCGCTGCCACTTTATCAATGGCAATCACTAATTTTATATGAGCATCTTTGATTCGTTGTAACTGAGAGGCGGCTAAACCGTAACCATGTACAGTCCCGCCGCCGCTTTCTAGCCGAAGCAGCACTTCATCGTCCTGAGTGGCGGTCGTTAGGAGGGCCGTGATTTCTTCACGCAATGCACAGACTGCGGAAGCCAGAATATCGCCCTGAAAATCAAGGACAAAAATACGTTTTTTTGCTTCGGTGATGTTAGGTTTCTTTTTCTTTTCTTTTTTTTGAGATTTTAAAAAATGTTTAAGCTCATATTTATCTTTAATTGCTATTGAAAGCGTACGATGATAGCTTTTATATTTGTCATTTAATTTGTGAATATCCAGCTTACCTTTTGCTTTGTTTTTGGTGTGGGCGATTAGGCCAAAGAAAATAAAAAAAAGCACAGCAATGGCTAGGGCCAAGCTGATTAATTTTGCTAGAAATAAACCGTAGTTTGCCAGAAAATCCATAATGAGCCATCTTAACATCGCCCACTACTCTCTGCAAAGCATTCTCGGTATTTTTGTTTGCCAGTATTTCGCTGCTTGAAAAACTACAACTATAAACTGGTTATAATTTGACTTAATTAAAATCATGACTACTCATTTTTTCGGTTTTCTTCCATTCCTCCTTGCTGTTGGCCGATTGTGGAAATTAAACCAAACAGTCTCGGTGATTACAACACGACGTTCTGTACTACACTGTGCTCAGTCGTTCGATTAAAGCAAGTATGCCATTAAAACGTTAGGGGTCGACACAAACAATACAGGCTAATGACAAAAGTATTCTTCACTATGCTGCACAGTGGGGATAGAGGCCGTGAGATATGTAATTTATGTTTTGGGTGTGAATACTAGGGAACATAAAAATGGCGTTAACGTTTTGCATTATGCCGCACTGAGCGGGTCCGTTAAAGCAATAGAATACGTAATCAATACTTTGGGGATTGTATTTGGGAAGCGCAACAAAATAATGGCGGTAATGGATTGCATTTGGCTGCCAAGAGTGGGTTGATGAAAGCTGTTTTTATTCGTAAACTCAGTCACGATCCTAATCTACAACTCAATATATGTGATTTTATAGGGTGTTCTGCTTTTTGGTATGCGGATAACTCGAATAACGCAAGCCTAATTAAAATGGTACTTGCAATCCCTTTTGAAGAATTAATTCTCGAACCAGCATAGAAGAAATAAAGCCTTCAAAGGACCGTCTGGTTATGTAAAAATCATTGCGTACGTCGTGCGCCGGGTCTCCGCCTTCGCGGCGACGATGAAATTTTTTTGAAATTAGTCTCATAGAAAAAACATAAAATGGAAATATTTATATCAAGGTTTCGTTTTTTTAAAGGTCATGCCCACGCAGGCGGGAATCTAGCGCTCTGTACGGTATTCAAGATGGTTAACTCTTGATAATGGTCCCGTAAAAGAGCTTGCCAAGGTTCACTTAAGAAATGCAGGGGCGGTGGTGGATGTCTTGTTCAGGAATAATCGCGTAGATGTCATCAATATAATTTTTATTTAAAGTCGGTAAGAGTGTCGGCAGTTTTGTGACGAGAGCGAGTAAAGTATCGCAATGGTTGGTGTATTTGAAAATTAATTCCTTGAGCTTCATTAGTGGCTAAAAATAATGACTAATTATGAGAGTAATGCAGAAGAAAAATTTATCGCGGGAAAAATCGACAGCATAACCGATAAAAGTAGAAAACATCAACATCGCCAAAAGAGAAAGCGACATAACTAGGTTAAAGGAAGTTTGTAAAGACATTCCAAAAAATTGAAATTGATTACTAAATACTTCTAGCGATAATTTCCGCATCATATTACTATATTAGCTGATGCCAAGCTAATAAGCGCAGCTGTTATTCCGCGAATAGAGGGAATAATTTCCCATGCGCTTGAGTACGAAGGTAATTAGTAGTTAATTTAATAATTGGGGGAATTGCTCCGGAATTCAATTTATCACTGCTCCTAATGGTAGTAAACATTAATTCTATATCGGTGAGTCCTTTTAAAAGCCTTTCAGTTTTTTCGAGTTGTCGATCGATGAGATAGATTTTTTTCGGAATTGGACAAGGTAGGGAATTGGCGGCAGTTATTTATCTGGTGTGAAAAAGCAGTGATTCGAGGTAATGAAGTATTGATTCAGCAGTGAAATAATAAAATCCGGGTTAGAATTACGAGTATGTTGGAAGCAATAGCTACGCCTTGCATTCATATTTCTGGTATTGGTTTAATTTCTTCGTATAAGAGCGACGTGATAGGAATGGTAACAGTTAGTGATAAAAAATCCATGCCGACTGTTTTACTTCATTCTTTCCATGAATCAGGCAGTCATCACAGAAATCATAGGTACTGGTATGGACCATAGAGAAATTTTCACCATTGCCAATATAGATAGGATTGCACGTTTCCGAAGAATGATGTCCATGGTCATTTTAGCTTTTAATTTTGATAGTAAATTAACTTATGCCAGCGAACATTGCGCCCGCTTTTAAATCAATTTTGCACACGGCCAACGTAGGATAATTATGAAAACTAAAGAGATAGCATTTATATTAAAATTTTTTAAGCCACCTTCTTTACCTTCTTGGATCATTACTTTTGTGCTTTTCCTAATTTCTTCGGCAGGTTGAAAAATTAGCTTAAATTTTCCGTTTAAATTTTCCTTGTGAATGGCTAATTCTACACCAATGGTTAAGAGAATGGCGGTGTTCCCGTCATGGCCGCAGGCATGCATGACATTTTTGTACTTCATTTATGATAAAAAGTATTTGTTTTAGGGAGTGGAAGAGCATCCATGTTAGTATGAAATCCAAGGGTCTTTCCTGGCCCTTTAGTGCCTAAAGTCGCAACGACACCATTTTCCAAAAGCGTTCGATAGTTTCATAGCCATGGGCGCGCAAAGTTTTTATCACTAAAGCGGTTGTTTTTTCTTTGAAAGGCACTTTTGGTGAGCGTGAATCTCGCTGGAAATCGGTGTTATTTTTGGGACTAACTGCTCGATGGTCTTTTTTATTGCGCAGGTGCCTAGCAGACACTAATGATTCTGAAATTTTTAATTCTATCAGATCCAATTTTCAGAAGACACCAATGCTTTGAGAGATAAGATATTTCTTTGAGGGCTAAATTTGATTTTTTAATTTTCCTACTCCCAGTAGCAGTCGTTCGATACTCTTTTTTTAAGCATCCCCTTGCTGACAGGGCTATAGGGATGCGCCTGAGCGCTCGAACCTAATTTAAGAAAAATCGGCGATGTGATTTGTAAAATTTCCGGAATATAATAGCGAATAAAACTGCTTTTAGTTTCATAAGTATCATATAGGTGCGCTCAACGTTACGGCGGAAGGTAATAATCGACGCATGTTTTACAGAACGGAAAGTCCTACATCATGCAGCGCGACTATTTGATCAGTGCCTAAATCGCAAATACACTCGTCGTGGTGACGGAATTGCTAATGGTGCTGCAGTCTAGCGACGAGTATAAGATCATTCGGCAGGGCTTGCTTTGTTCACATCTCGTTTAATAATATTTTAAGGAGCCCGAGATGTAAATAACAATGCCGCGGTAATCAAAATCCGTTAGTTTAAGCACGTCTTTGACTGTATAAGCGATCGCATCGTTGTTGTTGAGGCGCCGTCTTTGTTCGATGGAAAACTAACTTCGCTAAAAAGTGGCCTTCCTGTCGTACTCGGGGCGAGGGCTGGGCAAAAATATCATGTCAAAATCCGCTTCAGCACAAAAACTGAGCATTTCTTTAATTTCGGAATCGATTAATAAAAAAGAGCCGTGAGTTTCGCCAAGAACAGCCTTTTCAATACCCGCCGTTTTTACAAAGGGACGTGACGACCGGTATTTCTAAAGCATACTGACCGTCGCCTTCGACCTCTTTAAGGTTAGGAGTTAAAGGTATGTCATCTGAACAAGAATGACTATGAATTTACAGGTATTTTCGAGCTCTGGCTGGGCTTCCAATAATATGATTGTCCATTTGAATCGCTTCCTACGTAGTTCCTTTTAAAAGTGGCCGGTGGGCCGATCTTTTGAAGGTAGTACAAAATGAACAACAATACTACTGGGGTTTTCCCAGAGAAATCCCTTTCATTTCAGGTACTAAAAAAGTTGCAAAAATGCCGAGAAAAGAAGCGATTGCTACGACCGCCATTGTATAGACCAGCCCCATATTTTTTAATAATAAAGGTAAAAAGAAAGCACCGATAAACGCGCCTACTTTACCCACAGAGGCGGATAATCCGTGTGCTCGTGCACGCAGGTGAATGGGATAAATTTCGGAAGGAATCAGAAAAGTTGTTGCATTAGGCCCGAAATTGATAAAAAAGAAACTGATTCCAAAAATTCCCACAAAGAGAGGCAACTGATCACTAATATGCGGAATTCCAGCAATGAGTAGATAAAATAAACCCATCATGCCAAAACCTGCTATTTGAAGCGTCTTTCGTCCAATCTTATCGACATAGGTCGAAGCGAAAAAATAGCCGGGGACGGCAAAACACAGAAAAGTAAGAGCAGAAAGAAGGGTGTGTTTTAATAATGAGGCGTGAGGGCTAATCGCTTTCATGATAAGCACGGAGGAGACACCGTTGCCATAAAGAGCGACGTCTAGCAAAAACCAGGCACCAGCAGTTCCGATCAAGCATTTAAGCCATTTCGGGGAGAAGAGTTTTTCGACAGGAGTGGTGACCGCTGTGTCAGAGTGGCCCGCCAGGTCACTGACCACACGGCTTACTTCGAGTGTTGATTTATTTAATAAAAATCGTGGCGTTTCCGCTATTCTTCTTCGTAAATAAAAAACAGAGGCTGCTGGCAGCGCTCCAACAGCGAGCAATAGTCGCCATACAAGCGCATCGGACAGATGAAACGCCATCAATAAAGAAGCAAACAGCGGACCTATAATCAACCCTACCGCCTGCATCGCAAACACGAGCAACACTAAAAAGCCACGATTTTTTCGATTAGCATATTCACTCGCTACGACAGCACTAGTTGGATAATCGCCCCCGATTCCAATGCCTACGATAATTCGAGAAACCAAAAGCCAAGCAAAAGAAGGCGAAACAGCCGAAAGCAAAGCGCCGATAAACAGGATAAACACTTCAATGCCATACATTTTCTTTCGACCAAATTTATCGGCAAACCATCCAAACATTACCGCCCCTACAGCTGCCGAGGCAAGCGAAGCACCGTTTAAGAGCGCAATTTGAGAGGCGCTAAGATGCCATAACGGCATCAATAATGCCGTGACAACGCCGATAACAAATAGATCATAAGCATCCGTAAAAAATCCCGTCCCAGCGGTAATTACTATACGCCAATGTACGCGATTGAGTTTCTGTTCGTCTAAAGATTCTAGCGTAGGGTTTTGAACCTGATGGGTCATAAGCATCCTCTGACAGTTTCTTTTGGCATTACGATATCAAGTTATTGTGACAATTTGATGACAATTGCTATTCTGTTTTTGAAATAGACTAAACTAAACTTAGCCTGGGGAGAAACTAATAAGTACGGTGAACATCCATATGGCTAAAATAAACTTTTCTAAATTAGTCGATGCCGTTTCGCATGCGGAAGAAGTGATTATTACCAGAGCGGAAAAACTTATTGCGAAGTTGCTTCCTATTGAAGCGGTAAAGCCACAACGCAAAGTAGGGACTCTGAAAGGTAAAATAAAATTGTGGTTGTTTTGATGCTCAACTGCCTGATGACATTATTAATCAATTTGAAGGTAAGTAATTCGTTTATTGCTCGACACGCATATTCGTTTGTTAACCCTTAATCGCGTCTTACAGCAGTATTCCGAGTTGGTTTAATCGTTTGGAAAGTTAGTGGAAATCGGCAGGTAAAAATGCTCCCTTTACCTGGTTTGCTTTCAATATGTAATTCACCATCGTGACGCATTAAGACGTGTTTGACAATCGCAAGTCCAAGTCCCGTCCCGCCGCTTTCGCGTGAACGGGCTTTGTCTACACGATAAAAACGCTCGGTAATTCTGGGGATATGGATCTTGGCGATGCCAATGCCAGTATCTACGACACTAAATACGGCGCGATCGTCATCTCGATACCATTTCACATTAATCCAGCCTTTGGATGGCGTGTATTTCACGGAATTAATGATGATATTAGAAAACAAACTTTTTAATTCCTCTTCTGAACCGCTAATGTATAAGTTAGGTTCGGCTTTTAATTGAATGAGATGTTGCTTTTCACCGCTTATTCGTTCGGCATCCGCGCAAAGCATTTTTAAAATTTCAGAGACATTAACATTTCTTTTTTCTTTGGTAGGATGATCGTCGCTTTCTAGCCTAGAAAGCAACAAAAGATCGTCAATGATTGTTTCCATTCGCGTGCTATGTTGATACATTTGCTGGAAAATTTTTTGATAGGATTTCGTGTCTCTTACTTCTTTTTTAAGCAATGTCTCTAAATAGCCGCGAATTACTGTCAATGGTGTGCGAAGTTCATGAGAAACGTTGGCAACGAAATCGCTACGAATACGTTCGAGTTGGTTAATATGTTCTCTGGCTGCTTTGGGTAATTTTTTTAAATTTAATTTATGTGTTCTTTGTATCATCGGTTGAAAGCTGGTAACCAGAGCCTCTAACAGTTTTAATTAAATGATGGTGATCGTATTTTTTTAATTTATTCCGCAATCGACGAACTTGAACGTCAACCGTACGATCATCGATATAAATATTCCCGCCCCAGATATAAGTAATCAACTGATCTCGGCTATAGGTTTTATTCGGATGTTTCATAAAAAAATGAAGCATTTTATATTCCGTGGGTGAAAGAGAAATCCATTTCTCTCTAACAGTGACGAGATGTTTTGCTGTATTGATTTTAATATCACCTATTTTAATTTCATGGTTGGCGGAAAGTAATGGCCCACGACGAAGTATGGCTCTTATCCTAGCAATTAGTTCATGGGGGGAAAAAGGTTTTGTAATATAATCGTCAGCGCCGCTCATTAAACCTCTGACTTTATTTTCTTCTTCCGCTTTGGCAGTTAACAAAACAATAGGAATATCTTGCCAAACTTCTTTTTGTTTTATCCATTCGATAAATTCAATGCCGTTTTTTCCGGGAAGCATCCAATCCAATAGGATGAGATCGGGGATTTGAGTGGTCAATTGTTTAATCGCTTTTGCAGTATCTTCTGCGTCGAGAAGTTCAAACTCATCCGGCAACGAAAAACGGATCATATCTCGGATAGCGATTTCATCTTCAATAATTAACAATTTTATTTTTATCACTGTATAAACCCATCAATCCTATGAATTTCACTATTATAATGCATATTCTTTTTTCGTCATTCCAGCAGACAGCAGGAATGCAAACTCTAAGGGCGGCGACTTTCCCATTAGTGCTTATCCAGATTGAATTTAGAAATACCCGTTTTAATCGAATCCCTTTCGTATCAAAGTTAAAAATGTATAATACCTTTATGAAAGAGTGACAGTTTTTATAATTTTTTTGATGGTCCTGGCAGTAATTGCCATGGTATTTGGGTTGTGGAAGTCATTGGAGAGAAGGTTTCATTCTAATCCGAATTCAAAATCGCTCTCCGTTGAGAATACATAGATCTAGCGAAGCACCCTCGGTTTCTGTCCTCGTCAGTGCCTTAGAGCTTCGCTGGACACTGTATTTTTTTCCCAATCGAAATCTTTTAGTAGTCACCGAAAAATCTGGATTTTATTAATCGATTTACAGTCAGAAAAACCGGTGATAAAGGTGGTCGCTAAAATTGATGAAGTTTTTTCCGTTGCTGAAAGTGGTTTATCTGGGATAGCAGTTTACCCGCATTTCCAACAAAATCATTTGGGTTAACTTTAATTACACTTAAAGTCTAATTGGCGTTATGTTAATAAAGCAGTTCGTTATGAAGTAATGAATAATCAGATTATTAATCAAAAAGTTATTCTCGATAATATATCCGCTGCCTGCACGCATGATGGAGGCAGGATCAAATTCGGGCCCGATGGTTACCTTGCTACCTGTACATCACTGCGGGGAACACCAAAGTAGCCAAGGCTGCACAAAATCTGAAATCTCTTGCAGGAATAATTTTACGAATTAAAGACGATAGAAGCATAACTGCTGACAATCCTTTTCCAAGTTCTTCTGTTTATTCTTACGGTCATCGAAATTTTCAAGGTGTTGCTTGGGATAAAGTTGGAAATCTCTGGTCAATGGAACATGGGTCTGACGCGCATGATGAAATTAATCTAATAAAACCAGGCAAAAACTATCGTTAGCCAATCATTTGAGGCAGTGAAAAACGCGGGGCGACATTGAGTCGCCTATTCTTCAAAGTGGCGATCTCATGTGGGCCCCAGCCGGCGCGGCTAATTGGGGAGAAACTTTATTTTGTCGGGCTTAGGGGGGAAGCACTTTACGTATTCAATATAGAAACATGACCTCCACAAATACTTTGAGGGAGAATTTGGGAGGTTGAAAACCGTCGTGCTGGGCGGCGGCGCCGATGGTTTACCTGATGGTCACCCCTAGCAATCGGGACGGAAGAGGACTTCCTCGCCACGATGAAATACTCGTTATTAATCTGAAAAAACTTTAAATTTATTCTGAGCGGCTTGCGGGTGGGTCGCGCAGGGAATTTAAAAAAGAGAATAGGCAAACACTCCTCTTGGGTCACCGTTGCGCGAACTTGTTCGCACAGATGAAGTACCACGAAACAAAAATCCCCGAGTAACATTTAGATTTTGTTTGTGCAGGCAAAAATTCAGAAAAGCCTCAAATGATTGGTAGCTGATTTTTAGTCGTAATGGCGGTATCGACGACTAGTAAGCGCTCCTGCCCCCCCAAGGCTGCACCAGAGTAACACCACCATAGCACCGTTTACCCCCTCAGCAGCCCTAGTGTTGCGCGCCAACGGTGCGCTGGTCTCAGCCTGCTAAGACCGAATACTAATAAGGATAAAGATATAAGGATAAAGATAGGGTGGTAAGAAGAGTCGGATTTTTAAATAGTCATAAATAATCCTTTTATTTAAGTTAGTTCCTTTCTTAAATACGTAGACTAGCGGCCTTTGGAGTGCAACTAGTGCCAATTTAGGTCTATTTACAATCCCCTATAGGCTCATCAGAATTCATTGATTGTCGAGCACTGCAGTAGCGTGCATAGAAGTACGTGATCAGTGCAGTACAGAAAATCAATGAATTCTGGAGCATAGTAGAATTGCAAATAAACCTTAGTTTAATCGGAAAATGAAACCGTAACCAATTAAACAAAATAGGTTAATGCTTAACAGCCAATTGCCAATGGGAATAGAGAATGAACTTTGATTCAGGTAGCTAGGTATAGAATAAACTCAAGGTCAACCAAATCAAAATGAAAAAGCAGGCATTGACTAAGGTCGCTAGTTCAGGAAAAATATTATGGCTTCGCCTATGAGGAATAGGAATAACAATACCACTGAAAAAATAATGAAAAAAAAGGGGGGGATGGTTAGTTAAGGTAAGGGAAAGCATGATTAAGACAGGTAACGATCTAGACGAAATGGCAACCTGAATTTATTTTTTTGTTGATATAAAATTATAGGTGACTTTCAATATTCCCTGAAAATAAAGTAATCCCCATAAGAAGAGCGATATGACCTTAAGTGATGGCTGACCGCTATAAAAGGTTTGGACTAAAAAAAGGCGCTGTTGTGTTAAAGATCGCTACGTAGCCCTGTTTAAAGTGTTTCTATGAAAATGCCGAGAAGTAAAAAGTAGAAATTTTGTGAAATAATCCCGTAATTTTTGCATAAATGTTGAAATGAAAGTGTTTCTCGGTAAAAGAGGAGTACCAAACCAGAAAAAATAATGATGCAAATCAATAGGAAATAAAAGTTAGATTGCTATCCGAAATAATGCTGAAGATAGCTGCTGATAAACGAAGCTATAATAGAATCGATCGCAAAGTTAATGGTGTTATAATTTAACTGATTTTTCAGGCCATGGCCGGACAAAAAATCAACGTTAATCATTATGTAAGATTTTATACAAGATTTCCATACGTTTGACATAGAGACTTTCTAAACTTAGTTCGATTCGAGAAAAAAGACAAATATTGTTAAGAAATCGTGATGCGTAAGGAAAGCACCGACCTGCTAACTTATCTGCATCTTTGGAATTAAATTCTAACTGTTTCAGCTCTTCTTGGGGAATAGTACCTGGCATCCGTAACAGCTTCACCAGCAGCATGAGTCATTCTGGATCCTCAGTAGAGATAACATTGGCCGGAACTCCATGAGTTTCTAAGACCTAAATCCGAATCAGCGATGCAAGTCAGTGATTGGCATCACAAAATAAATGGTCTCATAACAACAATTCTTGAACTGTTATCGCTTTATAAATTGTGGTGGGGTCTGATCTTAGAAAATTAATGATATCATTCGAGACGCTATCTAAGTCGTAAAGTAGGTAAAATAATCGTCGCATCCTAGGGCTAATCATGGATTTATCGCGAAAATCACTAGAACCGCGGCCTTTAGTTAAAAGAAAATTTAATTTTTTCAATGTTCTTATATCAATTTCTGAAAGAGGTTCTTTATTTTTAACCCAATCCTGTATTAAGGCGTAAGTTTTTTTAAAATCAATAGAGGTCTCCTCACTTTCTTTTTTAAATAGCAAGCCTGCATGCAGAGAGATTTTATTAATAGTATTTGAGACGCTAGAGAGTTTCTTTATGAACTTATTTTCTTCTTTACTTAAAGACTCTAATTGATCAGAAGTAGTTATTTTTATCAAATAAAAAAGGCCTTGCATTAATTCCTCTATTTTATTCCAGCGAGCGACCATGCTTTGGCAGACCTCAACTCGCTTTTGGAATACGGTAATAATGTAATAAATACTCTTCGATTATCGGTTTCTTTCCGATTTTATTAAATGACTTTCCACTATTCTGCTAAGATGAGGATGTTCTTTCTTGAAATTTTCAATGAAATCTACTTTGGATTCAGTAATTATGTGTCGTCACATTTTTTTATTCAATGCATTACAAAGTTCAATAAGTCCGATTTGTAAAGAGAGTTGCAGTAGAATTGGCAGCATTAATCGTTCTTCTTCAGACTCTCTACGCAGAGCAGAAGAGGGTTCTAAAACTCGGGTTTCGTTATCTGAGGATATGTTATTAAGATTAATAAATTTTGAAAAAGATAGATGAGTATAGGAACGAACCTAATAATAAGAATTACTGATTCAGTTTTATAACGAAATTTTATTAAGATAATTGTGACCTCAATAATGTTTTCTCAATTAATGTTATTAACCGAATACATTTCTATCGTAAAAGGGACTCATCAAAGTGTGTAAGTGGTAACGCTGCCTGTTTCGGGGGCTATCTGTTTGCTCAGCAAAAATAAAGGAAAATGGTATTAAAATACGCCTTTGTACGTGACTGTGCATCGTGCCTACACTTCTCTAGGCGTTTACAAAAATTAAAAAATCTATTATCCCTGAGAAAATGATCGTATTTCTTTAATCAACTTAGTGGTAAGTAAATTTTTTCAGAAAAATATTTTTTAACCAGCGCATAGAGTATCGCATAAGTTTCTTTATCTGGGACGCCTGAATAATCGCTTTTTTGAAAGTGCATTTGAAAAGTGAAAACAAGTTGTTTGTTTTTTTATCCAATTCTACCGTTTCCTTAATTGAATAGCCGTAAGCTTTTAAATGTCTTTGTAAACACCGAATATCAGTCGTTTCATGAAAGTCTGTGCTGTGCTCAATTCTTTTTTGAATTCATCGTCATACAAGGCGCCAATACCCTGCTCGTATAGTCTTTTCCATGGGAATAGAGGACCCAGATCTGCTTTTCTTCCTGGCGAAATATCAGAATGGCCGACAACGCAGGTTGGGTGAAGTTGATAATGCTCAATAATTTATTTCATCAATTCAATGTTAATTCTATTTGATAATCAAGAAATAGGAACCAATCTATTTTTTCACCTTCCTCCTGATAAGTTGTTGAGATGTATGCGATCTTTCCAGAAACTGATTCCCGAATTCCATGCACAGTTTTTTCCAGGATAAGTTGAAAAATCTTTTTTTCTATCGATTAGTGATTTAGGAATAAGATAATGAACATTTGCTTCAAAAAATTCTTTCGTCAAGATTTAAAAGGATTCTTCAAAATTATCAGTTTTATAATGTAAAACTAAAAAACGAATGTGTTTATCGAAATTTTTTGATTGGTAGTTCAGATTAATTTTATAAGTCATCATTTTTTACTGTAGTTCATTTACCTTTTAATAATAATTTCTTCATTTCTAAAAGTTTCATTTTATCGACTTAAAATTTCGATAATGGATTAGTTTTATGTAATTGAAATTTTAAACTTACTCTATGATAGATTATCACCATTACGGAAATGACGAAAGTATTTATTACAGCGCATGGTTGAGCTGAGCCAAATTTATATGATGAGATTTCAATAATTTTTAAAAAACTTATGAATAAAGGGTAATAAATTATTGAAGTTATTCCATGTGATCCTGATTGCTCAAACGAATTTGAAAAATAAGATTTTCTGATTAAGTTAATTTTTAAGATATATTTTCTGAAATCCACCATATTGGTAGTACATTTTTTCTTGGTCTTGAAGTGAAAGATATACGATTAGTGGATAAATTTAATGACCAAATAGAAAAATTATGCTATGAATCTTTTGGAGAATATTGCATTCTAGGACATCGCTTTATGTACATACATTCAAGACAGGCGACCGAAAAATTATAAGGCATCTTTATTTTTGTGATTACCTTAAATTTCACCTCTCTAAAGTTAAAAAGTACGCCGATTTAAAAATTGAACTGCTTAGTAATTCGCTCATGATCGACGAGGGTATGTTCAAAATAAACAGGATTATGTGCAAGCGCTTTAGAAAAAAATCTCCTGGATTTCGTGATCTAAAGTAGTTCCGTAACGCGTAGGTTCGGCTGATCTTGCGAAGCGAAACAAGATAGAAGCAACAAGCAATATCTCAGGCTCTTACTCCAGTATTTATTACCGTTGCCAATTATTTTCCCAAGGATGATTGTTTTATAGAATAAAATTTCACCGTTGGACTGAATAAATTTTCCGCACTTTCTCGATATAATCGTTCTTTAGCGAATAGTCCAGCTAAGAAAAGCTGTTGATCAATGCAATGGAATCGGGCTACCTCATCTTTATTTTTTATTAGGGCCATCATTGGTTTCTCCTCGTCAAATTTATTTAAGGAAATTCAAAGAGGCTCGGCTTAGTGAGATGCCTAAATGCGAAATGCCAGTTGCTTTTTCTCAAAACGAAAGTGGAAATATTTAAGAATTTCGCTGATAAGAAAGGCTATCCTAAATAGTTAAATGAGGAATAGAAAAAATATTAAAAGCGGATTTAGAAGAAGCCTGAGATGTGGCAAAGGAAAATATCGGAGCTACAATTGCTCAATGTAGTTTAAACGATCAGACTACTGAAGCGCTTGCCCACGAGCACTTGCGCGGATTTATCACTCTAGAAATAGAAAAAATGGCTTAAGCTTCTTTTTCTTCCTTAAGAAAATATTCTTACTTGATTTAATGGGAAACGATATAGACTGGAATCCACGTCTCTGGATTGTAAAGAAAGACAAGCGTTTTTGAACAAACGACACAGCGAATCTGATAATCCAAAAAATAAAGAGAAATTTTGCTAAGATTTTCAATTTAAAATAGAAATTGCCTTTCAGGATAGAAGCGAACTTGCTAGAGATAGCGAATGGTTAAAAGCCAGCCGATTTATTGAAGTGAGTTTATCTGACAAGTTATTTTGGGAGGATGAGGAGGGAGATCGGAAGTCCTTATTTGATTATCCCGCAGCGCAGTGTATGGTGGCTATTGATGAAACAGATAAGAAAATTCTCTTCGTGGCGATGGAGTTTTATTATAGAATGGTGGCGGCATGGCCTCACCGGCTTTTCGAACCCCTTATAACTGCCCTTTGTTAGAGTTGATCTGAAATACCTCGATAACGCCTACGCCGTTTAGCGAAGAAATGCGTGCCAAACTGGTGGAATACAGCAGCAAAACGAAAGAGGCCATTTCGCACTGATCTACCCGTTTCTTTTTAAATACAAAAATTAAGCAAAAACGACTTCCGGATGTGCAACAACTCACACAGTTTTTGTGTGCGTCTCACCTGGATTGCTATTAGATCAATCACTTGCAGAAAAGGTTAATTCCGGAAAGAAAAGCAGCTCGACGCAAAGAGTCCGGTCAATCGTTGGCTACGAGAACCTATGGCACTGAAGTGGAATTATGTTCTCGTGGGGCGGCGCTTACAGAGCAGGAAGTGGTTCCCATTCGTTTCTTTGACGGAACTGCTTCGTTCTGCGCCGTTCAACGGAATGATGGGGAACTAGACGATGAAGTTGATGAAAACGAAGCGGAAGAAAAAAACACTGACTCGTTAATGACATCAATTAACAGAAAAGTTTACTATAAAAAATTTAATTCCAGAAAGGATTATTATTCCGTTTTAGCGCTGACTTCGGATGCGAGCAACGAAGTGATGAGAAAATCCTATCACAAGTTAGTTCTTATTTGGCATCCTGACGAATTGAGAAAAGATAAAACATCTCACATCCCCCGGGGGGATTCCTCGAAAACAAAAGAAGCTGTCCAAAACTGGTTCAAGCAATCAATGAAGCCAGCGAAGGCGTCAGCGACCCCAGTAACTCGTGCTGAATACGATTATCATCGGGCTGTGTATAAAGAAATTATAAAAGCTTATAAGATCTTGGTTGGTTATAATGTTTCACCAATGCAGGAAGCAAGCCGTCGCAAATTAGAAGGTCTTTACTTGCAGCTCACTACCGAGTAAGAATTTTTTCAGTGTTTGGAAGAAGACGAAAAAAGATATCCTAAATTTGTTTTCCGATACGCGAATTCGCAGTCCCTTTCCGTAAAAAAGATAATATATTCAATATCGTTATTGTGTAACGCTGTTTTTAAGAATGATGAAGTCACCGATTATGTTTGCGAGGGATTAGGCTTAACTGAATCTCGGATTCGTCGGCTAAAAGAAAGAGATGCGGAAAGCGGATCGAACAAAGACTCCGTTGAAGAAAAAATTGCGTAAGATCTATATTGTTGTAATGACTAATGATTATTAGACTCGGTATAAAAATCCAGATTCTTCTTTGCCAGAAAAATTTGAAGCCTTTGGATTAGAATTCCATTCCTTAGACAATGAGGCTACTCATACAGTAGTCGATCGCGAGCGTTTTTTTATTTTTATTTTAAATGATGAAAAAACTGTTGATAATTACTATATCCACTTATCCTATCGAAATGGAAATAAACTAGCGGTGTGTAAATTAACTGAAATTGTCAATAAATAGATGGGTAATCTAATACGGAATTATCAAACTCAAAAAAAGAAGTTATCTTTTGCCAAACTGCCTCAACAATCGGGACATTTAGAAGATGGTTTTCCCTTTGTTTATCGAACGCATTAACGTTGCTTGGAGATCAGCTCTTCGAGTTAATGGCTGTTAAAGTTTTAGAATTAACGAATAAAAAAGATACAGTGATTCGAATAAAACTAATACAATTGAATAAAGTGCTTAAAAAAATTCAAGAAAAGATTGCTGAGGAGATGACTTTGTAGGTTGAATCGACGCAACTAGGAGACTTAGGAGTAAGACACAGCGAGGATATAACACTGAATTTCGAGAAATTCATGCTCCTAAGGTAGTAAATATCTTTTGAGAAGTCTTTAAGATTATAAAGTAATATAAGCAAAAAAGGAAATTGTTAAAAACGTTAATATGATCGGATCGATCTTAAAATTTCTTAAATATGCTGTGCAATCCACTCTTACTATAGAAATAGCGACTGTCGTGTCACAGTATTTTCGTGGTGTCTTGTTCTTCAGGTCGAGTATCCATGTTTTTCTAATAATCTATTGGAAAGAGCTTCTGGAAGAACAGAAAAAATCACCCCTAAAGAACATTCTATAGCGTCATAAAACTTGTATCTTCAGCAATGTCGCCTTCACTGCACACATTGATTTCATAGATTTGTTTAAATTCATACACCCACTTTGCAACTCCTATTTTTCCTATTTAAGAGTCTCTACAAATGATCAAGATACTGAAAACCATAAGCTATATTTACATTTTTAGATTTTAATATTCATCGTCCGAGTCTTTTAATTCATCTAGTTATAGTTAGTAGTTTATGATAAAGCACGTAAGTTATACTAAACTTGCGAAGCCAAACAAAAAAGAAAGAAAAATAATACAATATCGCAGAGTCTAATCAAATTTTCATTGTTAGATTGCTAAAGGTATTTTTCTTGCAAGCTGGACTGCTAAACTTGATAAGGATGACAATTTTTTATAAAATAAATTTTATACTGTTTAGCTTCACAAGTTCAGTATAACTTACGTGATTTTTTTACATTTAAATTATTTTAGTAGAAAATGGTGAGTGTCTCTGTCAGTATAATTTTCTTAAAAAATCTCACATGATTACTAAGTTCCTACAGAATGTTCTAAAATCTATTCTTTATTTTTGGATTTATCAATAATATCCTTTTTAACACTTTGATCTGGTTGATATTTTAGCCATTCTCGAATTATAAAACTTTGAATTTGAGGGTCGAGTGCATAAACGCCGCCTTTCTTTAATATCTCCAGGTTTTTTGAAAAATTGAATAGCTTATAATACGCTCCCTAGTACAAGTTCTCGAGTAAATTGAATATCATTTGCAGTAACAGATTCACCAGAATTATCGAAATTAATCGGAAATTATCAACGAAGAATACGGATAGTGTCGCTCATATCCGTCTTATATTCAACATCAGACAAAGGTTTTTCAGCTACTTTAGCATTATTTTCTTTTTAGATAAGTTGTAATAGAGACAGAAATTCTTTATCTTCAGAAGAACAATTAATTAAAGTTTTATTTTTATGAGAAAGTCTAAAGGAATCAATTGAAGTAGCGACATCACGACCTGTGCAAAAAAAATATAATCATAAAATTCTACAAGTTCCGATAATTCATTTGTAGTGACTAAATTTTTATCTTATTTACAATTCTTAAGTGATTAGGATCATTTTCATACACGATGACTTTATGATTCATCGATAACAATTTATCGCTAATAGCCTTTCCAATGGATCCATACCCTATGACACCGAACATTAAATTATTTTCCTTGATCGATATTAAAGGCAGTAATTTTTTATTGTAGCTTCTGTAATAAGAGGCGATTCTATAATTTTTTTGTGTCTTAATTATCGACTCCAAACAAAGGAAAAGGAGGAAACACCTGTGCATTTAGATTTATTAACCTCGCTGTCGTTTTTTCTACTCCTATCACTTTATATTTTCGTAATATTTTTTCAG
Organism: Coxiella endosymbiont of Ornithodoros amblus; assembly: GCF_019425495.1. Classification (GTDB taxonomy): domain Bacteria; phylum Pseudomonadota; class Gammaproteobacteria; order Coxiellales; family Coxiellaceae; genus Coxiella. The sequence continues at coordinate 36,530 of NZ_VFIV01000100.1, forward strand.
GAATAAATGAAAAATAATATCCGCTATGATCAAAAATTAAAATCTCCTCAACGTCTTCTTTTATATGAGTCATTACATTAAACTATAACCAATTAATATCTCGGATAAAATTTTTAGAAAATTTTCATAAACTGATCTGTATCGAGCATGTCTGATAAAAAACACCAAACTGTTTTATTTGTTCAACGACCAATTGACATTCGGAATAATGCTTACCAAGAACAAAAATATTCTGAGGGTTAGCTACCAGACTGATTAGTGTCTCAATTAAATTCACAGACGTTTGTAATGGGTGATGAATATAAACAATGGATTTTATTTTTAAAGGTAAAAAAAATTGTTTCAGCTAAGTCCTTATTAATCATCGTGTCCAAAATGGGAAGACGAGGTAAAGACCTTGTTGAAAAATGATGTGGGGTAAATAAAAAGCAGAGTGGTTTCTGTCGATGTGGACGATACAACTTGTGAGCGATCAAAGACTGGTGGAAGGGGGGGAGGGTGAGCAGAAAAGGGTCGACTCTGTTTTTGAGAAGCAATAGCCAAGCTCGCCAATATACGGGTGACTTTAAAACCTGTTTGACTTCTTATTGCAACGTAAAATAATAGCCAGTGGGAATTCCAACGAATACTAGTGAAAGAACTTAAATGCATATTTCCAGCCTCTTAAAGTACGAGGTTTTTTAACAGTTACTACTCCATGTGACACTGTTATGTTTTGAAACGGATAAACGAAATCCTCTATAGGATCTTAAACAGCGACAGTCTATAGATGTAAGGTTAAAATATACCTATTTAGATATTTTTCAATCAAATAAATGATTGTACTTTACAATATATCTGTTTAATCATTTATTTTTATTAACTCTGGAAAACGAATACTCGCTATGAAGTGGCTAAATTAAAAAAACTGTGGAACAGTTGAAAGCAGAAAATTTTAAATTAAAGTACATTGTTGATAACGTTCATGGCGATATTTATTGGAAAGAAAGAAAGGGAGTGTTGTTATGACTAATCGCCACGGAAAATGAAAGTTTGCGGAAAATGGGATTCTTATAGAAACCAAACGATGTTATAGATAAAACGGATTACGAACTCTTTAAAAAATAAACCGCTGATGAATTTAGAAAAAATGACTTATAGGTCATAAAAAATGAAAAATGATAGCGAGAGAGGAAGTGAATATCTTTCTTTCAGGAGAGCGGATCTCTCAGTTTTCAAATAAAAGAACGTTGTTAGATGAAAAAGGTAACGTCGTAGGTATTGTTGGAAATACGATTAATATCACCCGTCTTAAAAGTATAGAAGCTGAATTGAGAAAAGCAAAAGAAATAGCTGAACAGGCTGACCTTTTTAAAACTGAATTTATGCGAAATATGGAACACGATATTCGAACACCCTTAAATGGTGTTTGGGATAGCTAATTATTTATTGGAACATGAAACGAATAAAGTTAAAAGGAATATTTAGGGGATATTACGCAGTTCGCTAAAGAGATTTTTGATTATTGTAATAGTATTTTGGATTTTTATAAATTTTAATCTTGGCTACTATCTGTTTTTAAAAATAAATTTGATCTAAAAAAATTTCTTGACAGTTCCATAAAAATTGAGCAACCGGATTAAATCTACAAACAGTTAAAATTAAAATTAGATTATTATTCCAGTGTGCCTCTAATTTTAATTGGTGATCGCTATCGACTTCATAGAATTATTATTAACTTGTTAATCACCGCAATTAACTTTACTGTACAAAAGTATGCTAAGTTAAAATCAAATTTAGTCCGAAAAACGGATAAATTTGTTATCGTTCGATTTATTGTTGAAGACACAGGTATTGGTACCCCTAAAGAAAAAAAGAATATATTTTTGAGAAATTTTCTCGGTTGTCACTTTAAAATAAAGGATTTTATAAAGGCATTGGCCTTGGATTGCGGATTGTTAAACAATTTATTCATGAAATGGAGTGGGAGATCGACTTAATTAGCGAGTATGAGAAAGGAACGCAATTTATTTGCACGATACATTTTAAGCTTCCTTTAAGTGACGATTTTGTTGAATCTTAAGGAGAATTTTTAAATATTGGTATTAAGAATTGATAGTATAAGACCTTGAAATAGCTAAAAAAATAGCGAAAGTAACTTTGATATATTTTAGGAGATCACGTAGATATTGCTGAAACCGGACAAAAAGCGCTTGAAATGTTTCAAAAAATAAATATGAACTCATTTTTATTAATGTAGGGTTGCCAGATATGAATGGCATAGAAGTGACAGAAGAAATAAGAAAGATAGAAAATAACAAATTGCGTGTACCTATTGTAGCTATTACCACTAATTATGATGGATCTTACAAACCTGTTTGTTTAGAGGCTGGTATGAATTTATTTTATGTTAAAACAATTAACGGTTAAGAAAGTAAAAGGAGTGATTAAGAAATATGTTGCATCTCCGTATGATTATATCGTTACCAGAAAATGACGCAAAATATTCTCAACGATGGAATTTAATTAAAGGTTATTTTTCTCGTTCAATAGAAAAATTTGAAAGAATTTCTACGATTCAGAAATCAAAAGGAGAATGAGAAATTTGGCAAAGATGATTTTTGGAACACATTTATTTGTAATGAAGATGATTTTGGAAAGGATGTCAATTACATTCATTACAATCAAGTAAAATATGGGTATGTGAAAAAATCCTATTGACCGGCAATATTCAAGTATTCATTGTTATTTTGCTAAAGGTATTTTTCCTGCCAACTTGGCTGCTGATCTTGATAAGAATGCTAGTTTTTGAGAATAAAATCTCGCACCGTTGAGCTTTGCAAGCTCAGCTAGCCTACGCGCTATTGATTATTAAATCGGGGTGAGAGGATTCGAACCTCTGGCCCCTGCCTCCCGAAGGCAGTGCTCTACCAGGCTGAGCTACACCCCGTTTAGAAAAAGTAGGTTTCCAACGATGTGCGAAGTTTACTGGATAGGTCCCCCACATCGCAATTGATTAATAATGACGGCTTACTACAAACTGCGTTAGCGCGTTCAACGCATCTCGATAGGGTGAGGGCGGAAGTTGCTGTAAGTAAGTATGCGCTTTTTCTGCTTGCCTCAGAGCACATTGTTGAGTGTATTCTCTGGCCCGAGTTTCATCCATAAGCTTCATTATCCACTGCAAACCATTCAGGCCCCCATTTTTAATAGCTTCGCGGATGTGTTCGGCTTGAGCGGGTTGCGCTTGTTGTTTAGCGTAAATCAAGGGAAGTGTGGCTCTCCCTTCCGCCAAGTCATCTCCCACATTTTTATCAAGTGCCGAAGCATCTTTGCTGTAATCTAAAAGATCATCAATAATTTGGTAAGCCATGCCTAAATGCAAACCGAATGCGGCCATGGATTTTTGCCAGGTTTTATTTTTTGCTGCGACAATAGCACCGATTTCAGCGGCAGCGGAAAATAACTGAGCCGTTTTACGGCGAATCACTTCGTAGTAAGTCGCCTCATCGATATCGGGATCATTTTGATTCATCAACTGCCACACTTCTCCTTCTGAGATTTGGTTCGTGGTTGTCGCGAGTATTTTCATTACAGGAACGTTACTACGCCGTGCCAAAATCTGAAAGGCACGGGAATACAAAAAATCTCCAAGCAACACGCTCGCAGAATTCCCCCAGAGCGCATTAGCGGTCTTTTGACCGCGGCGTTGCGTTGATTTATCAACCACGTCGTCGTGAAGTAAGGTCGCTGTATGGATAAATTCGATAACCGTCGCGAGTTCCTGATTTTCAACGTCTTGCCTGTAACCGCAAGCGCGTGCTGTCAACAACACAACCAGCGGTCGTAGCCGTTTCCCACCACTTTGAATAATATGCTGGGTGATGGTCTCAATCAAAGGCACATCCGAAGAAAGTTCTTTGACAACCAGTGCATCCACTGCTTCAATGTCCTTTCGCACGGGCTGTCGAAGGGATTCGATCTCAAATGTGTCTTTTTTAAGCGTCGCTTTCATGGTTCCACATGCTAGGGGTGGTTCTTTGGAACTGTCAAGTAACTCTGACTTTTTAAATTATTGGAGTGACTGTAAGTGCAGGAGATCTCATGAATAAAAAGAAAACTAATATTCCCAAGGAGCGATGCGCCTGGGTAAGCAATGATCCTCTTTACATTCATTATCATGATCTGGAATGGGGAGTTCCCATCTATGACGATCGATTGTTGTTTGAATTTTTAATTTTAGAAGGGATGCAGACTGGTTTAAGCTGGTTGACTATTCTAAGAAAGCGAAACAACTATCGAGACTCTTTCAATAATTTCGACGCATCAATTATTTCAAAATATAACCCGCGTAAAATAGATCGCTTATTAGAAAATGCTGGCATTATTCGCAATAAATTAAAAATTCAAGCTACTATAGACAATGCAAAAACGTTTTTGGAAGTTAAAAAAAAGGGGGGGGACTTCTCCGATTACATATGGCATTTTGTCGGTGGGCATCCTATCCAGAATCAGTGGAAAAATTCCAAGCAAATACCTACTCAATCACCTATCTCGGATGTTTTGTCCAAGGATCTGAAAAAGCGAGGATTTAAGTTTGTTGGGAGCACGATTTGTTATGCTTTCATGCAGGCGGTGGGGATGGTTAATGACCATACGACGAATTGTTTTCGCCACGAAGAAATAAAAACTTGCCAATCTTTCTGTCCTCAGTGTAAGCAATGAGCAGAAATTACTCACCAATAATTCAGCCATGGCTGATTTCAATCTTTCTAGAATCTTTCTATATCAAAGCGTAAACTCACAATCAGAACGAACGCACCAGAAAAAGACCCTTCATGTAATGGGAGATCTACTCATGTAAAGGGATTTTTCCTTTGGGTCTTTTTAACTTAGTATAAAGATTTAAAGATTATAAGAAATTGTTTTTAAAGATAAATCCGCAGATGCTATTGATATCGAGACCGCAGCATTTTACCAAACGTGTAAAGATTTTAATGTCGCTTGTTTGTGCGTAAGGAGCTTTAATAATCCGGTGACTAATGCGTAAAGAGAAGATTTATACGCTGAGTAAAGAGCAGTAGTTAATGTGCTGTTAAGAATTTGAAGATGGCGAACGGCCCTGCAGCACGTCTAATTTATTATCTTTTGCCAAGAAGCGATTTTTTCGCTTGACACCGGATAAAATTGACGAAGTTTGGTATCATCATGCAGGGAGCTTGATCATCCCATTTTTATTTATTTAGATCCCATTTCGAGGAAGTATAATCGGGCTATTGTAGGCGATCCATTAGTTGATGGGGGGGAGTCGAAGCTTTAGCTTGCAGTAAAGGCAGGCGTTTGGTTTTCGGCTACTGTAAAAGGGTCTATGAGTTGTGGGGTTTGTATGGTTGCGCTGTTTTGCCAGGATTTGATTTTCGGGATTTTGAAATAGCTGATGAGACTGATTTATTAAAAGAATTTCCTGGCTATGAAAGTATTATCCACCAATTCAGTTGTTATGCCTCAATTCCCGCCCCCTCGCCTATCTGCCAACTCATAGACGCCTGGTCCTCATGCTTGTCATCTCCCAAAAGATTCCGTAAAATGTACCTCTTTCTGATTAGCAGAGGATTTGATGATGTATGCAATCATTAAAACCGGAGGTAAGCAGCACCGCGTTACCGAAGGGCAAATGTTAAAAGTAGAGAAGTTGGCGCAAGGTGTCGGTCAACCCGTGAAATTTAATAATGTATTGATGGTTGCAGCAGGTGATGAGCTTTACATCGGAACGCCTTCCGTGAAAAACGCAGCGGTGACGGCGGAAGTGGTAGATCAGGGGCGGCAAGCCAAAATTGAAATCATCAAGTTCAAACGCCGTAAACATCACATGAAACGGAAACGACATCGACAAGCCTTTACCGCAGTTAAAATTATGAGAATAGCATTAGGAAAGGCGAAAAAAGAGGTGAAAACAGATGGCGCATAAAAAAGCCGGTGGTAGTACGCGAAATGGACGTGATTCCAATCCTAAAATGCTGGGTGTTAAGCGCTTTGGGGGAGAGCGTGTGCTTGCGGGGAATATTATTGTTCGACAACGAGGTACGCATTATCGTCCTGATGAAAATATGGGTGTAGGTCGTGATCATACCTTGTATGCATTGGTCGAAGGCAAAGTAAAATTTACACGCAAGGGTCCGAAGAAGCGTAACTTTGTCTCCATTGAGCCGCTTGAAGAAAGGCAGTCTTAGAATTATCCTTTGTTGCGACTACTCTGCCGTCTCAGATAATTTCCTCTCTTCCACCATTTCCGGTAAGTGGAAAGGGTGGAAGAGAAGTGTTCTTCTTTTATGTAAAACTTGTGCGGGTCTTGATCAGGCTCCATTTATTAAGAATGAGGTTGAGTAGACTAAAGCATGAAATTCGTTGACGAGGTATTTGTGCGTGTAGAAGCAGGCGATGGGGGGCATGGTTGCCTTAGCTTTCGTCGTGAGAAATTTATACCTCGCGGTGGGCCAGATGGTGGCGACGGTGGCGACGGTGGCAATGTTTATTTTGTAGCAAATAAATCCGTCAGTACTTTAGTCGAATTTTACTATCAACGTTTATTACGGGCGCAAAACGGGCAGCCTGGTATGGGACGGCTCCGAAGTGGGAAAAAGGGTGAAGATTTAATAGTTCCGGTGCCCCTCGGCACAACCGTTTACGACAAACAAACGAGCGAGCTTATTGGTGATCTGATTAAGGCTGGTGATAAACTCTGCGTCGCTCGCGGGGGTCGGCATGGTCTAGGAAACACGCACTTTAAAAGCAGCACCAATCGCGCTCCTCAGAAGACCACCTTTGGAGAAGAGGGTGAAGCCCGCGAACTTAAACTTGAACTTAAGCTATTAGCTGATGTCGGTTTACTTGGGTTGCCCAATTCCGGAAAGTCCACCTTCATGCATGCTGTCTCCAAGGCAATCCCCAAAATTGCGGATTACCCTTTTACAACATTGTATCCGCACTTAGGCGTTGTTCGCGTGGAAGAATACCGAAGCTTTGTTATTGCGGATATCCCGGGGTTAATTGAAGGTGCTAGCGAGGGCGCAGGCCTCGGCGTTCAGTTTCTCAAACATTTAGAACGAGCCCAATTATTATTACATATTGTCGATATCACTCCCTTAGATGGTTCTGATCCCGTTCAATCTATTCAGGGGATCATCAGCGAACTCGAACAATTTGGTCAAAACCTCTCGCAAAAACCACGCTGGTTGGTTTTTAATAAGATTGATTTACTGCCTCCTGAGGTCACGCAAGTGCAGTGTCAGGAAATTATAAATCGACTCAATTGGAAAGGCCCTGTTTATAAAATTTCTGCGATTAAGCGTGAAGGTACAGAGTTATTGTGTTATGACTTAATGTCATTTTTGAAAACCTCTATACATAACAAAAGCAGTTAAGTTGATGAAATGGTCAGAAAAGCTGCTGAGTATTCAGTAGAATTCCTGATGTTATTGAAGGATAAGGGGTTCTTGATGAAAGACATCAGTGGGTTAGTAACCAGTTTAAAATGGATATTTAGGGTGGAACAAAGCGCGAAAGAGCTGCTTTGTGGGCATGCTGTTAAGTTTATTTGCGGTAAAAACGATTAATTTAACTGAGATTGCCTTAGCCTTTGGAGGGGAGGCGAAAGTCAGCTCGCGTTATCGACGACTGCAACGATTTTGTGGCTTATTTCAGATTGATTTTCTGCAAATCGCCGCTGGATTTTTAGCGCTGCGCTTGGATCGGAGCAGGAGTGTTATCTCCTGATAGAGCGAACGAATTGG
>NZ_VFIV01000051.1 GCF_019425495.1 Coxiella endosymbiont of Ornithodoros amblus
CTATTTATTGTATCCAATTTATCTGTTTTAACGGCATCTTACAGTGATTGAATGTAAGTTTAACAAGATGGGTTGCCCTATTAGACAGCATAATGGTCAGTGCACAGTACGAACAATAATTCGAGTTGAAGATCTCAAAAAGAAAATGGTTTTTATTGAGGGCTCGAGACAAGTTGGAAAAACCACCTTAAGTAAGGCATTGGGTTGAAAAGCAGTGTGTGCGCCATAAATTATCGGTAATTTAAAGCGTTCTTGTGACCATGTCCGCCGTGGCGTGAGAATTGATTGAATTTTCTAGAGGATATTTAAAATAATTTTTAATGGAACTTTAAGCAGTGGCCTTTTATTTAAAATAATAAATTAACTTTAAAACGATTGACTCTGTTTATTGGTATTTCAAAGCGATAAATTTATAACAAGAAAATTTTTCCATTAACATAAGGACGTGCTATCTAGTCGGCTGTTACTCAAGCTGTTGAGTTCAAGTTTCTAACTAACAAGAAAATAGTTCTGGAAAGATACCCTTGCGTTGCTGTTTTATGATGAGCTAAAGAAATCTAATGAACTAAACAGAAAACCCCTTTTAAATCACTGACCGAACCGGTATCTAGCAAGCTTTCTTTGTTTAACCTTGCCTCTGAAACAGCGCTGCCCCCTTTAGATTTAGATAAAGAACAAGAGGACCAGTGTCAGGCATATTATGAACAGCAAATTACTAAACCTGACAGTCTCGCTAAAAAAGCCGTTGATGAGTGTAATGAAACCAAACTTCGCTGTATTCTGGGGGTCACACCTGTATTTTCAAGACTTAGATAAGTGAATCGAAGAGAATGCGTTTCGAATGGCTGCGACTTAAGTGTTGTCTAGTGATAATGGAAATTGTGACAGAAACCATAATTAATTCTGCCAAAAAAAAATGGATATCCCATAGAAGAATTGAATAAAAGTCAGAAAGAAAAAATAAAATTGAGATTAGATAGAGCTTTGCTGAAGGAAAGACGTGAGGTTGCAGAAACCATCTTTTTCTGAAAGCAGAAAGATAAAATACTCGAAGTCTTCCTGAGGGACCATCTAGAATCACATTTGAGCCAGATGCAAGACAAGTTAAAGGAGAGACCTTTGTCGTGTGCATTCCTCAAATTTTGTATGATCTATCCATACAGCTTGAAGAGATAGAGGGAGAGTTTGATAAACGCGAAAATGCAAAAAAGTAATTAAATGAATCTTATACAAAACTGGAGGAAGCTTTTGACAAAAAATGGAATACTTTTGAAAAGTTACTGGAAGCTGTTTCAGCCACGAAGGATATCCGAGAGGTAAAAAAAATTAAAAGAGGCGGTTCGATTTCCTGAAATGCTTTTACCATATTTATATAACGAATTCTAGCGTAAAAAGCGGAATTACCAATCGTTATTTGAATATGCAGTTTTTTTATATAACAGCAAAAAGAGAGTAGGAGACAAAGAGGCATTAAGACCTCTTATCGAGATTGTAATACAACACGGCGATAAGCCTTCTTCTAAATTCCAAGGTAATATCGCTTGACCCATTTTGACGTTACTTGTAAAGTACGTAAACAATTTCACTAACTACGACGGGGACGGTGTCAGCAATTGTGGGGGTACAGTCAAGGACAGAAGGATATAAAAGAAATGTAGTACAAGTTTAGTGTGTTCAAGTGGGCGATGGGATCAGAAATTAGAATTAAACAGCAACATCGATCGGATATTCAGAGGTATATAATGCTGTTTTACTCCAAGTAGGAAGATCGTTTGACTCAATCGCTTAGCGCTGCTATCCAAAAGAAGGAAGCAGTCACAAAAGGAAAAGAAACTTCTGATTTGTATCGACACTTGCGAGAAGTCAACGAAAACGCAAAAGCAGTTCAGTAATATCATGGGGCGACTTCACCAACTTCAAATTGAAATGCGACCCGCTAATTCAATCAAATTTTATATAACTCCCGTAGCTATCGTTCACGGAATTGAAGAAAAGGAAGAGAAAAAATAGCTGTTAATGATTCCATGACGCCGTCATAGTTCATTAGGAGGGTTTTCCAATAATGAGGTATTCTTTTGATTTTCGCGACCAAAACTCCTCCGCAGATCAGAAAAATGCCTGTAAAATTCTTAGAGCGACGGAAGCAGTTACTCTTGAAGAGGCTAAAAAGCAAGCTAAAAACTTTTGAAAAAGGAGCATCCTAATAGTCAAAACTATGATCCAAGGAAAGGGGGTTAACGTGCAAAGAGATAGGCTTGGCTTGTGAAATTTTCCCCTCGCGCTCCTCAATCTAATAACCAACGTACTCCAGTAATCAATAGAAAAAACATAAAGGTCTTCCGTATCAAAAGTAGAATTTAACAAATGGCTTTAAGAAAATATTGAAAAATATCGTTTCAACCTTATTTTCCAATCGATTAAGAAATATTCGAACACTGCTATAAAGAATCTTTGGACACTTATCGAAGCGAAGCAATTATCGTACGAATATCTTGAAAACGAATCTCTACAAAAAATCCCTTCAATTAATGAACAAGAGAACGCCCTATCAACGCTTTTATGGGAAGCGTTTATTGCGTCATTTTTAATGATGACTCAATAACGGAATATTTATGTGCGAAGCCGAAGAAAACTTTCATCTGTGAATTCGCTGAGACTCATTCATTTGGATTCCTCGATGAGGCGCGGCGGAATTTCAGACTTTTAAGTAAACTAGCCGGTGTTTTTTACGAAGATAACTCTTCAACCTGCAAGCATCCTAAATTGTTTCTATTTTCTATTTTTAACTAGTGTCGATGGCGTCGGATTTTTTTAGCTTGAATGCGTTGGATTCTATGTTAGTAAACTTGTATTACGCTTCTTAGAAAGAATGCGGATTAGAAAATTTTAGCTGTGAATGCATGATGAAATTAGTCGACGATTATTAGGGAAAAAATTAAATTTCAACCAATTACTTTTGAAATTAAAGTACATTGATTTTCTTATTTTCATCAAAAATTGTGAGTTGATGCAGAAATTGATCGACGGAATAAACGAGGGGTACTTGGAGCCTATAAATAATAAAATTGCTGAGTTAAAGAAAGAAAAAATTAGAAATAAAAATAAATAAGTCAATTAGAAAAAGTGCATAAAGAAATCCGACGTACGGTTAAGAAAGAAATCACTACATGCGTAAAAGCATATGAAGATAAAGTGAAATCCGAACCCAAAGCTCCCCGTATGCCGGACGAGGTTTTTTCTCCTAGGCGGAAAGCCCTAGACATTTTTCAGAAAGTCCATTCCGTTGTTAAGGAATATGAAAATAAATAAGAAATTTCTGATAGCGTTAATAGCATAAGCGCTTCTCTAAATCGGGTTAGATACACTGTGCTAGTTTTTGTTAGTTTTAGGTAGATTGCTATTCTCTTACTGCATTCGCACCGGCCTTTTTTGGGGATACGTGAATACGTATTTTATGCTAAGAAACTGTCGCAAGAATAATGCCAAAAGAATAGCTAGTGATAAGGATTTCAATTTAGAGGCATCTCTATTACAAATTCGGTGAAATTAACTGACTGCTGATCCATCGCATATGTTTATTTACAGCACCAGTATTCGCCGCAGTGACCTGATAGGCTCGCTTTCCTAAAGCACTTCTTTCATTAGGGCTTTTAAATAACTGAGAAACCACGTGATATAAACTTTCGCTATCGTTTACGATCAATAAGGCCTGCGCTCTTTTTAACAGCTCACTAATTAACACGAAATTTTGCAATTGAGGCCCGCTAATAATAGGAAGCTGAATAGCGGCGGGCTCAATTAAATTATGCCCGCCAACCGGAACCAGGCTACCACCGACAAAGGCGACGTCGCTTGCTGCATAAAGTCGGCACAATTCTCCCATGGTATCCCCCAATAAGATGTCCATTTTTTGAGTCGGGAATTGTTGGAGACTTCGCCTCACGATTGAAAAGCCTGTATTTTCACACAGCCGGGCTACTTTCGTGCACCGATCGGGGTGGCGTGGTGCTAGGATTAAAAACGCATCGGGAAATTCAGCACGGAGTTGACGAAAGGTTTCCAGCACAATAATTTCTTCACCTTCATGGGTGCTGGCCGCCATAAGCGTCAGGCGCTCGCCCCATGATTTTCGAAGCGATTTTCCTTCTTGGATAACGGAAGTGGGCAAATGAAGATCGAACTTCATGCTACCCGTGACCAGTAATCGATCCTTTGAAAGCCCCAGGCGAACAAAACGCTCTCCATCCACTAGGCTTTGAGCAGCGACGCAGTTAATTTGCGTTAACATTTTTCGCGCGAGGGGGACTATCTTTTGGTAACCTTGAAGCGAACGTTCGGATAAACGGGCGTTGGCTAACAACACAGGAATATTTCGCTTATTTGTATAATGCAATAAATTAGGCCAAAGTTCGGTCTCCATTAAAATTGCTAATTGAGGATGCGCGCGTTTTAAAAAACGGTTGACGGGACCTGGAAGATCATACGGCAAATAGACATGACGAACCCTGTCTTTAAAAATTTTTTGGACTTGCAAAGAACCTGTGGGGGTGGTTGTAGTAACCATCAAGGAATAATGAGGATAATGGTTCAACAGCGCTTTAATCAGCGGAACGGCAGCGATCACTTCCCCCACCGAAACGGCATGAAGCCATAGGGAAGGCGCATCAGAGTCAAACGACTTAATGTATCCAAAACGCTCCAATAAACGATAACGATAACCTTCGACCCGTCGAGATCGCCATAACATACGCAGCAATACAAAGGGTAAGGCAGCGTAAGATAATAAAGTATACAGATAACGCATAAGCTTAGTGTACAATTGCATTGTCGCGAGCAACTCAATTTTATGAAAATTATCCTTTTCCGCTTTGCGGGATGACAGTCTGGGTTTCCCATCATGAAGTTAAGAACGATAACGTGGATTGAACCGAAGAGCAATGCCAACGAAAAAACCATTGGCAAAGGCTATGCTACCGAAGCGATCGAAGTGTTGAGTGGGTTAGAGCCCGTGAAACGCCGCCGTAGGATGTATACGGATACTTCTCGCCAAAATCATCTTTCTCATGAAGCCATTGATAATAGTGTCGATGAAGCTATTGCGGGTTTTGCACAAAATGTGGAGGTAATTCTCTATAAAGACGGCTCATTAGAAGTCGTTGATGATGTGATGGTCGCGGAATGCCTATCGATGTTTACCCCGAACACAAATTAACAGGCGTCGAATTAATTCTAACGCGTTTGCACGCCGGTGCTAAATTTTTAACGAAAACCTACGAATATTCCGGGGCTGCATGGGGTTGGCATCTCCGTTGTTAATGCGCTGTCCAAAAAAAACTTACTGTTCAAGTAAAAAAAGACGGTAAAATTTATCAAATGGATTTCGCCAATGGTGAAAAAAATGGCGAAACTACGCCCGGTGGGATCGCGCAATAGATCGGAAAGTGGTACAAGCGTTCATTTCTGGCCCGATCCGCATTATTTTGATTCTGTAAAATTTGGGATTTCCGCCTTAAAACATACTATGCAGGCTAAGGCCGTTTTATGCCATGGTCTCACGTTCATTTTATCGATGAGAACACCGGGGTCAACGGTTTCAATGGTATTACGCCGAAGGCTTAAAAACCTAATTTAGCAGATAGCTTGCGCGATCGTGAACGATTACTCGAAGAGCCGTGGGTGGGCAGTTTTTCGGGAGAAATGGGGAAAGCGGATTGGACGCTGGCGTGGTTGCCTAAAGATAAAGAAGGCGTTAGAGAAAGTTACATGAATTTAATCCCAACGCCGCAAGGTGGGACGCATGTCAACGGTTTGCGAATAGGCTTATTAGAAGCCATGCGTGAATTTTGTGAGATCCACAAATTATTGCCACATAATTTGAAGCTTGCTTCCGAAAACATTTGGGAGCAATGCCATTATGTCTTATCCGTAAAAATGCAAGAGCCTCAGTTTTCAGGCCAAACTAAAGAGCGGTTAACTTCACGCCAATCTACTGTGTTTGTCTCCGGGGTCGTTAAAGATGCGTTTAGTTTGTGGTTAAATTATATAATGTTGAAATCGGGAAAACGCTGGCTGAATTGGTGATTGCTAATGCGAAAAAACGATTGCGCATTAGCAAGAAAATTGAACGTAAAAAAGTGACAACGGGCTTTGCATTACCGGGCAAGTTAGCGGATTGCATTTTATCTGACCCAATACAGTGCGAACTGTTTTTAGTGGAAGGCGATTCAGCCGGTGGCTAGCAAAGCAGGCACGAGATAAGAATTTTCAAGCCATCGTGGCTCTTCGTGGAAAGATATTAAATACGTTGGAAGTCGATACCAAACAAGTACTTAGCTTCTCAGGCCCTTCACGACATCGCTATAGCAATTGGCGTTGATCCCGATTCCAGTATTTAGAAGGCCTTAGGTATGGAAAAATTTGCATCTTAGCGGATGCCGATTCCGATGGTTATCATATCGCTAGTTATTATGCATGCGCACTTTTTATGAAACACTTTTACCCTTTAGTAGTGAGCGGCCATGTGTATGTGCCATGCCGCCCTTGTATTGTATTGACGTTGGCAAAGACGTGTTTTATGCCTTGGATGAAGAGGAAAAAGAAGGTATTTTAGATCACATTAAAGCGGAAAAATTAAAAGGCGCCATTAATATCCAACGTCTTAAAGGCTTGGGTGAAATGAATCCGTCCCAATTGCGCGAAATGACAATGAATCCGGATACACGTCATTTAGTGCGATTAACTGTCAAGGCTAAAGATAAAACGGAACAGCTTTTGGATATGTTCTTAGCAAAAAAACGCACGGCGGATCGTCGGGATTGGCTGGAGAAAAAAGGAAATTTAGCGGAAGTGGATTTTTAGTGACTATTCAAGCACCTAACGTGAATGGCTGAAAAATGGACGTTTCTATCCACAGGCTAAATAGTTACGAAGTTTAGGAGAAAAAGATAAAAGAACTCAGTCCTAGTTTCGTGGCTCTTGCCAAAGAAGCAAAATCGCACATTAAAGAAACGGATATCTATACCATAAAAAAATGATGGGCAATGAAAGAAGACTTTGAGCTTTTTGATGTGCGCGAAGAAAGCGAATGGCATGAGGGACACTTGCCTTCGGCCATTCATCTTGGAAAAGGTGTTATCGAACGAGATATCGAAAGATTGATCCCCAATCGCAACCGCAAATTAATACTCTACTGCGATGGTGGTTTTCGCTCCACGTTGGCTGCCGAGATCATTAAAAAAATGGGCTATAAAAATGTGTTATCAATGGACGGCGTTAAGGCTTGGCGCCAGGCAGATTTCCGATTATTATGGATTAAAATTCGCTATAGTTTAAAACCGTAAATCTTTAATTAAAAGGAGATCTAAAGTGGATAAAACACCTTCATGCAAGCGACGGGCTTCCCCGTGGCTTATTGCGCTATTTATTATTTTATTAGTCGTCGCCGGTTGGTATTTGCTCTTTCCGGTTCTGGAGCTAACCCTCTCTATCACGGCAGGCGTTTGGGGCGTTATCATTGCTACAATTGTAGTGTTGAGCATTGCGATTCTGTTTTTCTTAGTTTTCAGTGGTGTCGGTGTCATAATTTTAGCTGTATTTGCTTTTTTATGGGGATTATTGGCAATTATTCTATTCCCGATTATTTTTCCTGTGGTCGTTCCGTTATTAATAATTTTGTTATCTATCAGATTTCTGTTACGAAGAAAACATTAGAAGTGATAAATATTTTTTTCAGTTACAACACTGTTTAAAGGGACATCCCATTTTTCTGTAGTTATTGAATTAATTTTTTGGAACTCATAAGCCACACCGATCAGTTTGGGTTTTTGAGCATTTGAATCTTTTAAAAAAGCCAGGGTGCGGTCGTAGTAGCCTGCGCCGCGGCCAAGACGATTACCTTCTTTATCAAAAACGACAAGTGGTAAAAAGATTAAATCCAGCTCCTTTGTGGCGATGCGTGTTTCCCGCGTTGGGTCGGGTTCTTCAATGCCGAAACGGTTTTTAATTAATTCGCTTTTGTGGCAATACGAATAAAAATCTAAATGATGATCTAAAGTGCAGTGCAAAATTGGTAAAAAACAGTCTTTTTTCACTTCGAGCGCTTTTGATACTGCGGTTCTTATATCGACTTCGCCGTCATCCGATAAATAAAACGCCAGCCGTTCGCTAGACTTAAAAATGGGAAGTGCCACAATTTTTTTAGAAATGATTTCAGAAGCTTCATTTTTTTCTTGTAAGGAAAGTTCGTTTCGGCGCTGGCGCAATTGGTAGCGTAGTTGATTTTTGTTAAGTATTGAACACATAAAACCCTCTATGACATCGTTGCAAGCCTATTAATTGAACCCAAAGGCTCAGGTGGGACTGGCGGGCACTGACTTCAGGCTTCCCTCGGATTCATGAAACCACGAAAAACGGGCTTGCTCAACAGCGTGACCACAGCCAATTCCCTGTCATACTCGTATCGGTTCAAATATGTAGTCCTTGCCACGAGTCACAGAGGATACTCTCATATTATACTTCAATTTCAGTATTTTTTTCCAGAAAATTTTCAATTCGCCGTTGCAAATCTTGAATGCGTTGATTCATGACATCGATGTAATTATTTTTTTGTTTACGCAACTGCATGAGTTCATGGTAAATATTGAGAGCAGTGACCACAGCGATGCGTTCTATGCTGTTGATATTCGCTGTTTGGCGTATTTTACGCATTTCTTCTTCCACGTAAGCGGCTGCTTCTTGAAGTGCTTTGGTTTGCTGGGGGGGGCATTTAATGTGATAGCTGCGATCAAGGATTTTTACGGAAATAAGACTCTGTTCGCTGTTGTTGTCGCTCATGGAATTTCTTCCCTTAATTGTGTAATTACTTTTTTAATTTTCTGGGCGACTTGAAGGTTTTTTTCAACCAATAATGAACGCTCCCGAACTTGAGTGGCTAATTTCTTACGTAACGCATTATTTTCTGATTTTAATCGTTCTAAAGAGCACAATAAACGATCAACTTGATATTCTAACTCGCTGAGTTCTAGTGTATATGTAGGTTGCATCCTTGATATCCTTTTTATTATTTTCAAATGCTAATCTGTATTTTATAATCTAATAAACTAAGAATAATGTCTTAGTATTTATCAGTCAATAACATTTTCCTTTTTTATAATTACACTTTTGAGTATTAATTTTTTGGGAAGATCAATTCTTTGAAGTAAAGAAATTTAAAAGATCGAGTTGCTGACCCCCTATGAGCGCAGCGAAATACGGGGGCGATAGACGAGATCATTATTTTCCCGTATTCTGCTTTGCTCCATACGTATAGGCCCTGGGTTGTTGTGTCAACAATCAGTTTTGACGAAAAGAACGT
>NZ_VFIV01000003.1 GCF_019425495.1 Coxiella endosymbiont of Ornithodoros amblus
ATGGCAAAAAGAAAGGTGAGAATAATCGGAAGAATGAAAATAAATATCTGTGTTGGACATACATAGAAGCCGCCCATTTTGCTATTCGTTTTAACGCGGATCTTAAACGTTATTATCAACGGAAGCTAATGTTTCCTTTTTAAGCTTTTTTTAATGTGTCAAGATAATCACGTTTTAATAAAAAATACTGATGCTGATTGTATGAGTCAGCCAATATTTCACAAGTTTATTTCGAAATTATTAAATTCTCCCAATTTTAAATGGGATCATGATTATTATTTTGGCATTATTAAATCGAAGTTATAGAGCGAGCTTTTGAAACGGGTGATCTAAGTCATTGAAATATTTTATCATTGACAAAGAATATCATGTCTATCAGCCTCTTTTTTTACGGATGCCTAAATCCCCCTAATAGAACAGCGTTTCACATTGCAGCTAAATTTAACCAATTGGTAATAGTGAAATATTTAGTTGAAGAAAAAGGACACAACCCAAAGGGGTTGTTGCCTGGCGGACTCGCGCCGCTTCAGGAGACAGCTTGTGGGCCAGCTGGAGTTATTAAATATTTAATTTTTCATCCAGGAATTAGAGGCTGGATGAGGTATGGAGAACT
Organism: Coxiella endosymbiont of Ornithodoros amblus; assembly: GCF_019425495.1. Taxonomy (GTDB): domain Bacteria; phylum Pseudomonadota; class Gammaproteobacteria; order Coxiellales; family Coxiellaceae; genus Coxiella. Next base: position 614 of record NZ_VFIV01000003.1, read on the forward strand.
CCATCGTTTTGCTACGCTAATATACTATATTCTACGCTTGTAAGCAAGTAGTAGCGGTTTTAATCGAAGCTGGTGCGAAGGGTTAATAAGGGTGTCCAGCGGAGCAGTCACTGGAATAACTCGAGCTCCGATAAAAACAGCCACAATGAGATTTGGGGCGGCACAAGAGCTGACGCCATTGATGGGAACGGTTAACCGATTATTTTCTCTCAGGGGTGTGAAAAATGAGAAGGATGCGCTAGTTCAACGGAAGATTGTGATCATGCTGTTGAACGTGGCTGCAGACCTGAATCTGAAGCCGCTGCTATGACATTTGATTCAATATCGCGATCTCGAGATCATAACGCAATTGATTCATCACGGCGGATGTGAATCAAAAAGGACCTAACGGAGCTATTGCATAGATGATAGCGTGTCAAAGATGATTTGAGGAGGTTGTTGATCAACTCATTCAAGCAGGTGCTGATGTTAATCTAAGCACTACAAATAGTGGTAATAGTACTTCTTTGTACTTTACATGTAATCGGGAGTCCGTGCGCATGGTGAGAAGTCTCATGAGGGCGGGAGCAAGTCCTAATGCGTCAATAGTGATTTATGTACGCAATAGGTTTTTTGAGGGTAATACGGGAGAGCGTCCTAATTTTTTTTGACTCTGCTTAGAATGGTGAAATGTAAACTAGATGCATTTCAAAATAGACACCACCTGACCTGACTGGTGTGCAGGAAAGACAGTTGGCTAATTTAAGTGAGATTTATGATCTTTTATCACAGTGGGTAATTAAGAATAACCGTGCAGTTAGCAGCACCTAGAAATCCCGATCAAGAAACCATAAATGAATCATCTCACTCTCCGGATAAGCACATGTAAATTTATGTGATGGAGACGAATATATTGAGTGATTTTCACAGGAATGAAACATTAAGGTCGAACACGGCATTGAATAGCCGCGAGTTGGACTTCCTGTTGGGCGAGTTGTTTTAGAAGCGAAGGAGTTAGGTAAAGAACGCGCATGGCGACAGCTCCGCTGTCGAGCTGCAGAATCAAGGTATTGCCCGAGATATTCATCACATGACAATGAGGTACGAGTTCTTTGGGGAGAAAGCGAGCCAGTAGTTTTTCGAGTGTCGCGATTTGATTGGCTTTTTGGGCAATCGTTTTGAGGAGTCCTGTTTCAAAACAGCGACTGATTCGCTTAGGATCCTTGGGTGGTATTTGGTTCATTTTATTAAAGAAATTCCACTTTTTTTTCGAATGATATACAATGCGTCTATGCTTGGCAACATTATCAGGAAAGCTTTCGGTACGCGTAATGAGCGTTTGCTCAAAGGCTATTCCAAAATAGTATCAAGAATTAATGCACTAGAGCTAGAAATCCAGGCCTTTTCCGATGCCGATCTTCGCGCTAAAACCGATGAATTCAAAAAACGCTTAGTCGATGGAGAAGGGCTCGATGCTTTATTGCCAGAAGCGTTTGCGGTGGTTCGGGAAAGCAGCGTTCGCACGCTCGGGCTTCGTCATTTCGACGTCCAAATAATTGGTGGCTTGACTCTCCATGGTGGAAAAATTGCTGAAATGCGTACTGGTGAAGGTAAAACCTTAGGGGCTACGATGCCAGCTTATTTGAACGCATTGATGGGCAAGGGCGTTCACATCGTTACGGTAAATGATTATTTAGCTAAGCGTGATGCTGAATGGATGAAGCCTATTTATGAATTCCTCGGCTTGAAGGTGGGCGTTAACGTGCCTGGAATGGAGCCAGTTGAGAAACAAGTGGCTTACGCGGCTGATATCACTTACGGCACCAATAACGAATTCGGTTTCGATTATTTACGCGATAACATGGTTTTTGATTTGGATCAACGCGTGCAGCGGCCATTGCATTACGCGATCATTGACGAAGTGGATTCAATTTTAATTGATGAAGCTAGAACGCCCTTAATTATTTCAGGACAAGTGGAAGAATCATCGGATCTTTATGTAGAGATAAATAAATTCATCCCTCAATTAAAATTGCAAAAAATGCAAGAGGGGCAAAAAGAAGAGGAAGTTCCCCCTGAAAATCGAGGGGATTATACGCTGGATGAAAAAAATCGGCAGGTTTATTTGACTGAACAAGGGCATCGTACGATCGAAGCGTTAATGATAAAGCAAGGGCTTATGCAGGCCGGAGAAAGTTTATACGATGTCTCTAATATATCGTTGATGCACTATGTTTATGCTGCTTTACGCGCGCACACGCTTTTTTATCGAGACGTTCATTACATTGTAAAAAATAATGAAGTCGTTATTGTAGATGAACATACGGGCCGTTTGATGCCGGGACGCCGTTGGTCGGATGGTTTGCATCAAGCCGTAGAGGCAAAAGAAGCTGCAACTATTCAATTAGAAAATCAGACATTGGCTACTATTACGTTTCAAAACTATTTTCGCCTTTATGAAAAATTATCCGGTATGACTGCCACCGCGGATACCGAAGCCTTCGAGTTGCAAAAGATTTACGGACTGGAAGTGGTTGTCATCCCCACGAATAGGCCCATGATTCGCTGCGATGAACCCGATCAAGTTTACTTAACGGCGGATGCAAAATTCGATGCGATTGTTAATGAAGTCAAGAAACGTCATGAGAAAGGTCAGCCCCTGTTGATTGGCACGGCATCGATTGAAGCATCAGAATTAGTCGCCTGTTTTTTGAAAAAAGCGAATATTAAACATGAAATTCTCAATGCAAAAAATCACGAACGCGAAGCGAAAATTATTGCTGAAGCGGGGCGTCCTGGTGCAGTGACTATCGCCACGAATATGGCGGGTCGAGGAACTGATATTGTTTTGGGTGGTAATTTGGAAGCAGAAGTAAGTGAATTAGATAACCCGACGGAAGAAGAAATTCAAAAACGAAAAGCCGATTGGCAGAAGCGTCACGATGCGGTGATTACAGCCGGTGGTTTGCATGTGCTGGGGACGGAACGTCATGAGTCGCGGCGTATCGATAATCAGCTTCGTGGTCGATCCGGTCGGCAGGGAGATCCCGGTTCCTCGCAATTTTATCTCTCTATGGAAGATAATTTATTGCGTATTTTTGCGGCGGAACGGATGTCTAATATGATGCGTCGCCTCGGTGTGAAAGAAGACAATGTGATTGAACATCCATGGATTACTCGTTCGATTGAAAAGGCTCAATGTCGTGTCGAAGGAATGAATTGTGACATTCGTAAGCAGTTGTTGGAATATGATGACGTTGCCAACGATCAGCGTAAAGTGATTTATCAACAACGTTTCCAGTTACTTCAGATGGATGATATTTCTGAGACGATTGAAGCTATTCGTGAAGAAGCGGTAAGCGAAATGATTAGTTCGTTTGTGCTGCCACAGAGCCTAGAGGAAGAATGGGATATACCCGGGCTAGAAAAGCAAATTCGTGAGGATTTTGGTTTGGCTTTGCCGATTTCGCAATGGCTTGAAAAGGATGAAACGCTTCACGAAGAAACGCTTTATCAACGTATTATTGATGAAATTACTAAAGCTTATAAAGCAAAGGAAGTAAAAACCGATCTCAAGGCCATGCGTGAAGTAGAAAAGATGCTGATGCTGCAATTGTTAGATCATCATTGGAAAGAGCATTTAGCGGCGATGGATCATTTGCGTCAAGGCATTCATTTACGTGGTTATGCTCAAAAAAGTCCTGCACAAGAATATAAACGCGAGTCTTTTGACTTATTGACGCAAATGCTTAGGCAGATTAAATACGAATTAGCGGCGACTTTGTCGAAATTAGAAATCGCAACCGAAGAGCAGGTCGCAGAACAACAGCGTTTATACCAACAGTCTGTGCCGGATCTACAATACCATCATGGAAAAATGATCGCACTACAACCGGAAAAAGAAGAAGCAACCCAACCTTTTGTGCGCTCTCAACCCAAAGTAGGTCGTAACGAATCTTGCCCCTGTGACAGTGGAAAGAAATACAAGCAATGTCACGGAAAATTAAGCTAGTTTCTGTCGCTGTCGGCATTGTCATCAATCCTCAAAATGAAGTTTTGGTTTCGTTGCGTCAAAAGCAAGCAATCCAGGGAAATTTATGGGAATTTCCAGGCGGAAAAATAGAAGTTTTTGAAAATAGTTATCAGGCGCTGTGTCGTGAATTAAAAGAGGAAGTGGATTTGACGGTGATGGCGGCCGAAGCGATTATGAAAGTTCAGCATTGTTGTGACGATTATGAGGTTGCTTTAGAAGCGTGGCGGGTAATTAAATTTGAAGGTGAAGCACGAGGATTAGAAGGACAACGTATTCACTGGATGCCGATTGAAAATATATCCGAGTTGCCTTTCCTCGAAGCGAACCAAAGCATCATCAGCTACCTAACAACATGATATCATTATCCACAAGCCACAGCAATTTCACTTTATGAGTTGTCATCCCTGATTGCGCGGGAATGATGGACTTTATACCCCGTTTAACAATAAATAGCCCGTATGCTAGCGAAGAGGAATACAGGGAAAATACGATTAAAAATTTTATATTATTTCAATTTTTAAATTCGACAGCAGTTTAATTTGAAAGAAATTTCTTGGGCAATTTCCTTCATATTTTTATTGTTGACATTCAGCGGTAGAAAGCGAATAACAAGACGGTGCTTGCCAGCACAAATTTCCGGATAAATATTTTTTCAACAGGTAAAGTTAATTGAATTAATTGGCAAGGCGAAGTGGTATTTAACATTTGTTGATAAAATTCTTGACAAGCGACTATATTTTTTGGCGAGATGCTTTCGCGAATTATTTGTAAAATGGCGCTCACGATAATATTAATTTAGTGGTTCAAATTCTTTGGCCCGATTTTGCAAATCGTTGATGCGATTCCCGCTGGGTTGTTGTAGACATAGCGCATAAGCAGGTGTGGTGAAATTGCAGGGGCCGCGGCGGGATTGTATAGATGAGAACGAATTTGAGTTAAAGAAGCATTTTCACGGAGAGGCTCACCGATTTTGCGCGTTGTATGATGTAAGTGAGCAATGTAACGATCTAATGTGTCTAACAAGCCTTGTAATTTATGATTATCCGCCTCTGGTGAGTGTTTTTAATTGTAAAAGCGTTGATTATTTGTTGAGTCAGAGTTTGTGTTAATTTTGTTTTTAAATCGGGTCGGTCGATCACGTTTAATGCTTTGAGTAAAGCCAGCATGGCTAGATGACTTGCGGCCAGGGCGGGTTCGCTTATATGCTCATGAAGCTGACGAAAAAGATGTTCCAGCCGAAGACAGATTCGCATCGGTTCATTAAGCGGTTGTTCGTAAGTAATCGTTGTTGCGACCATTGCTGGCCTACTTAATAAAGCCCTTGGTGTTTTCATCATAACACATTTTTTGTGGTTATCGTGTCTTGACGAAATGAACGGTGATTTTGAACGGAAAAGGTGGGCTTTGTGGGGCGATAAGGGTTAATATCGAGCCCGCCCCCCGTCGGGTGTAGCGTGCTTGAACGGGGTTAGTTCTCGTGGGCGACATTGTCGCAGGATATCCATAAAAAACGCTCTATACAAGTTTCGTGGAATTCTTCATGATTGCAATAGGAAATAATGTACTTTAGAAGTCGGGCATGATCGATTTTAGGTCCTGCATAATGAATCTCGATACTGCCCCAGTCGGGCTGTCCCGTAACCGGGCAATTGGATTTAAGGAGATGGGAATAGAGAGTTTCGGCAATTATTTCTTGGGCGGTCGATAGTAAGTTTGGATCGGGGGTATAAGCGTCAATGGTTATATCTAAGTCGTCCAGAAGGCTTTCCTTTGAGGAATAGGTCGCTGGTATCTCGGTTTCGTGCAAGATGAAATTAACCGTGACAGATTCGTTGACGCGTTTGCTAAGATTGCGTTTCACGGTTTCCCAAACGGCGGCTCTGCGTCGGTAAAACGTTCGTTGTTAAACGAATTCAAATACAGTTTAAATGATTTAGATTCAATTAAATGGGATGAAGTGGTAGGAATTATAAATTCACCGCTGTTGGCGGCAAAAGGTTTCCCTTTTTCATTTAACCAAGACAGTTCATAAGCATTCCATAGGTCATAACTATAAAAAGGCAGTGGATCGCTAACGTTAAACGTTTTTCGATTTAGCGCCTTTGGGATAGGCAATAATAAATGAGTGGCGTATTTCTTAGGATACGCCGTTGTTCTTCCAAGTTCGGATTTTGCGTGTAAGACTCGTAAAGTGTTCATTGCTAGCCTTATGGTGTGGTTTGTGTTTGTGCGATTTGCAAATACTTACAGTGTAGCTGAAAAACTGCTTTGTGCAAGACAGGGATCGTCTGATCATTAACAATGACGTCATCGGCGATAGCGAGCCGTTTTTCTCGTCGGTTCTGTGATTTTAGGATAAGTTGAATTTGTTGATCAGAAAGTTGATCGCGCGATTTTGTACGTTGTATTTGCAGCGTTTTTGGCGCATCCACTACCAAGATTCGATCAATAAAATCGACCGACTGCGACGCCTCGGCAAGTAAAGGGATCGCTAAAATACAATAAGGCACTTTTATTTTTTTAAGTTGGATTTTCATTTTCTCAATGATAATCGGGTGTAATAAATGCTCAAGCCATTGTCGATCGTTAGGATTTTCAAAAATCAGTTCTCGTAATTTAGTGCGATTTAAAAATTTTCCCTTAGTAAGTACTACATTTCCAAAATAATTGACAATTTGTTTAAATGCCTCCTGATCAGGTTTTGTTATTTCATGAACGATTTGATCAGCGTCGATGACAGGAGCGCCTAATTCTGCAAAGTAGCTGGCAACGGTGCTTTTCCCGCTTCCAATACCACCAGTTAATCCAATCCGTAACATGGCACCTCCTTTATAAATAAGAAATTAATTTGTGTATTAGAACCGGACTCTATAAAAAAGCTGATCCAGCCCGCTACAGCAATTAATACACTTAGGTAAGTAGTAATTCAGCCAGCCTTTGAGCTTATCTGATAATGAGTCACAATAGCCACCGATAAAATGGCGCAGAGTAATTCAAGTATAAGATAAAGCGGCGACATTTTTTCATGACAATAAGCGCAGCGACCGCGCAAGGTTAAGTAGTTTATTAACAGCAGGTTATAGAGAATTTTTAGAATTTTTTTGGATCGGGGCATTGGAAGCACGGGGTTGCTAAATTAAATTTTTGTTTGGGTTCGACAGGTAAATTAAGGTATTCCTGACGTTCTCGGCGCCAACGCGCGGCGAGCAAGGTAGGATGGCAGACGATGAGTACGTTAAGAAAACTGCAAACGATCAATCCGATGACGGCGATTGCAAGGATCGCTATATAAAAATGAAATTATAAAAAAGAAATAATCTGCATTTCTGTTTTTCGCTTGAAAGTTGCTCCTAAAGAAGAGCGGAGCCAATTCGCAATACGAATAAATACATAGCGACAATTAGTCCGCCGATTAATAATGCTAATACTATCATGATAGCTAGTTCCAGGCACTCGCTGAGCGATCGTAACGCTCATCTATTTCTTCCTGATAAATAGCGGCCACTTTATTCAACATTTCATTGGATGTTCCGGAATTTTCATCGATGTGAATAAGCTGGATTGCCTGGTGGGAAAAAGCAGTAGCGTTCAATGATGCTGCTAAAGGAGACGCCTTTGCTAATCAAACAAGTCAGTTTGTCCATGGCTGTCTTAAAGCGTGGTTATGGATTAGAGGTGATTAACACTTTATAATCTGAATGTTTTTTGAATACATAAAAACAAATAGAAAAAGGAAAAAGCTAAAAAAAAATAAGTAGTCCATAAACGCGCACGCTGTGGACGAGATTGATGATCACTTGAGTGAAGCATGGCAGTTGCGAATCAAATTCAGAAAAAGTATTTTTCAATTACAGGATGACGAACTCCAATAAAACAATGGTAATACCTATGACAATTAAAAGAACGGTTAAGAGATAGCGGATTAATTTTTAAATTTTCTTCTTAAAAATAAAAAACCTTCTTCATAATGAATTGATAATTTTAATAATTCGCCAAGATTCCCACTTTTCTCACCGGCATGAATTATTTCCCGGTGAATAGTATGGAAATAGAAGAGGTAAATTTTTAATGTCTTAGAAAGGCTTAGATCGTTTTTAATTTTTCTCCAAATGGTTAAGATTAACTGGCGCAGTTGGCCTGAATGAAATCCTCCCGGCAATAAAGCATGTGCTTGAGCGAGCGGGGGTTCAGAATTTATCAATAAATTTAGTTGACAAAAAAGGTCCAAAATATTTTTTGATCTTACCCTATTTTTCTAGTATTTAAGCATAGTTATTTTCAGATTGAATCACCCGGTAAATTTCGTTGAGGTTTGTAATACCCGATTTTTTTATTCAAAGCTGCCTGCCACAAAGTTTGCATACCCTCTTGTTGGCGTAGGAATTAGTTTCTTGCGCCGATCGTTTTTGTAAAATAAGTTCGATAATGGAAGGAGTAATAGGCAGAATTTCATAGATTCTCATACGCCACTGGTATCTGTTTAATAAAAGGGGTAAGAAATCTTCATTGCTTGGCAATGAACGCAAAGCTGTCTAAGCAGTCGCTGAGAAAGAACGAGCTTTAACACTTAAGGTTGAACGGCTCGATTCCCATATCGATTAATCGTGTAATGCATTTGACGACGCTATTAGTATGTAAGATCGATAAGACTAAATGACCTGTATGTGCAGCGTGAACAGAAACGGAAGCAGTTTCAAAGTCGCGAATTGCGCCCACCGATGATAACATCGGGATCTTGTCGTAAAAAAGCGAGTAATATAGCGGCGAAATTAAGTATTGTATTTCAATGGGATCTTCTACGGTAGAGATATTTTCTTGAGTTGAGTTAAGCTGATTAAGCGCGGCATAAAATGAAACCGTTTTTCCACTCTGTGGGTCCTGTGACAAGAATCAAATCTTGGGGTTTTTGATTTTTTCATGATGAGTTGCTTCGGTTTTTCTTATAAATCCAACTCTTCAAATTTTAATAAATGATGAACTGGGTTCAGTAAACGGATGAAGATTTTTCCCCGAATAAAGTCGGACAGCTACTAAGTCGGCAGTCACGTTTAAGATTGGTAAATGTTATAAAATGAAAGCACCCATCCTGCGGAAAGCGCTTTTCAGAAATATCCAATGCAGCTAGTACTTTTAACCGGCTGCTCATTGCCGATGATTGTGTATTCAGTAAGGGAGTAGTATGTAGAACACAATCGATACTCATTCATTCGGCAATGTTGTTGCATCGGTTCAAAGTGAATATCTGACGATTCTTGATAGATGGCGTTCGTGAGCACTTGATTTACCAACTCAACAATCTGAAGATTCGCCTCGTGAAGCTGTCTCGTAAATTTGATGACTCGCGAAATTATTTATTAACGCAGCGAATGATTTATAGGGAGAAAAAAAATTTTGTATTGTTTATTAGTCTGAAATTGGAGTTATTCGATTAAGCGAAAATATAGTGGATCGCTAATAGCTAGTTTAGGTGATTTTACTGCAGGGGGGGGGAATGAAAGCATAGTGCATTAAATATTTCCGTGGTATTTCATGAAAAAGTGATGGGTTCAATTGTTGAATCTCTAAGTTAATTGCTTCTAAAGCAAGGTAAGTTGCGTAGACTTCTGCTATTTTTTTCTGAGGATGCTATTTTTTTGGGTAACTAAATAGTACAGAAACGGTGATTGTGCCTCCGCCACCTATTCAATAGCACTGGCAATTTGGCTGTTAGTTAACGCATTTGTCTGCAATAAAAGATGAGCGAGGCCCTTGACTTAGTTTACATAACCAGCTGCCACGTCTCCGCCGCTGGAGACCAAAGTCAACTCTTCGCGTTCAGGGGTCGGTGTTAAGATGTAATTGTCTTTCGCTTCAATCCCATATTTTATTTGAGGTGTGATTGTGATTACACCATTTTGAATTTCGATGGCATCGACCAATCCTGTTCCACTCCCCGATGGTGTAGCAGGAGGAACGCCATTATCGCCCGCTGAGCATTCTGAAAGGTCGTTTGTCATTTGGTAATACTCTTCGACCGCTAGTTTGTAAGGCGTCGTGGCCTGGACGACTTCTTTAAAAAACGAGCCCGCCGAGTGTAGGTATGATAAGAAGAAATCGCGATTATAATCAAAATACCAATGATAGCAATCACGATTAGTAATTCCATTAATGTGAATCCCGCCGTTCGATTTCTCTGCATAATAACTTCCCCAAAAACGAGATATCTTTAATTAGGCGAAGGAGAATAAAGTTGCAATACAGGGTTTTGATGATTGCGGTATCCGCCAACTTGACCTCCTGCTCCGCTTACGTGATGATAAGCATCACACCGGCCGGTGTAGCTCAGGTGGTAGAGCAACTGATTCGTAATCAGTAGGTCCGCAGTTCGAGTCTGCGCGCCGGCATTCGAAAGCGCCAGTCAAGATGAGTTGTTTGATGTGGATGTAAAAAGTGCGCATCAAAGTCCAGCTTTAAAAATTTAAATTGTCATTTAAGGGTTAAACAATCAAAAATGGATAAAGAAAAAAACTTTTTTTGAGGATCTCGACTCAATATCATAGATATAGAAGAGAATCCGTTTGAATGAGTAGACATCCTGCTTTTGATGCAAGCGGTTATGTTCGCCTCGGAGAAATGGTGAACCATCATTTAAAGCCGTTAAAAGTGAATCTGAAAACCCGTCAAAGCCTGGAACTTTGATGGATTTTTTTAAAATCATCAGATTTCAGCCTGCAGATTGGGCTGAGCTTGCGAAGCCCAACGGCTAAAATACCCGGTAGGCTTGGATTTTATGCCAGAATTAAAACTCTTGGATGAAAACATTATTAGTGCTTTTGAAGCGACTGAATAAGCTTGGTACAATGATACCTTATCAACTATTATCGACTGTGCCCCCATCTATTTTAGTGAGTCAGCCATCGGTAACGCGTTAAAGGATGTAATCAAGGTAGGTGATGTGGTGCGCGAAGAATTGTGGAATAGCGACAACGCGTCTGAAGATGTAGAATCCGCTTGTAAAAAAACGTTAAACGATTTACAACTGGATTATTTAGATTTGTATTTAATAACGTTGGCTGGTGACGTAAAAATATTCGGTGGGTTATAAAATCCCTGAAAATGGAGATGCTTTTATTCCATTAGGCAAATTGCCTATTACTTCTACTTGGAAAAGTATGGAAAATTTAGTCGGGCAAGGATTAACAAAGTCCATTGGTGTTTCTAACTTTTCGATTAGCCGAATCGAAGAATTAAGTAAGCATCATTTAAAACTACAGTTAATCAGGTCGAAAGTCATCTTTTTTAGCGAAAAATGAGCTATTAAATTTTTATTGAAAAAATAATATTATTATGACTGCTTATTCACCATTCGGCTCAACCGATCGTCCGGAAACGTGCAAAGCTAAAGATGAACCTTCTTTATTCGAAAATCCAGTAATAAATGCGATTGCCAAAGCGCGAGCCACACCGACAGACTGTTGTTGGCCGCCCGAGAGTTCATCGGAATAACGCTGTGCAAATTTTTGAGGATCTAAATGCACCATTTCGAGCAATTCGGCAGCACGTTGGATGCACTTAGCTTTCGTATAATGCAGCAGTTTTAACAAGATAGTCACATTTTTTCCAATTGTTATATGAGTGAATAATTCGATTTTCTGAAACACATAGCTGATGGAGCGACGCAGTTCGCTCAGGTTATATTCCCTAACATCTTTTCCTTCAATTTTAATTGTTCCCGAGGTGGTTCGATAAGTCGATTGATCATTTTCATGAGAGTGGTCTTAGAATTTCCTAAAGAACCAAGAAAAATAAGGGTTTCAGCATCTTTGGCTTCAAAGGAAACCGAATCAACAGTGGGAAATTTGACCGAGCGGTAGAATTTTGTAATGCGGTCGAGCGTGATGATAATGCTATTGTAACGGATGGAGCGGATTGTAAACAGACTCTAAATTTTAATAATTAAATTTTCACCCCAATAAATCGCACCTAAAATAATAGCGGATTTTTTAGCGCCGGTGACGCGGGGTAAATTGCCGGGTTTTTTTCTAAGGTTTGTTTAGCGAGCCAAGCGAAACAAACGGCTTCAAGCCAATCGGGATGAACACCGATTTCTTTTGTCGTGCTAACCGCAGTGGTTTGCATAATACTTTTAAACGATTAACCAAATGATGATTGCGTTCTCCACTGCCGCATAACCACAGACTTCCCGAATCCATAGAAAAATTTCGACAGTTATTGGCAACGCTTCTTGCCGTTAATTCAACGAGCGTTGCTTGAATATCGACGGGGTCGAATTTTTCGCCATTCAAATTTTTTTTAAGCCAATTAAGGTTAAAATATTCGCGACCGGTGTTTTTGTGGCGGGGTTTGAAAATAAGGGTCTGCTAACAATTGCACTACTAATTTTTCTTGCACACGTCCATTCGCAGCCCACTGCCATTAATCATCGTAATCTTTATTTAAATTCATTAAGCACCAGGCGTCCAACAAAGTGTTTCCTGGCCCCGTGTCAAAACTAATGGTAGATTTTCCAGGGTCGCGTGGAAGTAAAGGTGAGATTGGCAATACCGCCAATATTCAAAATCAACCGGTTTTCGCTTTGATCGTGTAAAAGAAATTCATGAAAAGAAGGCGTTAACGGCGCTCCTTGCCCACTTAAAGCCGTATCGCGACGTCGAAAATCGGCTACTATCGTAATGCCAGTGAGGGCAGAAATGGTGTTAGGGTCGCCGATTTGGAGAGTAAAATGATGTTTCCCTTTGGGCATGTGTCGAATTGTCTGCCCGTGACTGGGCAATGGCCTGAATGGAATCTGAGGAGACCTTCGCTTTTTTAACAGCTTTAAGACAGCTTTTCCAAAAAGTCGTCCCAAGGCAACGTCGGTTTCTCCCATGCTGAGAATGGAATTATCGGTGCCAGTGGATAAAGCAACAAGGTTTTTTAATTCCGTCGGGATAGGTTCCCCATGCGTTGCAATGATTTTCAATGGATCGAATTGAACGAGAGCGGTATCAAGCGCATCTATGCTCGTGCCGGAAATAAGGCCGATATACCGTTCTTTTGGCACCCGGTTAACTCGGATGTTTCATTTTCATGTTATTCGCCGCTAATTTATTGTATTGATGGAGATGCAATTGAGCTAACAACTGTCTAACTTCTTTGTGAAAACGGTTTTTATAATCGCGCGGAATGGATTGGTCGGTAGGCAGTTTTATAGCTAACCAATCTTTGGCTTTACCATCGATGAAAAATCCAAAATGAAGGTGAGGACCGGTTGCCCAGCCGGATTCACCCACGTATCCGATGATTTGCCCTTTATGCACCCACTGGCAGCGTTTAATTTTCGCAAAACGTGATAGATGCCCATACAGCGCCAAATAATCATGTCCATAACTAATTTTAACGGTCCTTCCATAGCCGCCATCTCGTCCAATAAAAGCGACATGCCCTTCGCCGATGGACTTGACTGGCGCTCCGAAACGTGCCGCAAAATCGACCCCCAAGTGAGGGCGTATTTTATGTAAGATAGGGTCTAAACGATGATAGGTAAAACGACTGCTGATGCGAGTGTAATGTAATGGTGCATGTAAGAAGCGTGCTTCAATTCCACGACCGTCCGGCGTGTAATAAGCCGTATGTGCAATCGGATAAGTGTAGCGAACAGCTGGATAGGTTTTACCACGATGGCGGAATTCTGCGGCAATGATATCGCCATCGCGATACTTTTTCCCGTTGGCGTATTCAACTTGATACAAAAATTCAAAACGATCACTGCAGTGAATATCACGTGAAAAATTAATTTGCCCTCCGAAAATCGATTGAAGTTCTTTTTGCATTCGATAGGTCAGACCGGCTTTTTTGGCATCTTGATTTAGAGAATGATGTATGGTTACGGATTTGTAACCTAGTGCGGTGCTAATTGATTTTTGGTCTATTTGGCTGATGAAGCGATTGTTCTCGTGTTTAATGCTCAAGGTGTTGGTGGATGAGAGGGGATATTTGAGTGCAACCAATTGGTGGGGCGGTTTGATTTGAAAATAGAGCGTTTGATTAGGATGAAGAGTAGCCAACAATTTACATTGTTTAGCTAGTTGAACTAAATCTTTTTGGTTAATCTTTAGACAATTAAAAATAGCCGCTAAAGTATACCCCTTTTTAATAATTATTTTTTTCCAATCCGAATTAGAGTTGTTTATATTTTTTGCAATAGTTATTGAGTGAGGTTCATTGAGCGTTAGTTGTTTCGTTTTCGGGGAGGCATAAGCGTAAAGTAAACCGGCGATGGTGATGAAAAGTAGCGGAATGACAGTAAAAATTACGATTTTTGATTTCCAAGCTTTCATGAGGTTCCCTTTGGTTTACCAGAAGTTGCAGTTCCAATTCTGAATCATACCACGTAACATAAAAGCACGGAATAAAATACTCCAAATTATGACTAGGAATTTAATTTAATGATTTCGTCACAGAAAGCTTTCGAAGAAATTAAACGAGGGGCTGTTGAAATTGTTCATGAGGATGAATTGATTTCCCGATTAGCGGAAGAAAAGCCACTTCGAATTAAATTGGGGTTTGACCCCACCGCTCCCGATATTCATTTTGGCCATACAGTGGTACTGAATAAATTGCGTCAATTTCAAACTTTGGAGCACGAGGTGATTTTTTTAATCGGCGATTTCACTGCGATGATCGGTGACCCGACAGGAAAAAATATCACGCGCCAACCGCTCACGCGTGAGGTTGTGATGGAGAATATCAAAACTTACGAAACGCAAGTCTTTCGGATTTTAAATCCTGATAAAACGCAAGTTACCTCTAATTCTACCTGGATAAATAAATTAAAAGCCGATGATTTAGTGCGATTAGCTGCAACTTATACGGTGGCGCGCATGTTGGAACGCGATGATTTTAATAAACGTTACCTGTCGAAGCAACCGATTGCTATTCATGAATTTTTGTATCCCTTATTACAAGGCTACGATTCGGTGGCTTTGCGGGCGGATGTTGAGTTAGGCGGCACGGATCAAAAATTTAATTTATTAGTCGGGCGTGAATTGCAAAAACACTTTGGCCAAAGACCGCAATGCGTATTAACCGTTCCTTTATTGGAAGGGCTAGATGGGATTCAAAAAATGTCGAAATCATTAAATAATTATATCGGTATCACCGAACCACCCGAGGAAATGTATGGAAAAGTGATGTCAATATCGGATGAATTGATGTGGCGTTATTATGAATTATTAAGTTTTCGACCGATGCGAGAAATTAACCGATGGCGCGAAGAAGTGTTGGAAGGAAGAAATCCGCGTGATATAAAAATCCTATTAGCCGAGGAATTAGTGACGCGCTTTCACAGTAAAGAAGCCGCAAAAAAAGCGCATCAACATTTTGTTGACCGGTTTAAACGTCATGAATTACCGACTGATCTTGATGAAATTGAATTAACGGCTGAAAATACTAATTTAAAGATAGGCTACATTTTGCAACGCGCCGGATTAGTGAACAACACTTCGGAGGGATTACGAATGATTGCACAGGGAGCTGTGCGTATTGATGGTGAACGTGTTGAAGATGTTAAATTAGCTATCCCTCGAGGTGAAAGCCATCTTTTTCAAGTGGGAAAGCGGCGGTTTGCGAAAGTGAAGGTAATTTAACACAACCCGAACCTGCCCTGCCCGGACGGTTAAATTCATTAGAAGGCGCTTTCAGTGGCTAGCGGTCCATTGAGTTGTGGTAGAATTCTTCCATAAGGTTGCATGAGGAGTCATCGCTAAAAGGTATGTTGTCATCAATACCAAGCTCATGAAAAGCGGACCCATTTTTTTGATTTATACTTACATCCCTTTGCCTCCGTCATCGAACCTGTAAAGCCATTAGGCAATTATCTAAGTATTATTTGGCCAAACTAATCTGCTGGCGATCGCCTATTTGTAATGTAAGAAATATCTGATCAAAAAATTTTAATTTATTGATTTTTATATTAAAAATATGTGTAGTATGCTATAGTTGAATTTGAGAACTGTTTTTCAAGGAAGCTATTGTTATCCAACGTACACTAGGATATTATTCCAAGCCCAGCTATAGAGTTCTTGCTCCCCACTGGGGTTAAGGGAAAGCACGCGATAATTGTTGACATTGCTTGCGGGACGCGTAGAATGGTTATCCATTTCATAATGGAAATGTGGAATTGCTCTTTAAAAATTTAGCAGCAAACGGAAGCAGTTTGTGTGGGTACTGTGCAAGTCGTTGAATCACCAAGATTTACGACACACAGCCTGCTAACTGCAGTGTTTTGTGTCGAGCCTTTTTTATACCCTTTTTGTTAAGGGTATAAAATCTGATATTTAATTGAAGAGTTTGATTCTGGCTCAGATTGAACGCTAGCGGCATGCTTAACACATGCAAGTCGAACGGCAGCGTTGGGAGCTTGCTCCCTGGCGGCGAGTGGCGGACGGGTGAGTAATGCGTAGGAATCTACCTTGTAGTGGGGGATAACCTGAGGAAACTCGGGCTAATACCGCATGGCAGAAGACAGATGCCTTCTATCTTCTGAAAGTGGGGGATCTTCGGACCTCGCGCTATAAGATGAGCCTACGTCGGATTAGCTTGTTGGTGGGGTAATGGCTTACCAAGGCGACGATCCGTAGCTGGTCTGAGAGGATGGCCAGCCACACTGGGACTGAGACACGGCCCAGACTCCTACGGGAGGCAGCAGTGGGGAATATTGGACAATGGGGGAAACCCTGATCCAGCAATGCCGCGTGTGTGAAGAAGGCCTTCGGGTTGTAAAGCACTTTCGGTGGGGAAGAAATTCTCAAGGGTAATATCCTTGGGCGTTGACGTTACCCACAGAAGAAGCACTGGCTAACTCTGTGCCAGCAGCCGCGGTAATACAGAGAGTGCAAGCGTTAATCGGAATCACTGGGCGTAAAGCGCGCGTAGGTGGATATTTAAGTCGGATGTGAAAGCCCCGGGCTTAACCTAGGAATTGCACCCGATACTGGGTATCTTGAGTATGGTAGAGGGAAGTGGAATTTCCAGTGTAGCGGTGAAATGCGTAGATATTGGAAAGAACACCAGTGGCGAAGGCGACTTCCTGGACCAATACTGACACTGAGGCGCGAAAGCGTGGGGAGCAAACAGGATTAGAGACCCTGGTAGTCCACGCCGTCAACGATGAGAACTAGCTGTTGGGAAGTTTACTTCTTAGTAGCGAAGCTAACGCGTTAAGTTCTCCGCCTGGGGAGTACGGCCGCAAGGTTAAAACTCAAAGAAATTGACGGGGGCCCGCACAAGCGGTGGAGCATGTGGTTTAATTCGATGCAACGCGAAAAACCTTACCTACCCTTGACATCCTCGGAACTTGTCAGAGATGATTTGGTGCCTTCGGGAACCGAGTGACAGGTGCTGCATGGCTGTCGTCAGCTCGTGTCGTGAGATGTTGGGTTAAGTCCCGTAACGAGCGCAACCCTCGTCCTTAGTTGCCAGCGAGTCATGTCGGGAACTCTAAGGAGACTGCCGGCGATAAACCGGAGGAAGGTGGGGATGATGTCAAGTCATCATGGCCCTTACGGGTAGGGCTACACACGTGCTACAATGGGCAGTACAAAGGGTTGCCAAGCCGCGAGGTGGAGCTAATCCCAGAAAACTGCTCGTAGTCCGGATTGGAGTCTGCAACTCGACTCCATGAAGTTGGAATCGCTAGTAATCGCGAATCAGCATGTCGCGGTGAATACGTTCTCGGGCCTTGTACACACCGCCCGTCACACCATGGGAGTGAATTGTACCAGAAGCGGGTAGGCTAACCTTTGGGAGGCCGCTCACCACGGTATGAGTCATGACTGGGGTGAAGTCGTAACAAGGTAGCCGTAGGGGAACCTGCGGCTGGATCACCTCCTTACTTTTAGTGATTCAAACTTGTACCGGTATCCACCCAAACTGCTTTCAACGCTAGAAGACAGAGGACAGAATCACGGTTAAAAGGGGTCTGTAGCTCAGTTGGTTAGAGCGCACTCCTGATAAGGGTGAGGCCGGAAGTTCAAATCTTCCCAGACCCACCACTTAATAATCAATCTGTCCTCTATCTTTTGTCCTCTGTTAGGGGGCCATAGCTCAGTTGGGAGAGCATCTGCCTTGCAAGCAGAGGGTCGGCGGTTCGACTCCGCCTGGCTCCACCAAACTTTAAGATTAACCGCTTCCAAAACTTATATTTCTGGCATCAAGAAACTTGTGGCAAGGAATTAACACAGGTTTGCTGATGCGTGAAACTTGCACGCTGCTCTTTAACAATTTGGTGAAAAGTAAAGGCGCCATTTAGGTATTCTATGTCGTTATTGACATGGTAACCCTGGAATCACTTAGGGTTGCATGGTCAAGTGAATAAGCGCATATGGTGGATGCCTTGGCAGTAAGAGGCGACGAAGGACGTAGTAGCCTGCGATAAGCTTCGGGGAGCTGGCAAACAAGCAATGATCCGGAGATTTCCGAATGGGGAAACCCAACCTTTCGGGGTTATCGTGCACTGAATCCATAGGTGTACGAAGCGAACCTGGGGAACTGAAACATCTAAGTACCCAGAGGAAAAGAAATCAATCGAGATTCCGTCAGTAGCGGCGAGCGAAAGCGGAACAGCCCAGTTGCTAAATCATTATTTGTTCTAGCAGAATGTTCTGGAAAGTTCAGCCATAGCGGGTGATAGTCCCGTACGCGAAAGAGTAAATAATGTGGGTAACGATGAGAGTAGGTCGGGACACGTGGAATCTTGACTGAACATGGGGGGACCATCCTCCAAGGCTAAATACTCCTTACTGACCGATAGCGAACCAGTACCGTGAGGGAAAGGTGAAAAGAACCCCGACGAGGGGAGTGAAATAGAACCTGAAACCGTATGCGTACAAGCAGTAGGAGCATTTCTTTGGAAGTGTGACTGCGTACCTTTTGTATAATGGGTCAGCGACTTACTTGTTGTAGCGAGCTTAACCATCTAGGGGAGGCGCAGGGAAACCGAGTCCGAAATGGGCGTTTAGTTGCAACGAGTAGACCCGAAACCGAGCGATCTATCTATGGCCAGGGTGAAAGTCAGGTAACACTGACTGGAGGCCCGAACCCACTAATGTTGAAAAATTAGGGGATGAGCTGTAGATAGGAGTGAAAGGCTAATCAAGCTCGGAGATAGCTGGTTCTCCTCGAAAGCTATTTAGGTAGCGTCTCGTGTATGACTCTTGGGGGTAGAGCACTGTTTCAGCTAGGGGGCCATCCCGGCCTACCAAACTGAGGCAAACTCCGAATACCAAGAAGTTTTAGCACGGGAGACACACTGCGGGTGATAAGGTCCGTGGTGGAAAGGGAAACAGCCCAGATCGCCAGCTAAGGTCCCAAAATCACAGTTAAGTGGAAAACGATGTGGGAAGGCTCAGACAGCCAGGAGGTTGGCTTAGAAGCAGCCATCCTTTAAAGAAAGCGTAATAGCTCACTGGTCGAGTCATCCTGCGCGGAAGATTTAACGGGGCTCAAATTGTGTACCGAAGCTGCGACATCAGAAGACAGAAAACAGATGACAGGGGACAGAAACGTGAGAAAGAAATAGCTAGCTTTGAAGACTTAGTAGTTTTTCAGAAAGCGTATAACTTCTCTTTGAAAATTCATAGATTAAGTTTAAATATGCCTAAAGAAGACGAATATGGGTTAGCGGATCAAATTCGTCGAGCAAGCAAATAGCAAATCGATTTGCGCAAATATCGGAGAATGATTTGGAAAACAAGTTGTCTCAAAGCTGAATTTAAGCGATTTATTTTAATTGCAATGGGTTCAATCGATGAAATCGAGTCTGGTTGAGATTTTGATTTAGGGTATCTAAACAGAACAAAATTGGATGAACCTTCGTAATGGTTATCAAGATATTGGGAACATGTTAATAAGAATTACACAAAAGTTGGAGTTCATTTTCATCTTTCTGTCCTCAGTCTTCTGTCCTCTGTCTTCTGATGGGTAGAGGAGCGTTCTGTAAGCCTGTGAAGGTGAATCGAGAGGTTTGCTGGAGGTATCAGAAGTGCGAATGCTGACATAAGTAACGATAATGTGGGTGAAAAACCCATACGCCGAAAGTCTAAGGTTTCCTGCGCAACGTTAATCGGCGCAGGGTGAGTCGGCCCCTAAGACGAGGCAGAAATGCGTAGTCGATGGGAAACGGGTTAATATTCCCGTACTTTACAATGCTGCGATGGGAGGACGGAGAAGGCTAGGTCAGCCACCCGATGGTTGTGGTGGTTTAAGTGTGTAGGAAGAGTTGTTTGGCAAATCCGGGAACTCAATTCCGAGGCATGATGACGAAGTACGAACTTGTTCGTGCAAAGTGATTGATGCCATGCTTCCAGGAAAAGTCCCTAAGCTTCAGGGATTGTAAAACCGTACTATAAACCGACACAGGTGGACGGGTAGAGAATACCAAGGCGTTTGAGAGAACTTGGGTGAAGGAACTAGGCAAAATGGCACCGTAACTTCGGGAGAAGGTGCGCCCTTGGTAAGTGAAGGTCCTTGCGACTGGACCTGAAAAGGGTTGCAGATACCAGGTGGCTGCGACTGTTTACTAAAAACACAGCACTCTGCAAACTCGTAAGAGGACGTATAGGGTGTGACGCCTGCCCGGTGCCGGAAGGTTAAGTAATGGGGTTAGCCGTTGGGCGAAGCTCTTGATCGAAGCCCCGGTGAACGGCGGCCGTAACTATAAATTAACCGTTGTAGTTACGTAAATAAACTTGGCTATATGCTGGAAACTCCGAGTATCCTCCAGTACTCATCTCAACTAAAATTGAGGTAGTAAAAATCTGCGAGGTGCGGACAATCAGCAGGAAAGATTCTTAGTAATTTTTGGAGTATCATCAGGTGGACGGGTAGAGAATACCCATGAAACTTGATGTAAAGAAAATTCCTCCTAAAATAGGTCATTATTTTGCTAGCTTTGCTGATGGGGAAGGAAGTTTTAATATTTCCTTTTGAAGATGCAATGATTATAAAATCCTGTGGAAAGTTTGGTTGTGTTTTAATATTTCACAACGAGATAAGTAATTTTGTCTTTTATTGAAAAGACATTTAAACTGCGGGACTATGCGGTAGCGAAATGATGGTGTTTCGTAATTGGGAATTGAGAAAATTCTTGAAATACGTAATGAAATAAATGATGGTAGAAAAAGAAAATATTCGGACGAAAAAATACTTTCATTAATCCCAAACTAAGAAAATCCTCAGAGACTACACGCCGAGCACAAATGCAAAAAGTCTAATGCATGTGTGATGATATAGTCCGATCTCTATAGCGATATAGAGGGCTTCAATAAAATTTAGATTAAAAGGAGCCTATTAATCATAGCCATAGCTTTGTGATTAATATAACATTAGAACGGTCCTAAGGTTTCGTGACTCGTTGCCTTAGTAAAATTTGGCTATATGCTGGAAAATCCGGTGTATCCTCCGGTACTCATCGGTAAATGTTAATTTACTGAAAGTGAAAATTTGTGAGGTGCGGACAATCAGCAGGAAAGACTAATTTTTTTGATTAGAATCCTCAGAGACTAATACGCCAGACATCTGATAAATTTCGGATGAAGATAGAGTCCCATCTGCATGGCGACATGCAGGAAAGGTAAGTTTCACCTAACTTGCTTTTGGTTTAATTATTATGATTAAACTTAAGATTATAAGCGAAATTCCTTGTCGGGTAAGTTCCGACCTGCACGAATGGCGTAACGATAGCCACACTGTCTCCACCCAAGACTCAGTGAAATTGAAATCGCTGTGAAGATGCAGCGTACCCGCGGCTAGACGGATAGACCCCGTGAACCTTTACTACAGCTTTATACTGAACGTTGAATATGCCTGTGTAGGATAGGTGGGAGGCTTTGAAGCTGGAGCGCTAGCTCCAGTGGAGCCAATCTTGAAATACCACCCTGGCGTGTTTGAGGTTCTAACCCTGTCCTGTAATCCGGGTCGGGAACAGTGTATGGTGGGTAGTTTGACTGGGGCGGTCTCCTCCAAAAGAGTAACGGAGGAGTACAAAGGTACTCTCAGCACGGTCGGAAATCGTGCATTGTGTGCAAAGGCATAAGGGTGCTTGACTGCGAGACTGACAAGTCGAGCAGGTACGAAAGTAGGTCTTAGTGATCCGGTGGTCCTTTATGGAAGGGCCATCGCTCAACGGATAAAAGGTACTCCGGGGATAACAGGCTGATACCACCCAAGAGTTCATATCGACGGTGGTGTTTGGCACCTTAATTTACATCGGGGTGCTACAGAAGTAATTCTGTACCAAAAATTCGGCTTATAACGGTGAACCCGTCAGTAATAAATTGCTATGGTCTCATATCTCAATTAATTACCCGGCAACACCGTGGGAAGTCTAGCGTCTAGACAACATGCCGTTTTGGTGGGAAGCTTGCTAGATAGGTGATGCCACGCTTCAAACAAGATTCAAGGCTTGAAGTAAATCATTCCTATCAAAGTAAGATTTGCGTAATTGGAAATATAAAAATTTTCAGTCGTATCTCTTAACTCCACCAAAAACCAGACAAGGCACTGGTAGGCAAGTTGCGTATCGATTTACCACACTGAAGTCTTCCTGTTTTTACAAACTATTATGAATGGTTTTACAAAAATAGAATACCATCTGATTTAATTTTTAAATCCAATGATATTAGTAGTGTGGTTTATGGACGATACCTCATGAAGTAGAAATACACTTTATTTAAATACTCAGCAGTTCAGTAAATCTGAACAGCAGACATTGAGTGAAAAATTAAGTGAGCAATTTGGAATTAAAAGCAGTCTAAATTGCGACAAAGAATATATCGTCTTTATATTAGCGCGAAAAGTGTTCCTCGTATGGTTCAGCTTCTCGAAGAACATGTTTTTCTGCGCTTTCGATATAAATTAGCGTTATGACCCTGTAACGACTGACCCGAAAGGGGAGACTATTCGCGCATTTATTCGAATGGTAATACGCCGACTCCTGTTTGTCTTAATTAGACTATGACTCAGAAGAGTCTAAGGTTAATGACAGGATGAAGATATAGTCTGCGCTATACGAAAGTATGGAATTATTATGCGATGTCGGCTCATCACATCCTGGGGCTGTAGCCGGTCCCAAGGGTATGGCTGTTCGCCATTTAAAGTGGTACGTGAGCTGGGTTTAGAACGTCGTGAGACAGTTCGGTCCCTATCTGCCGTGGGCGTTGGAGATTTGAGAGGAGCTGCTCCTAGTACGAGAGGACCGGAGTGGACGTACCTCTGGTGTTCCGGTTGTCACGCCAGTGGCATTGCCGGGTAGCTAAGTACGGACGGGATAACCGCTGAAAGCATCTAAGCGGGAAGCCCCCCTCAAGATAAGATCTCCCGGACCTTTAAGGTCCCTAAAGATTCGTTGAAGACGACAACGTTGATAGGCAGGGTGTGGAAGCTCAGTAATGAGTGAAGCTAACCTGTACTAATTAATCGTGCGGCTTGACTATGTAACCCTAAGTGGTTTCTATTGTCTTTACTAATTTTCACTAGTTTCCTGGCGGCCATGGCGAGCGGGCCCCACCTGATTCCATTCCGAACTCAGAAGTGAAAACGCTTAGCGCCGATGATAGTGTGGGTTTCCCATGCGAAAGTAGGTCACCGCCAGGTTTTATATTAAAAACCCCCTGTTGCTATAAAAAGTGACAGGGGTTTTTTCTTTAGTTTAAGAGTATTTTTAAGGTTTCCTGGTTATAATCTCTAGTGCAAAAATACGAATAGTGGAATTTTGTATAAGAATTGATGAAATAAATGAAGAAGCAGAGCTATTCTCAAAAATTGAAGTGGAGTTAAACCCTCTCTATGACGTAGCAGACTAATTTTCTGGAGGTGTAGATATACAAGGTCATAAATTTTAATATTCGACCTATGAGAATCCAGGGAAGCTTTACCAACAGGCGTGCAACTTATCAATTTATCTTTTATTTGTAAACAGATAAAAGCATGGATAGTGCCACTTTGCTTTTCAATTTATCTTTGTTAAATATAAAATTGGTTATATTTTGAATGTCTACCTAAATATAAGATTTTGTATAGGGGTCTAAGATGATACTCCGCTTCATTCAATGTACAAGAAATGATATGGTCGTCAGATTTTAATAAGAAAATTTTAGTTTTGATGCTTTTTACAAAATACTTTCTTCCTTTTGGTAAAAGTTATAGAAAAAACTGGACTTATATTTGTTAAAAAATTTCTGATCCTGAATAGTATTCTCACGTTTAATTATTTTAATTCTGGTGTTCATATACAGGCTGTTTAAAAAACATTCCAAAACCGAACGAAATAAAAAGAAAAAATTTGTATAACTGTGTGTGGTGCAAACGCCGACCAAGGTTTGATGACGTGCATAGAGCCATCTAAAAAATAAGCTAAGCAGAAAAACCAAGGCGACGAATATCGCTGATACCATAACGTGAGTGCTTGGATAAATTAGATTACTCATTATAATAGAGAAAATAATACTTTATTTTCCTAAAAAAACGCTGTAAACAAGTTTGTAATACCGCTTTAGTCATAATTTTTTGTAAAAAGCTGAAGATAATGTAAGTTACAATAATTAGAACCATAATTCCAACTGAGTCGCTGTCAAATTCCAGACCGAAAAAAAGATCGGGTTTGATATCTTTCCTTCACAATAAAGTAAAACTAATTTTATAAACGGTATTAGAACTAAAATAGGTAAACTAAGAATTATTCCTTGTTATTTTTTTATACAAATCTGGTTTAGACTTGATAAGAGAGTTAAAATCATCCATAGCAAGGACGAATACGCTTGTATCGTTCAGGGCTTGTATCGATTCTGAACGAGGTTGCTTATCCAATGGACTCATTTCACCTATGGTATTCCCTGCTTTAAGTGTAGTGATTTAATGTTCATGTTTTTCCTTGGATAATTGTCTTATGACAGCGAGTTTCCCCTTCAAAAAAAAGTAAATCGTTTTAGGTTTTTGTTTTTCACAAATGATGAAATCGTTTTTATCAACGTAACTAGTATTCCCTTTATTTAAAAAAGGCGCGAATTCCTCATTAGAGAGACCTTCAAATAATGAAATTCGGTGAATTTTAGAGCATAGGCCTTGGTTATTTTGTGACTCACTCTATCACCTAAAAATCATTTTTAGGGAATAATTCGCTCCGGTTTAAACTGAATAGAACAACAATCAAGCCATAATAATTCTTTATCTGTAGGAAAGCGAAGTCTAACTTTTAGCCAGTGTGATATTTAGATAAACAGATTTTGTAAAAATTTTAGACGGAAAAATTAGAGGCTATCTATTATCTATGTCAGACTGGGCTCCTACGCATGATTATTCCACTAAGTCTTGATGGCGACAAAAAATACGCTCCATTTATAATTTAGATTTAGGTTCAGAAAATGAAAAATTTAAACTAGTGCGCGGGAGCCACCGCCAGAGTGAAGATTTTTTAGTGTCTAGACCCTAACATTCCGTGATATTCACTGCCACGGCCAAACCGCCTTTCGAGGTTTCTTTATAAATAGTACTCATATTATGGCCGATTTCACGCATGGTGTTGATTACCATATCTAATGAAATTTTATGCTCTCCATCCTCAGCCAGCGCCAAACGCGCTGCATTAACAGCTTTTACCGAACCCATCGCATTGCGTTCGATGCAAGGAATTTGCACAAGCCCTGCAACAGGATCGCAGGTGAGTCCTAAATTATGCTCCATTCCTATTTCTGCTGCATTCTCCACTTGAAAAATAGTTCCGCCTAAAGCAGCTGCTAAACCGGCGGCGGCCATAGAACAAGCTACGCCCACTTCGCCTTGGCATCCCATTTCCGCTCCAGAAATAGAGGCACTTTTTTTGTAGAGTATGCCAATAGCACCGGCCGTTAATAAAAAGTCCGTGATGCCTTTTTCGCTCGCGTCTTTACAAAAATATTTATAATAATTCAAAACGGCTGGAATAATGCCAGCGGCTCCGTTAGTTGGCGCAGTCACAACACGAGCACCGGCCGCATTTTCTTCATTAACAGCCATTGCATACACGTTCAACCAATTCATTGTTTGTGGATGCTTGGCGTCCGGTGGGCCAATGGCGAGTAATTTTCGGTACAGTGAGGGGGCGCGACGGCGCACATTGAGCGGCCCTGCGAGGAAACCGTCCGCTTGACAACCTTTGTTTATACAATTTTCCATCACTGTTGCAATATGCATTAATCTCTTGAAAATGGTTTTTTCATCGCAGCTCGTTTTTTCATTCGCTAGTATAACTGCTGCAATGGAAAGCGATTGATGTTGGCAATGCGCCATCAGTTCTGCGGCGGAATTAAATGGATAGGGAGCATCATCTTTGGTTTTTACTAATTTATTTCGCCGTTCATCATTAACGATAAAACCGCCACCAACGGAAAAATAAAGAGATTTTTGGATAAGGGCGGCATTTTTACTATAAGCTCTGAATTCTACGGCATTGGAATGGAAATCAAAAGTTTCCTGATAATTAAAAATAATGTCATCCGCAAGGGAAAAATTAAGGGGGTATTGATTTAATAAAGCGACTTGACCTCCAGTCTCAACGTTCCTGATCCGATCCTCAATGGAGTCCGGATTAACCGTTTCGGGACTTTCCCCTATTAACCCTATAACAACCGCCTTATCCGTTCCATGTCCTTTTCCGGTAAAAGCCAATGAACCATACAAAGTAATCGTCAATCGGTCGATATCTGATATCCGATCCACTAATCCCCGAACAAATTCATTCGCTGCCCGCATGGGGCCGACCGTGTGTGAACTGGAAGGACCGATCCCGATGGAGAATAAGTCAAAAACGCTAATCATATGAATTTAAACCTAGGAAGTGAAGGGTAAATTATAGCTATCTTAACATTTTTACCAAGTCGAAGTCCAAGTGCTGAGAAAAAGGCACGTGTAAAAAACTGGTATTTAGAACCCTGATCCCCACAGCAAAATTAACGGGTATCTCTTGACAGATCTGGTCAAATTCTATATCAACACCTAATGAACCACGAGAACCAGGAATCTTCTGGGCGCCTTTTGTTCAATCGTCGTGTCATTACGGTGCTGTTCCTCAGTTTTTCTTCCACGTTGCCGCTTGTGTTGCTAACAGGAACTTTACAAGCGTGGTACACCGCGGCGGGCGTTAACCTTATAGTGATTGGGAGCTTGAGTCTTTTACAGTACGCTTATTTGCTTAAATTTGTGTGGGCGCCTTTTATGGATCGGTATGCGCCGCTAGGATTGGGGCGGCGACGAAGTTGGATTTTGTTAACGCAAATCAGTCTTGCCGGAGCTCTGGCTATTATGGCTTTTATGAACCCGGCGCATCATCCGTGGGAATTATTTTGGTTGTCTGCCGTGGTGGCGTTTATTTCCGCTTCGCAGGATGTCGTTATCGATGGCTATCGAGTAGATGTTTTGCGCCAAAAAGAACGTGGCTTTGGGGTGGCGGTGACGACAGTCGGCGGTCGAGTGGCGATGTTAGTGGGGGGCGGATTATCGTTAATTTTGGCGGCAGATTATGGTTGGCGGGCCACTTACTTAACAATGGCTTTATTAATGCTGATCCAAATTATTCCAACTTTGACCGCACCTAATCCTGAAAAATCGGTTTATCCCCCATTAACGTTGCACGCTGTTGTGGCGCCTTTTCGGGAATTATTGACCTGTAAACATATCGTTATGATTTTGCTGCTGGTTTTAATTTATAAATTTGGTGACGCACTTACTTTATCCTTAAACACAACTTTTTTAATGCGCGGCGTTGGTTTTACGCTTTTAGAATTGGGTTATAGTTATAAATTAGTCAGCGTAATCGCTTCGTTATTAGGCGGATTTGCCGGCGGATTTTTTATGCCACGGTTAGGGCTGTATCGATCGCTAATGGTTTTTGGGTTTTTACAAACCGTGACTAACCTTTTTTTCATGGTGTTAGCGTTGGTAGGGAAAAATTTTCCTGTCATGATAGCGTCGATTTTTTCCGATTATTTTTGCGGAGGCTTATCAACAGCAGCTTTTGTTGCCTTTTTAATAGCGCTTTGTAAGCAGGAATACTCTGCGACGCAATACGCAATTTTATCGGCATTGATGGCCGTAAGTCGCGTGGTGATTGGCCCCGTAGCTGCTTATCTCGTCAATCATATGGGGTGGACTCCTTTTTATTTAACCACTTTTTTTGCTGGTTTTCCCGCCTTGTTGATTTTACGCTGGCTACGGGACCGACTTGATTTTAGCGTGGATACGCTGGGATTTAAAGGAAAATCCGTCCCAAAAACCTTCTCCTCGCAGGGTAACCATATAACTGACAAGTAATTGCTCATCGCGACAAACTAATTATTAGTTGGACAATTCGGATGTTTCTCTATCACCTAAAAATAGGTAATTCTATGAAAAAATTAAAATTTTTAACTGTTCTTACAGGAACCAGGCGCTTTCTTGTTTTCTAGCATTGCGCTCCTAGCGCCTCAAATAGGACTTCGTGACCTTCAGTCGGGCACGGGAGGCCTTTGTGATTTTGATACTAAGGCATTACAGGATTTTGATGGCGCGCTTTAAAAAGAACCGCCATACAAATCTTCTAATCCAAATTAATTCCTTTCAATGGAATACAAAACGTCTACGCCGCTACCAAGGGAGCTAACTTCGGTTTGAATAGCCCAATTTTCGCTAATTAAATAACGGATTTGGATGCCATTGATGGAGGTAGTAATTCCCCGGCTGTAGCGGATATAAATTCGTGGGGAAAGATAGCGCCCGACAACAAAAGCGCTTTGAGTAGGGCCGCCCAATGCAGCGATAGTCGTTTGAGGTTCAATGCCAAGTTCAGTTAATCCTAAGCCTTGGGAAATCTGATCGACCACACCGCCCGCTGAGGTTTTCCCACCGCTAATATTTAACGTATCAACCGCTGCGGAATGGCCAAAAATTAAAAAAGATAAAATGTCGGCTTGAGTAAGGTTTGGATCAGAAGAATATAACGTTACTTCGGGATGGTGAAGAGTACCTTCCACATCGAGACCTACCATAATCGTAGGACCGCCAAGTTGATGAACAATTGCTGACGTTTTAATTGTCCGGGTGGCGCGAACGCTCAACATAGGGTTAGTAATAGGGCTTTGAATAAACGTTACCGCTGAATGGGGGGCAATATCCATGGTCCGTCCATGAGTCGTGAAAGTCCCATCGATAATGGTGATCCGGCCATTAGCTATCATGACCTGGTTGGGCAGTTTTAATAAAGTGAGCTCACCGGCTAACCGACCCTTTGCGCCGAGAGAATCCAATAGAATTTGGTCGCCCAAGAAAATGATTTTAATATTAATATTGGTTTGCCATGGTGTTTGTTTTTCATCAGTACCGATAAAAACAACATCTCCCGTTAACGCAGCAACCTTGCTAAAGGTAGTTGGTTTGAGGATGGCGCGAGGGATGGTGAGAGTTCCCATAATATCAATATTACGATCCATAATGTCGATTTTTAATTCCCCGGATCCGTAAATAATGTATTCATGCGTATTTACAATTAAAAGATTTTCGCCATGCACGGTGAGAGTGGTGGAGCGTCTCGGCGTGTCTAATCGAGTTTGACCCGTGATTTGGATCGGCTGATTTTGGGAATAACCTTTCATCCGGTAATTTATGGTGGAACCTATTGAATCTATGGAACCGTGAACCTGAGTAATGGAAACTTGAAGCTGTGGAAAATCGATGCTGCCCTCTTCTAATTGTAATGTGCCATTGACTGAGGGGCGTTCGATTCTGCCGCTAATAGCTAAATTGGCGACTAACCACCCATGCAGTTGAATGGTATCCGGCAAGAATAATTTAACGATGGCTGCGTCATTGGAATTAACAGTCAAAGTGCCATTAACGGTAGACAAAGGAATCCTGTTCCAGCGCCCTTGTAAACATAAATGATTCGGTCCCGAGTACAAGCAAAACGCTGAAATAGTGGCGTGATCGGCGGTAATGATGAGCATTGAAGAACGATCGATATCCCACTTGCCAAATTTTTGTGATTGGATAGTAAAATGGCTAAATACACTCCGCCAAACTTTATTTTGTAAATTGCCGTCTAATAATAAATTAACTGTGGTTCTACCCACTTCAGCATTATCAATAAATATATTGGCTTTTATATGATGAGCATGTGGCTGACCACTGGCGTCAATTTTTAACGCGGATAATCGATGAAGAGGCGTATGAACGTGCTGAGCATTAATTGTAATTGTGAAAGATTGATTAGAGCTAGTATCAATATTCCAATGCCCTTCAAGTGCACTAATTCGGTAAGCGGGGAATATAATGTTGTGCCCCGTTGCTTCACCATTAATAATAGAAAATTGCGTATGACCTGAAATAGTGCCGTGACTTTGTAGACTTCCTTTTGCCGTAGCGAGGAGACTCGAAAAATCAGCCACATTAATAATCCATGCTAAGTTCCATTGTTGGAAATGTTCACCCGCAATATGCATATAGGCCTTTTTTGTTTGTAGCATGCCGGTTAATGTAAAATCAGGTGATTCGTTTGTTTTATGTTTGCCTTTGGTTTTGAGTTGAATTGTCAATTGTTGTGGCCAATTGCGATTAAATTTTCGCAAGTTTAAATCAACCATATCCAGATTAATATCCCACTTAAAAATAGGATAAAAATACACTTTAACAAAAGCATTAAGATGGCCATTAAGTGTGTGGGCTTCATGCGTTTGTAATTCAATCCATTGACGGGTTCCTTTTCCTGTCATCCGCCAATTGATATCTTTACTTTTTGCTTGTAGGGAAAGCTGATAATTATTGTGCGTGCCTTTTGAGTGTAAATAGATATTTAACGGATAAGGCTGGGTAATTTGCGCCTGAATATCGCCATTTAACACATAATTAAATTCAATCTGATTCAGTAAAATAGTTTTAAAATGAACAGGATAGTAGAGTGGGTATTTGATACTTAAATTTTTTAAAAGACCTCGATGCATACTAATATCAAAGGGAAGACAGGATTTCGTTTCTTCGATGCGAAGAGGAAGCAGGATTTTTATATTGTCGGCATGCAATTGGGTAATGTGCAGAACACCTCTTAATAAATAAAAAAGCTGCCACTTCACTTGTAATTTAGCCACAGTAATTTCCAATCCCCTGTGGCGATAGCTAAAATTAGAAATCGCGATAGGGCCTGTGGGAATTCCGGAAGCGCTGGAATAATTAAGTTCGCCAGGAACAGCTTTTTTTGCAATTCGCAAACCGATGTTTAATCCCACGGGCGTCATCATTGAAATTGTCAAAAAACCAACGAGAATGGCGAGTGAAATCAGTATTCCAGTGACCCACTTAATCATAAAACTGACTCCATCGAAAATTGAATAACCCACGGCTTTTTAGGTTCGCTAATGGCATTGGTAATGGTTAGTTCAAACATCCCAACCGGCGTTAACAAAACAATTCCAGGACCGATACCAACTTTTAATTTTTCATTAAAGAGTCGCTCACTCACATTTCCGATATCAATGAAACCAGCGAGATAAATATTTCTTACAATTTTTTCCTGTATTTCAAAACTTCCGACGAAAAGGCTGCACCCGGGTCCAATGGAATTGAAGCTAAAACCACGTATGCTTCGAGCACCGCCGGCAAAAAATTGCAGGGATAAAGGTAAATTAAGGATATTTTTAATGGCAGTATAGCCCCCAGATACTCGAATGATAAAGCGAGTTCGCTCCCACGCAGTAAACAAAAACCGCGTATCTAAACGTGTTTGAAGAAAACTGGTTTTTGAAAGAACACTTTCACTCGCGCCGCTAATGGTGACAACTATACTATGACCTCGGGAGGGGTTTAGCGTGTTGTCAGCGTTCCGGTGCTCCCACGAAATTGAAGGATACAACACCCCGGCGTTCGTCCTCGATAAATCGCGCAAATTATAATGTTCTCTTAGTGCCGTTAGTGAAATAATCTGTTCCCAATTTCCCACATTGGTTTGATAGCTCACGCTGAGTCGACCACTATGGCCTTTTCCCGTATCTTGATCTTGATCTAAAAAGCCTGCGGAAAATGTGTATAGATCGGTTGCAGGATTATTCCCCGGAATAATATAATTCGCGACCAGCGCGCTGTTAGAGGGTGAGGCACGTAAATAAGTGTTAAAACGATAGCCGTAGGGATTAATCCAACGAAAATTAGTACTAACTAAAGCGCGCGGGCCTGTGTCCGTTCCAAACCCCAATCCAAAATTGTATTGCTTTTTTGGCTGCATGTCTAAATGGATTTTAATAGGAACGTATAAAGCTTGGGCCTTTTGCAGTTCCGGTGTTACTACGACCGTCGAAAAATAATCGCTGTTAGCGAGCCTTTCCCATGTACGTCCCACTTTATCTTGACTGAAGTAATGTCCTTTTCGATATTGTAAAAAACGATGGAGAAAACTTTTATGGAAGGATGTGGCTGAGAAATCGGTCGTGCCAAAAAAGAAGCGGGGACCCGTATCAAAAACAATAATGACGGTGGAGCGATAATTTTTTAAATCAACAAGAATTTGGTTTCTTATCATTCGGGCTTTAAAAAAGCCGCGTCCTGCGGCGACATTAAATAAATCATTTTTAGCGAATTCATATTTTTCTGAATCAAAAAAATCACCCGCTTTTACAGGGAAGTTTTCGTAAAGGTGCAGAAAAGCCTGGTCGTAAGCGCCAGGACCACTGATTTGCAATTTAACCTGCGTAAACTGCATACGTGGCCCAGGATTCACGGTAAAATGGCCAAACCAAAAATGAGGATAAGGGTGGCGAATATAATCGTGAATATGAGGTTTAAAATAACCATACGGTTTTATGGCTTCTTCAATCTCTTTTGGAATTTCTTCATAGAATTTTCTAATGGTGGCGGGGAAAAAGTCGTGCTTAATAGTTTCATGCTTTTTGAAAAGTCGTTTGAAGGAATTTTTTAAAGGTCTGGGGGCCAAACCAGCAATTTGTACTTCAAGCGTATTGGTGGCGGCAGACAACTGTTGCGTCCAGGCAAGGCCTGAAAAAAAACAACAGAATAAAATAGAAATGGTACAAAGATATTCCTTCATCTACTGAATTATACCGCCAGCCCCTTGCTAGGGGTACCAAAGATTGTTCTTTCTTTCTCAAGACCCGTATTTAGCTTCGCTGCATACGGGCCCGGTTCTTCATTGACCCTAAAAGTAGAGGCAAGAATAATAGAGCCTTATGACTGTCAAACCTGAATTAAACGAAATAACATCTTATCTGAAATTTAATCGGCAGGAATGGGGTAATTTTCGTAAAGACACGCCACTGACGCTCACGGAGTCCGACCTTGATAAACTCCAGGGTCAGATTGAAATCGTTTCGCTTAAAGAGGTCACCGAAATTTATTTGCCGTTATCCCGGCTTTTGAGTTTTTATGTAACGGCCAGACAAGCTTTACATCAAGCGACATATCAATTTTTGGGAAAACCAGAACCCAAGGTGCCTTACATTATAGGCATTGCTGGCAGTGTAGCCGTGGGGAAAAGCACAACCTCACGGGTGTTGAAGGCATTATTGTCCCGCTGGTCCGATCATCCCAATGTGGAAGTGATCACGACGGATGGATTTTTATATTCCAATGCGAAGCTTGAGAAACGAGGGCTTATGAAACGTAAAGGGTTTCCTGAAAGCTACGATATGCCCAGTTTGTTGCGTGTGCTCAATGCTATTAAATCGGGACAGCGCAATGTACGCATCCCGGTTTATTCTCATCATTATTACGATATTGTTCGTGGTCAATACGAAATTGTTGATCAACCGGATATTGTAATCTTAGAAGGACTGAATATTTTGCAAATCAGTGTTAAAAAAACAGTTCAGCAATTCGAGGTGTTTGTTTCCGATTTTTTTGATTTTTCGTTATTCGTTGACGCGCAAGCGCAAGTGATCCAAAGATGGTATATCGACCGCGTTTTAAGTTTTTGGCGTACCACGTTTAAAGACCCGCATTCCTATTTCCATTATTTGAGACAAATGTCTGAAACCGAGGTTGCCACATTTGCGAAACAAGTATGGGATGAAATTAATAAAGTTAATTTAATTGAGAATATTTTGCCCTATAAAAATCGAGCTCAATTAATTTTGGGAAAGGCAGCTGACCACTCGATTCAAAAGGTTTACTTGCGAAAAATTTAAATGGCTCGTCATGCGCTTATTTAAAAAGCGGGAAACAGTCGCTATCATTTCGGATGATGGCTTTACACAAGCCACTTTTGTACTAACGTTCGGAGGAGCAGCATCCTCGATTATCTGTTTTGTGCACGGCTTTCACGGCAGGGAAGCTACGGGGCTTATTTATATGATGGTAAAATTTATAAATTGAAAATACAAGGTTTTATTTGGTATGAAGCTTGGGGAGGTGGGAGATGAAGGCGTGGATTTTGTGACGCTCGTGTTACGCGATGATCAACGCACGCGCGAATGTTATCCTTTTTCTTTTGAAGTGAAGTTGCTTTATCGGATAACGACGGGTAAGTTGACTTGCCAAGCAGGTGCACTGCAATTTAGGTGATCGGCCCATGCCTTATTACGTGGGTGTTCATTCTTATTTTTGACCCAACCGCTGATGAGAGCCCGGAAAAGAAGTGGAACAGCGCTTTTTCTGTTGCCTATTTCTATTGCTGATCTAAGGATCAATGAACAACTGACGACGGTAGATGAAAATAAAGAAATAACAGCGCATTACCCTGAGGGTGATGCTATTCACCTGGCAGCCGAGTGTTGTGGACAATCCGGATTTTTCTTATGTTCAGCTTTATATGATGCGGGATAAGGCATTCATCTGCGTGGAATCTTGGATAGCGTTTCCCAATGCCATGAATAGCGTCTTCGCCGCACGATTTTTGCCTCCTGGCGCCAGTGAGGAAGGGCGATTAACGCTTTGGGTGGATTAGGGGTTAGGACGAACTCACATCATTACCTACAAATGATAAAACCTTAAGGCCGCCATCCCTTTTCAAAAAGCTCTCATCCCCCTTACAAGGGACTATTCCCTTAAATTCCGTCATCCACGCCTCACGCAGCATGGCGAAATCTAAAATTGAAACGGCTGTGATTTATGGGGTAATGATATGAACGAATTCCCGTATTTCGCTTCGCTTCATACAAACCTGGCTACG
Source organism: Coxiella endosymbiont of Ornithodoros amblus (assembly GCF_019425495.1). Classification (GTDB taxonomy): domain Bacteria; phylum Pseudomonadota; class Gammaproteobacteria; order Coxiellales; family Coxiellaceae; genus Coxiella. The sequence goes on from NZ_VFIV01000003.1 coordinate 35,779, forward strand.
CATTATTGCTGGGTTTCGTGATTGACTTTCACGCCGCAAAATCGTTGCAACGCTTGAAGGACCTCTTGGTGTTCATGACGTTTCGCAATCATCAAGGGTGTGTCATCGTACTCCGTTGTGGCATTCAGATCAGCCCCTGTCATGATTAGCAACGGAACAACATCGGGGGAATTATAAAGTGCAGCGAAATGCAACGGCCGGATTTGGGCTTCATCCTCGAAATAATTGGGATCGGCGCCATTCTCTAACAGCCGTTTTACCGTATGAAAGTGATTGCCGATAACGGCATCAAGCAGTTCTTTGTTGATTTTGCTGTTCACCCCGTCCTCAGCTCCTATTCTCAATTTCCAGGTAATAGTAGCATATTTTGGGAGAGATTGGAGGCTCGAGATTGGCATTGCTTTAAGCTTAAAGTGATATCTTGTTAGTTATAAATTTAGCTATCAGTGAGGTATAAAGATGAGGGGATTTTTAAAGATAATATTAAAAAGTTTCGGATTGTTGTCCCCTGTTCGAAAATGTCACAAGAGAGGAAGGCATCCTTAATAAATCATAGGATATTTAAGTTTTTAAATGCGAATGACTTTCTAACGCACCATTTCGGTGAAATGGCGCGTTAGTTGAGCAGGGGACCGCTGTTTTCTGCTTAAGAGTTCCGGTATGCTATCGCCAATGAAACACATACGCACTCGTTTTGCCCCCAGTCCGACCGGTTATCTTCACATCGGCGGCCTTCGTACCGCCTTGTTTAGCTGGTTATTTGCTAGGCAGAATAATGGGGCGTTTATTTTGCGGATTGAAGATACCGATCTGGCGCGTTCGACTCAAGCGTCGGTTGACGCTATTTTAGAAGGCTTACGCTGGCTACAAATTGACTGGAATGAAAGTCCTTATTATCAGTCTCAGCGGATGGATCGTTATCGGGAGGTGATCGATCAGTTGCTCAAGAGAAAAAGTGCTTATCGTTGTTATTGCTCTAAAGAACGCTTGACTGAGTTGCGTAATACGCAATTGAAACATAAAAAACCCCCCCGCTACGACGGTTTTTGTCGCGATAAAGCACCCCGACAGTCGAATGAGCCTTTTGTGATTCGTTTTCGCAATCCAGTAGAAGGTGCGGTGGTTTTTGATGATCTGATCCGCGGAACAATTTCTATCGATAACCGTGCGTTGGATGATTTAATTATCGCCCGTAGCGATGGTGGGCCAACCTATAATTTAACGGTGGTTGTTGACGATTGGGACATGAAAATTACTCATGTTATTCGGGGCGATGACCATATTAACAATACGCCGCGTCAGATTAATATCTTACGCGCATTAGGTGCAGAGTTGCCGCACTATGGTCATGTTCCCATGATTTTAGGCCCTGACGGTAAACGCTTGTCAAAGCGCTACGGCGCCGCCAGTGTTTTGCAATATCGTGATGAAGGTTATCTCCCTGAAGCCTTGATTAATTATTTAATTCGATTGGGCTGGGCGCATGGTGATCAAGAAATATTTTCGCGTGAGGAAATGGTTCAACTTTTTGATATCAGCGCTGTTAGCCGATCCCCAGCTGCATTTAACCCTGAAAAACTGCTGTGGCTGAATCAGCATTATTTGAAAACAGTAAGTCCGAGCATAATCGCCGAGGCATTTGCCACCCGGTTGGAAAAGGCTGGAGTGGACTTGCGCAATGGCCCTTCGCTTGAACAAGTCATCGCTTTGCAGGCTGAACGCACTAAAACACTCCAGGAAATGACGCAGCGGAGCCTTTATTTTTATCAAGATATCACGAGTTATGATGAAAAAGCGGCTTGTAAGTATTTGCTCCCAGTGATTGTAGAACCCTTACAGCAAGTTCACGATCGGCTTGCCAGCTTGCCAAGCTGGAAAAAAGAAGCTATCCATGAAGTGCTCGTGGAAACCGCACAGACGCATCAGTTGAAGTTGGGACAATTGGCCCAGCCGATTCGAGTCGCGTTGACAGGCAATACGGTCTCGCCCCCCATCGATGCAACCTTGTATTTAATCGGTCGGGATTCTACTCTTAAACGCTTGGATCACGCCATTCGTTTTATTCACCAAGGCATGGACTAGATAAGAAGCAAAGTCTATCATGGGCTCTAATTAAAAGAATCCAGAACCAAGGAGAGGGACAATGGAAATTTCAGTTTTTCTGGCTCAGGTAATCGGTCTCTACTTTGTGATCATCACCTTATTTAAGTCATCCGCTATAAATGGCAGGTTCGATAACTAAAGGATTTTGCTATTCAGCGGAGAGTTTTATTATTAAACGCAATTATCACTCTCATTATCGGTATTTTTTTAGTGGTGAGTCATAACTTGTGGATAGCCGATTGGTGAGTAGTGATTACAATTATCTTAAAATTACAGGTATTGTTCGGCGTTTCATTATTGACGCCACAAAATTCATTTTAAAATGGTGGCTTAAACGCTCCGCCCACCTCATCATAGCAGCCATTGTCTACTTGATTGTAGGTATTTATTTACTTCATATCCATGGGTGCAGGTATTTAAACGGTGGCATTCACCCTCAAATGCCTTTTTGCAATTTTACGACTTGACCCAGCTACGCTGTTACGTGATCATAAGCAACTCAGTAATGTCTAGCAAGTAGCCATACGCTGCTGGCGTAGCTCAGTGGGTAGAGCAGCTGATTTGTAATCAGCCGGTCGTAGGTTCGATTCCTATCGCCAGCTTTTTAAATCAAAGGTCCATTCCAAAGAAATATGAGTATAATTAATATTAAGAGCGTGCGCTTCCTTAGAAATTTAGATCCTTAGAAAATCAAATGGAATTTAGTAAAAAGTTGGTAAGGATCGTCGCTTTTATTGCTTTCTCAGTTAATAGTTTAGTTGGCGTTGGCATTGTGGGGTGTAAATCACTTTTGCAAACGATCCTGGCTGTTATCATTTTGGCCATGCTTTTTACGATAGGATCGACATTTTTGCTACTTGTCCATTTGGTGGTGAGTAATTAAAAGTTTCGTCCATTAAAGCAATTAACGCATCTCGATTTTGGGTTTATTATTTTTCAAGCACTTTTTGCCGGTGCGTTTTTTAATATTTTACTTCTACTTGGATTAAAATATACCAATGTCAACGCTTCTGGAATTATCACTAGTACTCTACCTGCGATTGTAGTGATTTTTTTATTATCTTTCTGAAAGAAAGAGTTACCATTTCTACACTTCTGTGCGTTGGATTTACTGTGATTTGTTTTGATAATTATTAAATTTCAGAGTTTTCAGTTCGGAAGTAGATATCAAATTTATGGCGATATATATTAGCTTCACTCATTCCCCGAGGCCACTTATTATATTCTTTCTAAACTTCGCCCTAATAAATTACCTGTATTTCTAGTATCTGCGTTAATGAACGAGATCAATATTCCCACCTTTTTTATTTCTATTTCTCCGACATCAGAGCTTTCTGATGCAGTTTACCCCTGAGCAATATATATTGCTATTTATTGTTGGCATAAGCTCAGCATTGTTTTATGTGTTTTTGTTTTCAGGATGTAATCATGTCCCTAGCTTCCCTAGCTCATTAGTGGGGTTGATAACAGCATTTATGCCTATTGCTATATTGGGAATCACTTATTTATTTTTAGTTGAAAAAAATAATGGTACTCCAATTATTAGGTTTTTTTGGCTTGTGATTTTATCGATCGTTTTCAATGCAAGCAGATTATTCGGCGGTTAACTATTGAAATAGCTATGTTGAATAATGTTTATCAAACTTTTGTGGGAGGCAATCTATCACAGATATCATTTTGGGAATAATTACTGAAAAAACTTGGGATTTCCAACGACCAGTCAAAGAAATTTCTAGGATTTATTCCATCTATTTGACTCTTCGTCAGGCATTTTCAACCGACACCTCGGCACTCGAGCAAGTGGAACGACCTTTCGAGCAAAATACTGCGCGGGGGATGTCATTAGAAGAGTTTGAACGTACTCAACTCGTATTCTACATCCACCCTCCCCTCTTCAATTTGTGATACCAGCAACGACATTTTTCCAACAACCAGTATGAGATAGGCAACCGGAGACAGTTCATTGAATTTTTAAAAAAACTCTCAGTCAAATTGAATCGTCGAGAGACCAAAAGGAACAAAAGGAAAATGAGCGGTTAACCGCCGATTAATCATATAGTGTTAGCACTAACGTAATGGATAAGCGATAGATGCGGTGATGATTGATTAGCACAACAGAGCTCCTTACGCTGTGCTATAGTTAGCCTGAGAGGCTAAAAATAAGGAGGATTGCGATAACGGTACATCAACAAAATCAAGCGAATAGCACTCAGATTAAAAACCTGGATGCTTTTTACAAGCACATTAAAGTCAACAAGCAGATACAGGAGATTTCGAAAAAAGCGAATACACTAACTTTTCCGTGGAGAAGATAGCCTAGCAATGCGCGCTGAGCAATCGAAATCGACTGTATGACAAATTACACAGTGAATAAAGTTTTTAGAGGTATACGGAACGTGTTCGACTATTCTTGGATAAAACGACCGATTATATCCTCAAAAATATTTTTTGAGTCTATATTGCGGACTATTTGGACAATTTTTTTCATATCTCTCCGAAAAGAATACAATCGCTTCATCAATATTTTATTGAAAAATCCGATCAATCACGCGTCATGCGAGTGCAGAGCGAATTGGGCAGTCGTGTTACGATTGATTTGACCACGCGTGGTCTATGGACTAATTTAGATGGCATCAAATTATCGAGAAGGCGTGCCGAGCGAAATTGTCCTCACATTGAGGATATAAATGGGATCTTTGTTTTTACCGGTTTGTTGTTAAGTCCTATTCTATTTCACGAAAAATATCGGTTTATCCATGAATCCATAACCTTTGAGATTGAAAGAGGTATGATCGTGGGTTGCAAAACTGCAGATTCAGAGCCGTTGAAGGATTTAGAATATTATTTCAGAATGCAAAAACTTATCGAAAAATTGAAGAAATTGGTATCGGTACTAACGAAGATTTGTCAACATTGAAAGGAAAAACGGGTGTTTTTGAAGAGCGCCACGTGGGATTACACTTTGGTTTAGGCGGAAAGAAAGACAACAGCATTCATTTAGATTTAGTGAGTGCCGACAACCAAATTTATTTTGATGATAAAGTTATTTTCAATCAGAAACTCCGTTTTTAACAGCGATTTTTAATGAAAGTGGTCAGGTACTGATCTTATCATTATCCACAATTGGTAAAAACTAAAAACTTAAACCCATCACCCACCTCCCTCGTTGTCCCCACGCAGACGGGGACCCAGCGCACTACGTGTGCAGCGCGATAAAAGCGCGCCTGGACTTCTGTGCGAATCACGAAGTTTAAAATGAAAATCGCTGTGACTTGTGGGTAATGGTAGGGTCTGTACCTTAACTTTCATTTTATAATCGTGTCTTAATGTAGCGAATATTTACGTTACGTTCTTTTTTACACCATAATACTGGCAGTGAAAAAACGAGAGTTAGTGGTGAGTCGAATAATTTTATGATGAGAGTAAAGGAGAATTTAAATTTCAAGCAGGGCTGCCCAATCAATCATTTATTGCCGTGGCTGTTCTTTTAAAATGTGGTTATTGTTGTAAATAAAGTATTCGATATAGTGTATGCTGGCGTGAAGTCTTCGGAAGTCAAAAGCGAAGACGATGACTTACGGGAAAAAAATCACGCTTTTAAATAATAGACGCTATAACCTTTTCCCCTTGAGGGCAGAGGAGAAAACCCGAAAGGGGGATTCAGGTGGTATGCTTCGTCAAACTCCATTCATAACTGTACACGAAAGATAAACTTGTCATTCGTAATTTTAATGAGGGCCTGATAAGGAAATTTTACGGAGTGTGGAGAATGTTTTTTCACAGAACGAGAAAGAAGCCCGCAGATTTAGCTTTTAATCAGAATAGATCAAAATGGGGTCAGGTACGGATTTAGTGCTTGTTATCACCAATGAAGGAGAAGAGCTAAGTCCGTACCTGACCTCTCTATTTTCTATACTGTTGGGCTTCGAAAGCTCAGCCCAACTACAGGCTGTTATCGCTTAAGCCTTCTTCAAGCAAATAAGCTTCTTCATCGGCTCTACGATTTTTTGTTAGAAAATAAATTGGAGTCGGTTAAAACAACGGGGTTGTGTCTAACAGGGTCCAAGGAACAACAGCAGCCAGAAGAGAGAAATGAAGAGATTCAAATGCTGGATAAATAAAGGCTGATACTACTTAAAGTTGCTCCCGACAGACCTAGGCCGCTTGCTAGCGAGTTTTTCGATTGTGCTGCACTAGCAACACTGCCGATAAGAACTTTCAATAGTGATAATTCCACTAAAATAATTCGGATGTTTCTGTTTTTGGGGAGCCGATAATGCGATCGGAAAGCGCCTCTAAATTCTTGACTATTTTAACCGAATTGAGTTAATGTTTGTTGGGCTTCCATTGAGTCCTTGGGTCGGTTTGAGGTTCTGCAAGACTCTCCGTTGAGATAACGTAAGTGTTTTTAACCAATTTCAATCCTGTTTTATTAAGAATGGAAATCGCGAAGTAATCCGGCATTAAAAATAAATGCCCGCTACTAAAGGCGATTAAGCTGCATCATCTTCGTCTTTGCGATGGGGTGTAAAAATTTAATAGACATCCTATTGCTAACAGAGACACTCCTCATTTAATCACTGCTTTTACTTTACAAAATGTCGTTCTCTTCTCTTCATTTTTTGAAAGAAATTAAAGAACAGCTTGTGTGAATCTCCTTCCATATAGTGACCATCAGAAAGAAATGCAGTAGTTAGAAGCTTGAAATACGATTGACGTAGCCCATACGAGAAAGTTCAGTAGGCGTTAACTATAAAAGGATCAATTCTGCGAACACTTCAGGTGGATCCGCGAGCCATTTACCATTTTCTTTTGTTTTTTCATTTGTATTCATCTTTAGGAAATTGATATTAAAAGGTTACTTTAATATCCAAAAATTAATTCAATCTTAACGGGCTAAATCGCACCTGGTTTTTTGGACAAAAATCGGTAATCTGTATTCCACTTCGCTCTATATGGCTACCGATGGTAATCACCAAAGATCTAGTCCCTACCTCATTAACGCTAGAAAAAAAGTTAAAAGGCTAGAAATTGCAGACAAGCAGAAACTTCTATATAATGACCCTACAACCATTCAAGGTGGGGGTTTATATGTCTAATTTATTAAATGCCTATCAGCCGAGACGATCCGGCGCTCACAGCCTTACAGTTACTCATTTCATGAGCAAGGTGTACTTATGGATGGTCCTTGGTTTAGCGCTTTCAGCAGGCACAGGGTATTATATTTTTTCTCATAGCTATCTTTTTAATAAAATCGTTCACACGCCAGGGCTCTTTTTCGGCTTAATTATCGCGCAATTTGCGGCGGTTATTGGACTCACGTGGTTAAATCAGCGGTTAACGGCTACATCAGCAGCGTTGATTTACGTGCTTTATACGGTATTGACAGGAGTCACCCTAAGTGTTGTTTTATATGCTTATACGAAACAAAGCGTCTTGGATGCGCTGGCCATCACCAGCCTTGCTTTCTTGGGGCTGAGCGTCTTTAGCTATGTAACGAAGCGTGATTTGGGGCCCATTGGAACGTTTTGCATCATGGGTCTATTTGGAATGATTGGGGTGATGCTCCTTGCTTTTTTCATCCCCGGGTTACGTTCCAATACCATGCAGCTCACTATCTCGGCCATTGGTGTATTGGTTTTCTCAGGCTTAACCGCTTATGACACCCAACGCATTAAGCTTTCTTACCTGCAATCGGGTGGCTGGGTTGAAGGCAAACAATTAAAAGCGGCTATCAATGGTGCTTTAATGTTGTATTTGGATTTCATCAACTTATTTCTTAGCTTGCTGCGACTTTTTTCGCGACGATAAATTGAAAAAAGGTGCCGTTTTTTTTGAAGGTGCTTTTTTCTTCTTAGGCATGAAGGACATTTTACTGGGTGGGGCACCGGGTATTGACTCAAATGCTTTTATGCTTTTTCTTTTTTCTTCTGGCTCCATTAAACGATCATGCTGAACGCTTTGGGGCGATGTATCATTGCGCACGTTGTGCGCTGATCCTTAAAAGGTGGTAGCCCAAGCGGAGTCGTCATCGGCTGCCAACTAATGAACGCTATTTACAGGAATGCGTCGAGGAGCAGTGTTCATTTTGCCAAACATCACTTTTTGAAGCAACGATGCTCTTTCAATAGTGATATTTGTGAATGAGTTTATTATGAGTAACATGATCATAAGAACCTCTTGGCAATTGTGGAGCGCTCCACCGCAGTAATTATGTTCATTGCTTTTAAATTCACTCCAAGTGTTTCCCATAAAAGCCATGAACCTATGCATATGGCTAATATAGATCTTCCTCGTCGTAAGGCATTTTAATTAAATATTTTTTCATAGCTCGTTCTAGATTTATGGACTCGCGGTCGTTTAGCAGCAGTTTCGCACGCTCGTCCTGGAATAAATAATATAACCTTGTTGCAAGCGATTAAAAATGTCTGCAGCAGAAGGCAACGGGGCCTACCTTTGGTTATTGAAAATAAGCGAGAGTGTATAGTTTATTTGATGTAAACGTAAGGCATTGGGATTCCAATCGGGGCTAGATGAATTTCTGTATAAACTTTGTAGCCTTACGAATCTTCCAGTGATCATAAAATGCCTCTTCTCCATTGGCTCGTCCCGATAAGAAATTTATATATTATGTATTATTATGTATGAACGACCAGGGGCTTAACGTTAATAAGTTTTGAAGATGTTCTTTCTAAAGGCTCACATCCGATTGAAAGATAATTTTTAATAAATCAAAAGAACTATTATTCATAATTACAGCCCAACTGTAAAAAATTCTGAAAATTAAGTTCCTTATATTCCTTCTCTTAGATTAATATATCGATTAAATTTCTTCCATCTTCAGTATCGCCAGAAAATGAAAGTTGTTAGCCGTTATTTGTGGATAATTCGACTATGTATTCGTAACTTTCCAGTGTTATTCGTAGTAATTAGGTAAGAGCGGAGATCTTCAGAGGTTCCAGTTTTAACCGCATTTTTAATTAAAAAATCGGCAATTGATAATCCAGTTTTATCGATTGTCTCGTAGGTTGTTTGAAATCTGGGAAGGTCGTCTTCATCTAAGGTATGGTAAAGCTGGATTGTTAACTCTTCAATGTCTTCTTTAGAAGAGTTTTCTGTGTCGGTTTTATTAAACTATAATTACTATCGTCACTCGAGCTTCTTGGTATTTTTAGTTCTCCTTGGGTAGAACATCGGCTTAACAGATCTAGAACATAATTCAGTTTAGATAGCGGGTTAATCATATATCGATGATAATCATGACCATTCCCTCGGCTGTCATAGTGGATACATTCAGCGGATTAAGTGATGGTTAAAACTGAAAGTACAGCGGCTTGCACTTTAAGGAGTGAGCGCCATCAAAGCTTTTAAATTAATGGTATTTAATTTAAAAAGATAATTGGGTAATTCATCCAAATAAGAAATTTGAAAATATTTTCTGTTGGCGAGTGAAATTAAAGAAGGATCTTCTTGGTATTGGAGCAGGATAGGAAAGAAAACCGCTTCACCAACAACAGCGCGTCGCGTGGGCGGATTCGGGCTCAAACCCCAAAAGATTTTGATAAGTCATGGCCATCGTTGTATGGTAGGAGGCATTGAGATTCGGATAATTACCGATAAATAGGGCAATATGTCCTACAAATATAAACAAGAGTGATTAGTTGATGAGCCTTTTTTCTATTAAATAAGCTAGCCTTTGCTCTTCATTAGCCTTGGACATATCCACCATTTTTCCTGCATACACTTGAGCTGAAGAATGTCTGGGTAACCAAACGCCGAACGGCGTAAATAAACTTTTTAATTCGGCGGAGCAGTCATTATAAAAATACATGCCACCCCATCTATAAGGACGACCGATTAAGGTCGTAATGACCGTGGCTATATGATGGGGTGTAGGTTCAAATGGCATAAGAACAGCATTGGCTGTGGAAACGGTGGAAAAATCTATAGCGGCAGAACCATTCAAAGCGGGGACTGGAATCATTATTTTAATTTTTTTCTGCCTGAGTAGCTGGAAATACGGAGCCTACATAAGCTAAAAACCGAAATTGGTCTTGATCATCGATAATATTAGTTTTCATATGAATAATGGCAGCCAACTGTTTTTTAGCGGCTGTCGTCCATGTGCTGACAAAAGCTTCATCCACATGCGCAATTCCATTTCTTTTGACCCAAGCAATATAGTGTGGTGTGACCACAAACGATCAAACGCGATCCTATGTTTTACAAAGAATATAAACGGGCGTGCCTGCCCATAGTACTGACATTTTTAAATTATCAAAAGGGTAACCTTGACCGGAAAGGTGGTAATCGTAAAAAGCCACGTCGGTAATAGGAAGCACGTGGGCATTTAAATTAGTCACCGCAATCCCGCAGTTACTAGATTGATACGCCAATTGATCTAATCGTTCAGGATCGATATTAGCGGAAAGTGCTTTGATCCACCTGGAAGAATATGGCCTGAAATTTTCACCATAGTTAATTTTTTCTGCTGGTTTATCCTTGTTGGAAAAAGAGGGAATAATATTTTCTTCAATCGATTTTAGATCATCGGGCGGTGATTGGTGTAAAATTTTCTTGATATAATCCTCGTTCCACGGAGAAAAAGCCATAAAATAATGGTCATAAAACAATTGCAAGTATTTTTCTTGGACTGCTTGGGTAATTAAAAGTTTATCGTAATTAGGGTCGTCGGGTTGTATCCAGGAAGAAAGCATTTAATCGTAATTATCTAATGGAAATAAAGAAATCGTGCTATCGTCAGCCGTACTGTAATTTATCTTTAGTAAAATAATGCCAAAAATAATAAAGAAAAAAGGGTAGCAAATACTCTTTAAAAAATGAATTTCATTTTTTAAGTTTACCTAATGACTTACTAATAACAAAATCCCAAAAAATAGGTTTTTATTGTAAGTCGTCATCACACTGTCTCTTATGTGATGCCGTGGCTGAAACTAATCTAAAGATACATTATCTCGGACTTTTTGAGTTTTTATCAATCATTATAAATCATAGCACTCTATACATAACAAAAGCAGTTAAGTTGATGAAATGGTCAGAAAAGCTGCTGAGTATTCAGTAGAATTCCTGATGTTATTGAAGGATAAGGGGTTCTTGATGAAAGACATCAGTGGGTTA
>NZ_VFIV01000004.1 GCF_019425495.1 Coxiella endosymbiont of Ornithodoros amblus
AACCCGTTATAGGGTTCGAGCATGACACTTTTATCCCCCTCTTCGATTTTGACTTTTTGTTTGATGCGGATAAATTCTTTGGGTGCATTTTGTTCTTCGATTCCGGCAGACTGAATTAAAAATACAAAAGGACCCGCGCTGCCGTCCATGATGGGTAATTCAGGTGAGGTTAGATCAACATATAAATTGTCAACGCCAACGCCAGCTAATGCCGACAATAAATGTTCGACCGTGGCAACACGCACATCCCCTTTCGTTAAACACGTCGATAAACTGGTATCACCAATGTAATTAACCTGAGCTGGAATTTGAACCACCGGGTCTAAATCGGTCCGGCAAAAAATAATGCCGGTGTTGGGGGGAGCGGGACGCAATATTAGATAAACTTTTTCTCCAGTGTGAACGCCAACACCCGTAGCTCTCACGACATTTTTTAGAGTTCTCTGTTTAATCATTGTGTTATCAGTCCCTTACTGGAAAAACAGGAAGCGGATTTTAGCACATCCTTGTTAGTAACGGTTAATATATTTTAGCGTTAATCATCTTTACTGAATTCCCCCGCTGAGGAACTCAGCTGCCCGGCATAACCGATGCTTTCAGTCATTGAATGACAGCTCAATCTTCTTCCTGGCGACGTAAAAACGCGGGAATATCTAAATATTCAAAATCCCGGTCGCGTTGCTCTTCGAGATCTACCGTGCGTTTAGACGGCTCTTGATTTCGCATATAAGTCGGCCGATCCAATTGATGATAATCCAATGTGCCATCGTTTTTTGTGTTTTTTATAGGTTTTAAGGGAACACCGGCGCCGCTACCGGCGTGCGAACCCAATCCGGTCACCACCACCGTTACGCGCAGTTCATCGCTCATATCGGGATCGATAACGGTACCGATGACGACCGTCGCTGTTTCAGAAGCAAATGCCTTCACAGCCTCACCAACCTGCTCGAATTCGCCAATCGATAAATCCATCCCAGCAGTGATATTGACTAACACGCCTCGAGCACCCGTGAAATCAACGTCTTCTAACAGAGGACTTGCGATAGCAGCTTCCGCGGCTTCACGAGCTCTATTTTCGCCGCTGCTAACGCCAGTTCCCATCATAGCCATCCCCATTTCTGACATAACAGTGCGTACATCGGCAAAATCGACGTTTATCAATCCAGGACGAGTAATTAAATCGGCAATCCCTTGAACGGCGCCTAATAAGACATTGTTCGCTGCTTTAAAAGCATTTAAAAGGGTTATGTTTTTGCCCAGCACATTCAGTAATTTATTATTCGGGATGGTAATTAATGAATCCACATAGTTACCTAGCGCCTTGATCCCTTCTTCCGCCACATTCATCCGTTTTTTACCTTCAAATACGAATGGCTTCGTCACAACAGCGACTGTCAAAATACCCAATTCTTTGGCTACTTCCGCAAAAATCGGTGCAGCGCCAGTTCCCGTACCACCTCCCATCCCCGCGGTTAGGAAAACCATGTCTGTTCCTTCGAGAATTTCACGAATGCAATCGCCTGCCTCTTCAGCCGCTTGACGACCGACACTTGGATCAGCACCCGCCCCAAGACCTTTGGTGATTTCATCACCGAGCTGTAAAACGACTCGTGCCTTAGACCGCCCTAAGGCTTGAGAATCTGTATTCGCACAAACAAACTCTACACCATCGATATTCTCAGCGATCATATGCTCGATAGCGTTTCCCCCACCACCACCGATACCGATGACTTTTATTTGGGCATTTTTCGGTGAAGTTTCACCCAATTCAAACATGTTATTGCCTCCTAATACCAATCAAAAATTTCCTTGGAACCAACTTTTCATCCGTTGCCATAAGCTCATGCCATGTTGCAAATCAAAAACAGGCCGATTATTGAGCTGACTTTGATAGCCATGAATGAGTAATCCCACTGCCGTAGCATAAATAGGATTGTCACGAACATCGGCCAAACCGTTGACATACTGAGGCAACCCTAACCGCACCGGCATTTGGAAAATGCGCTCAGCCAATTCAATACAAGCAGTTATATGTGAAGCGCCACCCGTCAGCACAATGCCGGCAGCAATTAAATCTTCAAATCCACTACGACGTAATTCGGCCAGAACAAGCTCAAATAATTCTTCATAACGCGATGCAACCACTTGAGCCAATGCCCGTTTTTGCACTTGTTTAGACAGGCGCTTAGTCACGCTAGGGACTTGAATGGCTTCTTCAGGGTTGACCTCCTCTGGCAATACGGAGGCGTATTTAATTTTGATTTGTTCAGCATATTGAGTCGGCGTACGTAGGGCTACCGCTACGTCATTTGTGACGTGATCGCCGGCGATGGGAATGACGTGGGTATGGCGGATGGCTCCTTCAGTAAAGATAGCAATGTCCGTTGTCCCTCCTCCTATGTCCACCATGCAGACACCCAATTCTTTTTCATCGTCTGTTAAAACGGCATGGCTGGAGGCCAATTGCTCTAATACAATATCGCCCACTTGCAGTCCGCAACGGCGGACACACTTGTTAATATTTTGAGCGGCGCTTACCGCACCAGTCACAATATGCACCTTGGCTTCCAAGCGTACGCCCGACATGCCGACCGGCTCCCGAACGCCTTCTTGATTATCGATGATAAATTCTTGTGGCAGAATATGCAGTATTTTTTGATCGGCGGGAATGGCCACTGCTTTAGCGGCGTCAATAACACGCTCCACATCCGATTGGTTCACTTCGCAGTCGCGAATGGCCACAATCCCATGAGAATTTAGGCTGCGAATATGGCTGCCAGCAATCCCAGTATAAGCAGAATGAATATCACATCCTGCCATTAATTCCGCTTCTTCAACCGCTCTCTGAATCGATTGGACTGTTGATTCAATATTAACCACAACACCGCGCTTTAAACCGCGTGACGGATGCGTGCCAAAACCAATAACTTGAATCTGGTTATCTTGGGCAACTTCTCCGACAAGAACCGCGATTTTACTCGTACCGATATCTAAGGCAACAATGAGATTTTTATCTGGATTTTTCGGCATAGCCGCCAAAATCTCCCTGTGAAAACACTGACATTGACTATCATTAGTATAAGCGATATACTTCAAAATCACTATTAAAAAATGAATGTTGTTTCATGTAATTAGTCAGGTTTCCATGGATATTTACAGTATATTTCTTAATACCAGTTAATCATATTTAAATATTAAAGTAGTTTAAGAGCTTAGATGGAAAAATTATTTAAAAAAATTATTCGAGGTTAACACGATTTTCGAAAAAAATACGCAACCGGCAATAATTCAAGAATGTGGTCTAGGCGATTTATTTTTTGTCCGAAATGTGGACAACATTGTTCTGCCTTACAAAGCCGACGGAAATCACCATGGCATGAGCGCGACGCTCGAATTTGGCATTTGCTGTTTAAATAAAACACCTTATCATTTTTGAGACACAGTCAGTGCAGCGGCATAAACGCTTTTCTCAACAGTAAAAACTTAAAATAAAACGATTTCATCACCCGTTGGGTTCTCTAATTAAAACAAATTCTTCAATGGTTCAAGATGCTAATCAATTTACTAAAGAGGCTTTAACGCACTCTTATCAAAATTTCCTAACCTTTCCTTGGATTAAAGAACGCATTCAACAAAGAAAATTGTCTATCCATTTATAGTTTTTCGATATTAAAAAAGAGGAGATCTTTGCTTATTCATTTAAAAATAAAAAATATCAGAAAATTAATTCTTCCATTGAATAGCCAACCCATTCGAATATCGAAGATCAACATATTCAACTCGATTAATATTTTCGCCAATAATTTTAGGGTAAAGATGCACGAATTGTTTAAATCGCTGATCAATGTTTTTATCACCTAAAAAAATTTGAGCATGCCCATTTAAAATCAAAGACCAAGCGCCCCGTTTTGTTAATGATAAAGCCGTAACGACGGCGTGAAAAGGGATGAGCAACTGACTAAATTGTTGAAACTGGTTTAATACATTTTCTTCGCTATTATTAGGACCACTGAGTTGTGGAATATTTTGAGGAATGGTTGCAAGCGGCGGGGAAAAAATTTCACCCTTTTGTGTGATTAATTCATTTTGATTCCAGCGGGCAATCGGTCGCTGTTCTTCTACCTGAATTTCTAATTCATTTGGCCATATTCGTCGCACCGACATATTGTGCACCCATGGCAAAGACATTAATGCTGTTTGCAACGTCGAGGCGTTAAAAGAAAAAAAACCGCCCTGAATGTGATGGACAACAATGTCTTTTAATTCAACCATTTTAATATGATCACTACTCACTGTAATTTTAATTTGGCGAAAAGGCAGTGTCTTTGGATTATGCAAAGTTATAATTCCCGCTAAAAGGCTTACAAAAGAAAGCAACACTAATGCAGTCGGAATTAATTTTTTTATATTTTTTAAATTTCGGTGGGTTTTTCTTTTTGCATTATACCTCTTCATCAGGATCGTCCAATAATATGCACTTCTTTAACAAGTTGAATGTCATGGATTTGACTAACGTGCTGAGCCACATAATGGATTAAAGCTTCAATATTAGCAGCACTGGCATTACCTTTATTTAAAATAAAATTAGCGTGTTTTTCTGAAACTTCAGCGTTTCCAATGGATTTTCCCTTTAAACCAGCCGATTCAATTAACCGTGCGGCGTAATCACCCGGCGGGTTACGGAATACAGATCCACAGCTATATTTTCCGATAGGCTGCGATAGATTGCGTTTTTTAAGTAGCATATTAATAGCAGTTTTTACTTTCTCCGGATCACCGCGATTAAAACAAAAATAACCAGCAATAAAAAATTGATTTTCTAATCCTTCCACTTGACGGTAGTGAATTTTAAATTCACCCGGCGTACGCTTTAATATTTCACCCTGATGACTCATGGTTTCCACACCAATTACATTGCACCACGTTTCACTGCCGAAAGCGCCCGCATTCATCGCTAAAGCACCGCCGACAGTTCCCGGAATGCCGGCGAAAAAAGCGCCGTCCTCTAAGCCTTGGCTCACACAAAATTTTGCTAATTTAGCGCAAGTGATGCCGGCTTCTGCTCGGATGATGGTTTTTCCATTCCCAGATAAAAAATCCTGTATTCCGCTTTGCTCTTCGAAAACTAATTGACTATTAACGACAGAGAGTTCTTTCAGTCGGTTTAATGTTAGAATAACGGCTCCTTTAATTCCACCGTCTCGAATTAATACATTACTCCCTAAACCAAGCCAGGTTAACGGTTCATCGGAAGGCAATTGGGTCAGAAAATCTTGTAAATCAGATAAATCGCCCGGACGATAAAATCGTTCTGCTTTTCCGCCCACGTGCCAAGAAGTGTAACGCGCTAATGGGTGATCATAAAATAATTCGCCACGCAAACGAGTAAAATTCTCTTTATCCATGAGCCTACACCAAGGCAGTGACGACACTGCCTATATTTCCGGCCCCTTGTAAAATAATAATGTCATTGGGTTGGCTTAATTTTTGCAATGTTTCAGGCAAATTTTGCAGCAACGGAACAAAAGTTGTTTTTTGCGCCATCCCATTGTGCATCATTTTAATTAGCGCCATTCCATCAGCATCAGGAATTGGCATTTCGCCAGCACTATAAACTTCAAGCAAAATTAACCAATCAGTTTCTGCTAAAACAGCAACGAATTCCGTCATTAAATCCCGAGTGCGGCTGTAACGGTGTGGCTGAAATACCAATACCATTCGCCGTTCTGGCCACGCGGCCCGTGCTGCGGCTAAAGTAACTTTAATCTCGTTGGGGTGATGGCCATAATCCTCAATAATTAACGCATTTCCCTTAGGCAAAATCATTTCGCCACGAATAGTAAATCGACGATCCACCCCAGGAAAGCCTGCCAATGATTTAAGTAATGCAGTTTCATTCATTTGAACCACATCAGCGATTGCCGCTACTGCCGTCGCATTTAAAGCATTATGCTGCCCGGGCATACTTAATTTAATGTTTAAAGGCAGCTTACGGTAAGGGGAATGGATTTGAAAATGGCTTTGGATACCTTGTTGACAGTAATCAACTACACGATACTGGGCATCGGAAGAAAAACCATAGGTGATTACACGGCGAGACAACACCGGTGCTATTTCGCGAAGTATAAGATCATCCAAACACAAAACCACAAGGCCATCTCCTGCTGTTTGTTCTAAGAATTGTATGTACGTTTGTTTTAAACGATTAAAATCGCCATCATATGTACTTAAGTGATCCGCATCGATATTAGTCACAACGGCAACATCGGGATGCATAAATAAAAACGAAGCATCACTTTCATCCGCTTCAGCAATAAAATAATGGCCATTACCAACCCGTGCTGGCGTTTGAGAATTGTTTAATACACCCCCAACCATAAACGTAGGGTCTAAATTCGCTTCAATGAACGCATGGCTTAACATCGCCGACGTGGTAGTTTTTCCATGGGCGCCGGCAACGGCAATGGATTGATACTCTTTCATTAAGTTAGCGAGCATTTGGCCGCGTTTTAGAAGCGGTATTTTCGCTTTCTTTGCTACAATCAATTCAGGATTTGTCGACCCGATGGCACTCGAGTAAACAGCACAATCCGCCTGAGTGATGGCCATATCTTTGTGATTAAATATAATTTCAGCGCCTAATCGTTGTAATCGTTCGGTATTCTTATTGGGAGAAACATCCGATCCTGTCACACGACAGCCTTTTTTTAATAAAATTTCGGCGAGCGCACTGACACCAATACCGCCGATCCCTAAACAGTGAACATGATTAATAATTTTTTTATCGAGCTGCATAAAATTTCTTACATTGAGCAATGACACACTGAACGGCTTCGGGCTTTGCTAATTTTCGCGCATTTTCGGCCATTGTTAACAGCCGGTCGCGATTCTGCGCAAATTGTTCAAAGAAGCGCACCAAATCCGTTTCGGTTAATAATCCCTCTGAAATAATAATAGCAGCTCCTGCTTGTTCCAAAAAGTGGGCGTTATGGAATTGATGGTTATCCACGGCATGAGGGTAAGGGATAAAAATACTCGCCACCCCAACTGAGGCAATTTCGCAAACAGTCAAAGCGCCTGCCCGGCAAACAACTAAGTCAGCCCAACTATAGGCACCTGCCATGCCACTAATAAAATTATCGACCTTAGCTTCTATCTTTATCTTTTTATACTCTTTCTGGATGAATTCAAAATCTCGTTCTCCGGTTTGATGCCAGACAGAAATTTCTTCAGAGCAGGGATAACTATTCAATGCGGCCAGCATTTTTTGATTAATAGACTGAGCCCCTTGACTGCCGCCTAAAACTAAAATACGTAACGGCCCGCGACGACCGGCCAAACGAACTTGCGGCAATGGCATCTTAACCAGTTCCGCACGAACCGGATTGCCCGTTGTAACTACTTTACGATTTTGAGGGAATGTTTCGGGAAAACCTTGCAAGATAGATTTAGCCATTTTCGCCAATACGCGATTCGTTAGACCGGGAATCGAGTTTTGTTCATGAATGATTAAAGGTGTGCGTGTTATCCAAGCCGCTAGGCCCCCAGGACCCGCCACATAACCGCCCATACCTAAGATGAGATCGGGTTTAAACTGACGAATAATTCGGTAAGCTTGAAAAACCGCCCTTACTAAACGCAAAGGCATAAGAAGCTGTTGCAGCCCTCTTTTCCGACGAAAAGCTTTAATTTGAATGATGTGCAAAGGAAAGCTATCAGGAACGAGCTTTTCTTCAAGCCCCCCTTTCACACCCAGCCATTGGACGTCAAACTCCTGTTCACGCAACCCTCGTGCTACCACGAGTGCCGGAAAAATATGGCCGCCCGTGCCGCCGGCTATAATTAATATTCGATTCATAACAGGATGATAGCACTCTCGGGCCTTGAGGGTAAGGACTAAACAGCTGCTAAGATTTTTTATCTCAGAAGGAATAAATGCGCTGTATTTTTCTCTTCTATAATCTTTTCCAATGTTTTGTCATGTAAAGCCCACATGTCCTTTTTAAAAAATGTGACTTTTTCTCCTTTTAGAAAATTTAAAACTTTATCGACGGCATTAATTTTGTCGGTTTTAGATATCCCAATTTAACAAAAAAGTATTCCATCTAATTAGAAACTCTGTTTTTTCAGTAGGTTTTTAGTTTTTCTTCTAACGCTATTTTTGATATTTTTTCATGTAATTTCTGTTTATTTATAAAGACTCGATTGTAATGAATTACATATTTCAAAGCTTCAGCTAAGGATTCATAATCACCCTATAATAACTTGTCAATTGTTAAATACGCTAATTCATGTAAGCCTGCCTCTTGAAGCTCTTCTAAAAAAACTCTAATATGAAAGGGAACAATAAACTCATATAAACCATAACTGCCCATAAAATAAATCGAGTTAAACAAAAAATATTGGATAATTTTTAAAAATCTCTTTCCCATCGGAGGAGAAGCTTTTAATTGCCCAATTCTCCCGAAAATTACTAAAATCGTTTAATTCAATAAATATCCTTTGAGGAAACTGGCTTTAGAGTCGAAGGTGGATGTTCTGGGAGCGGTCTTTTTGCGGCGGTCTACTTAAGACCATCACGTTATCATAGAATCATAGAAAGAAACTGGATGTATTAAACATAATATCCCAGGTACGTATAGGTGACATCTTCTTGGGATTGATCGCGCGATTAATCCGCCCTCTGTACTCCTCCGAATAAAGCCTAGCTTCGTAGAGTCCTTCTAATGAAAGGATGGGATAATGGTTAATTATTTTTTCTTGGAAGTCAGCAATAACGGTGGCAATGCTATAGGACCTCGAAAAATAAACATATTTATTAAACTTCATAAGGCCTTCACGTTAGCGCTCATTAAAATATTCGGCCGTCTCATCTGAAACAGAAATTAATTTAATGGCAATCGTAGTTTCGTAATGCATTCCATTCCACCCACATTCATAGGAATCATTGATATCTTTCTTGATTGCTAAGCTGGATTCTAAAAATGGCAAGTCATCACGTTCTGAAAATTTATCTGCCAGTTCTTTATCCACTACTCACGCGTAATAAGTTATCCGGCTTTTTTAGATAATCAGTAAACCCTTCTAGTATAGAAATGACAGGATGGCTAGATAAAAATTGTAAACTGTTGAGTGCTAAATGGGACTCAAAATAACAGCGAACCGGAGAGTTAGAAATTTCTTTAGGAGAAAAATTAATAGGAAATTCCTTAAGACTCTCTGCTCTTTTAAAAAGGTTATTTAATTTGAATTTATTTTCAGAACGAAGATAAATTTTAATCAATTTTACTTGTCTTTGAACGTCATTTTTTTATATTCATCAATTAGCATTAAAAATATCTGAGTGGGTGTAATAGATAATATTTTTCAGTACCTGCAAACGAAAAAATAAATACTCCTTGTGTATTATAAGTTTAATTCTCAGTTTCATAAGAAATCCGCAAGATAACACCGATCGCCAAGCAATTCATTAACAAACTGCTACCACCATAACTGATAAAAGGCAGCGTTAATCCTTTGGTTGGCAAAACGCCAGCCGTAATGCTGATATTGATAATCACTTGTAATCCTAACCAGAGTGCAATTCCATAAGCAAGATAAGCAGAATAAAGCTGATTACTATTTTCAGCACGTCGGCCAATTAAAATAATACGACCGATTAATAAAACAAATAAACTCATCAACAAAATTTCTCCGATTAATCCTAACTCTTCAGAAAGCACAGCAAAAAGAAAATCCGTGTGTGCTTCGGGCAAATAAAACAATTTTTGCACACTATTTCCCAAACCAACGCCGAAAAGTCCACCACGTCCAAAAGCAATGAGTGATTGCGTTAATTGATAGCCAGACCCAAATTGATGTGCCCATGGATTGAGGAAACTCGTTAATCGTTGTAAACGGTAAGGAGACAATATAGCTAATAAAATTAAGGAACCCGCGACTAAAATCAATAACACACAAAAGGGCCATAACCGTACTCCCGCTAAAAATAGCAATCCCAGGCAAGTCATTGTAATCACTACCGCGGCACCAAAATCGGGTTCTAACAGTAACAGACCTGATAAAATTCCCACGAGCAACATGGGCTTTAAAAAGCCTTTCAATTCTTTTTGCACTTCACTTTGATAACGCTGCAAAAAACTAGCGAGGTATAGAATAGTTATAAATTTTACGACTTCAGAAACTTGTAAAGAGACAAACCACAGTTGAATCCACCGCCGACTACCGTTGACAGTTTTTCCAATGACAGGGGCCAAAATCAGTATTAATAATAAAAAACCCACCAAGAACAAATAACCGCTATATGTTTTCCAAACTTTAATAGGAAAACGACTCGCCACCCACGCAAGCGCTAAACCTAAGCTTAAATAAATGAGATGGCGAATAAAATAATGAAAAGGATACCCAAACTGACGATCAGAAATCACCATCGAAGCAGAAGCAACCATTAATAACCCTAACCCCAATAACGACAAAGTACAGATGACAATCCAAGCATCGTATGACCAAAAAATAGTTGATTTTTTTCGCATTAAAGTGCTTCCACTGTTTCTATAAAAACATCACCACGGTGTTCGTAGTTGGCAAACATATCAAAACTCGCGCAAGCGGGGGACAATAAAATAATATCGCCGGCTTTGGCTGCTTGAGTGGATTGTTTGACTGCTTCTCTCATTGAATCAGCGTGTTTAATAAGGGTTATTTCTTTTAAGGTTTCTTCTAACAGCGGGGCATCCTCACCGATTAAAATCACTTTTTTAACGTAACGTTTAATGACGTCTTTTAGCAGAGAAAAATCGGCGCCCTTACCTTGTCCGCCAGCGATAAGGATTAATTGCCCTTTTACCGCTTTCCCTAAGCTTTCAATGGCAGCGAGGGTAGCACCAACGTTTGTGCCTTTTGAATCATTATAATAATCAATTTCCTTATACTTGCGTACCCATTGACAGCGGTGGCGGATGCCAGAAAATTCACGTAATATATGAAGCATATTTTCTATTGGAATTTTAGCTGCTGTTCCCAATGCTAATGCAGCAAGTGCATTTTGGAGATGATGACGAGTGTTTAATTTTAATTCTTGGACGGGCATTAAAATCTTACCCCGATAAACAATAGACATTTTTTGATTATGTTCTGCCAACGAAAAATCAGCAGCGTTATTTAACCCGAAAGACAAAGGTTTTTTATTAAACGGAAGATGGCGCCAAATTTCTGGTTCGTCGGTGTTCACAATGGGAATAAAACAATCAGTATAAATGCGTTGCTTAGCTCGGAGATAATCTTGCAAAGTCGCATATCGATTCATATGGTCTTCACTAATATTTAATATGGTTGCCGCTTGAGATCGTAAAGAAAAAGTCGTTTCAAGTTGGAAGCTCGATAATTCCAGTACGTAATAACCCGGCTCAGCTGTAATTTGTTCTAAGACCGGCTCTCCAATATTACCGCAAACTGAAACGTTTCGGCCGGCGGCTTTCATCATTAATCCCACTACCGTCGCCACGGTGGTTTTTCCATTGGAGCCAGTAATAGCAATAATTGGTTTATTCACATTACGTGCGAATAATTCAATATCGCTAATAATCGATTTTCCTTGGGCTGCTTGTTTGGCAATTGACGGCTCTTGCAGCGAAACGCCGGGACTTAAAATAATTTCTTTCGCTTTTTTCAACAATTTTTCCGAAAATTGGCCGCGGATCAATTCGACACAAGGGTAAGTTTTGATGAAATTTTCCCACTCTGGGGGTTCTTCACGACTGTCCATCACCACAAACGGCTGGTTCTTTTCTGCTAAAAACTGCGCACAAGATAATCCCGTTTTACCTAAACCAACGATAACCATTAATGATTCGCTACTCATAAGCGTGGTCTGTTTTCCAATGGGAAATTAAAATGATTGATAGGATTATAGGAACTAAATTGGAAGAGAACAACAAGTTGTAAAAAGGGTGTGTAAGGCTGGTGCTCTATATTACCAACCAAGACCACCCTCTCTACCCTCTCACGCAAGGGGGAGTAGACAAATTACTAAATCAAAAAAGAGTTTGGATCAAATTTCTCTTCGTCAGTATTTGTTTTAGATTTTTTGGCGTCCCTCTTCTCCAAAGAATCATCGAATTTCTGTTCCTGAGCATCAAAAAAACAGGGAGAGTAGGAGCAGCATAGCGGTTATTTTTCTTCAAGGCACTGCTACTGGACAGCATGGACGTCCAGTCTAGGCTACTTTTTTAGGGGGTAAAGCCTATTTCGTATCCTCTTGATCCAGGCATACATCAACATCGATTCCAGAGAAAAACCCAAGCGAGGCATCATAAGAGGTATTCATTTTTTCCTTTAACTCCCCTAAATTCATTTCTTCTATTTCTAACGTTTTTAGCTGCCACACTGTTTGAAGAACTTCCAAGGATGTTATGACAGTCAGTATATATTTCAGACCGTAATCGGATTAGAAATTGCATAAAAGATCGATGTTCGTCAACAAATGACTTCTACTCCTTTGTAGGCGTCGCGTTTAACCAGTCTTATCAAATTAATTTAATTGATGTGGTTGATCTGGCTGATTTTTGAAGTTCGTCCATTATCATTTTAAAATTATCTGAAATACCTTCCTTAATCGTTTTATAGACATCAGACGTAATAATAATTTTTTCATTTTCTCGTGTTTTTTTAAAAGTAGATAGCATATTGATTGGCGAGATAAGGAGACGTCGATAATTGGTTTTTAAAATTAAATCAAATCCATGCTGAATGGCCATTTGTTCGGCTTTACGAATTTTTGTGCCGAATGAAAAGAGTGTAAGTTTAATTCCTTGATGACTTTTTTGGTCGTATTCATCAAATATTTTTAATTGCTTTAATACACTATCCGCAAAAGATGCTACGTTAAAATACAGAAGACTATCAGTTTTGCTTTAGCTCGCTACCTTATTTCTCATCAAATTTTCTCGCTTATGAAATCATTTTTTAGATAGTTGCTCTTCTTGAGCTTGATCTGACTTCTCTTTTTGCTCCTGACATTGGAAAAATTGTAAGGCGAATAGCCTGCGCTGGATATGCTTTTGCATTCTTAAAAGAGCTTTTGACTGCTTCCATTACTCCCTTCAATTTATCCTGCGAATTATTTCCAATAATCGGGCATCAGGCGTTGCTTGTTTCTCTTTAATAAAGATTGGCTCCGAGAATGACTTCGACGATTCTAGATATTAGAGCTGCTTGAACTACTTGAACTGCTAGGATGACTGCTGAATTGACAACTACTAAACTGTACTCTTCTCTATTCAGGTAGGCATAAACATTCCTTTTATTAAAAAGGTCAGGACTGACTGTACAAAAATATGCATCTGACTCTTAAAAAGATTAGTAAAAGTAATCCCTTCTATTTCGAGTAGCGGAGGCTCGTTTTTTATTTTGGCAATTTCTATAATTTTTATTACCACATGCTTAATACACTGGCGATTGACGAAAAAAGTTCTGAAAAAAACAAAAAGCCTCTTCTTTTGGTTTAAATAATTACTGAAATATTCATCCATGACCGTGAATGATAATCTTAAATGCATGATTGAAGAGTTTTTAAAATTAACCCCATCTTTTATTAAATTCATTTTAGTATCGATAATCCCAGAAATTACATCCTTCATCTTCAATTTGTACCGCCACCGCAGCTCCATATATTGGTTTAACGAATTGTTATTCATTTCCATGAGTGAAATAAAGAAGCACTTACACCCCTGATTTTGTATTATCGCAAAAGTGTGCTCAATTACTCTCTTTTCTATTGCTAATTTCTCTCATCATTCTTCTCTAAATACGTAATCTAGAAAATTTAACCTAAGTGTGCCAGATGGAGGTTAAATTAACCTTAATGCGAAGAGATATTTTTCCAAGGCTTTAGGAGTGGAATAATTTTTTGATTTTAAAATATTTTTTAACGCACCTTCCAGAAAGCGGGCTTGCTTTTTTCACCATTATCTGAGTTTTAGCGTTGCCAAGCCGCATAAGACGAGGATAAAAGTGATGATCCAAAATCTTACGATGACTTTGGGTTCGGGCCAGCCTTTGAGTTCAAAATGGTGATGCAGGGGAGCCATTCGGAAAATGCGTTTGCCGCCAGATAATTTAAAATAACCCACTTGGAGAATGACAGATAACGTCTCGGCAACGAAGATACCGCCTATTAAGAAATAAACCAATTCTTCTCTCACGACGACGGAAATGACACCCAACGCTGCACCCAATCCCAAAGAACCGACATCGCCCATAAATACTTGAGCGGGATACGTATTATACCAAAGAAATCCTAGTCCCGCCCCCATCAAGGCACTGCAAAAAACCACGACTTCACCCGCTCCGGGAATGTAAGGAATTGCCAAATATTGGGCAAAGAAATGATTACCCGTTGTATAAGCAAAAACACCCAAAGCGGCGCCAATCATCACCGTCGGCATGAGTGCCAAACCATCCAATCCATCGGTTAAATTCACGGCATTGCTGCTGCCCACGATAACAAAATACGCCAGCACAATATAAAACAATCCTAAATTCGGCAGTACATTTTTCAAAAAAGGAATAACCAATGCTGTCTCCGTACCGGCCGTGGCAGAGAAATATAAATAAACCGCCACTAAAACGCCAATAATGGATTCCAATAAATATTTTGAGCGAGCCGACAGGCCTTTGCTATTTTTTCTAATGATCTTTCGATAGTCATCCATGCAACCAATGGCGCTGAAAGCCACTATTGCCAATAAAATTACCCATATAAAACGATTCGACAAATCACCCCACAAAAGTACACTAATTACAATCGCAACAATAATTAGCACGCCACCCATCGTAGGGGTCCCCGATTTTTTTAAATGCGTTTGGGGACCATCGTTTCGGACCATTTGCCCGACTTGCAAGGAAACTAAATATTTAATTAAACCCGGGCTCAAAGATAAAACGAAAATTAAAGCCGTTAAAGCGCTAACAATTGATCGGAAAATCAGATAATTAAAAACACGAAAAGCATGAAAATGCTGGCTTAAAAAATTGGTCAGCCATAGAAGCATTGAATTATTTCTCTAATAAAGCGTTGGCAATGTTGACCATTCTCATAGAAAGCGACCCTTTAACTAATACAACGACACTGGCATTGAGATCGTTTTTTAACGCAGTTAATAATTTTTCTTGATTATTAAAATGATGGGCATTTTTACCAAAGGCGTTGGCGCTGTGTTTGGTTAAAGTGCCATAGCAATACAGTTGTTTCACGCCTGCTTCAAAAGCGCGTTTTCCGATTTCTTGGTGAAATTGTTCAGCACCTTCGCCTAACTCCAACATATCACCCAATACAAAAACGGAATGCCCGGGTCGTTTTGCCAACACCGCAATAGCGGCGGATACTGAGAGGGGGTTGGCGTTATAGCTATCATCAATAATGATCGCGTCGCCATAACCTTTTTGTTCGACGAGTCGCCTTTTAACAGCAACCACGCTTTCCAATCCTGCTTTGATGGCGTCCGTGGACAATTGTTGAGCATAGGCCGCCGCGGCCGCCGCAAGTGCGTTAGCAACATTATGTACACCAATTAAGGGCAATTGAATTTCGAATTGCCCAGTTGGCAAAACGAGTTGGAACGCGGGTCGTCCATCTGAATTTAGAGTGATATTTTTAGCCATGACATCCGCCGGCTGGTTTATTCCAAAGCCAATAACCCGTCTCGAATCGGCTAAACGTCGCCAAAATTCAGCAAAATGATCGTCGTTATTAATAACCGCGGTTCCATCCGATGACAATCCTTCAAAAATTTCACCTTTGGCTTTAGCCACACCTTCGAGGCTGTGAAAACCTTCCAAATGGACGGGTCCAGCGTTGGTAATAATGGCTACAGAGGGTTTGGCGAGCCCTGTCAAATAAGTAATTTCACCCGGATGATTAGCGCCCAGCTCGAGCACAGCGTAATGGTGATCAGGACGCAATCGTAATAACATTAACGGCACACCAATATTATTGTTAAAACTTTTTTCGCTCGCCAATACATTGCTGCATTGACGAAAGACACTCGCCAAGAGCGCACGTGTTGTCGTCTTGCCACAGCTACCCGTCACTACAATTGCCGGAATGGAGATTTGCTCACGTTGATAACGAGCTAATCGCCCCAAGGCTTCTAAGGTATCACTGACACAAATCAGGGGCAAAGTGGTTTTTACTACCCGATTCACAACGGCTCCCACAGCGCCTCGTTCTTCCGCTTTAGCAATAAAATCATTCGCATCAAAATTGGGGCCACGCAAAGCAATAAAAAGGCTATTGGGTTGAACCGTTCGAGTGTCCGTACTCACGCTCTCAAACACCGTATCTTCCCCTTTCAAATCGGCATTAACAATTTTTGCGGCTTCAGATAATCTCATCATAACGCTTTTTTAGCTTCCTCGACGTCATTAAAAGGCAGCACCTGATCTCCCATGGTCTGCGTAGTTTCGTGCCCTTTGCCAGCAATCAGAACGATATCATTAACCGCCGCCATTTGCACGGCATAGCGAATCGCTTCGGCACGATCCAATTTTACAAGCACTGCATTTTTATTTTTAAAACCCACTTGTATATTTTGAATAATGGTTAAAGGCGATTCCGTACGTGGATTATCGTTCGTTAAAATAATTTGATCGGCATGTTGCTCAGCAACGGCAGCCATTTGTGGTCGTTTTCCGTGGTCACGATCACCCCCACAACCAAAAACACAAATTAATTGGCCCTGACAATGTTCGCGTAAAGTGGTTAACGCTTTTTCCAGTGCATCAGGAGTATGGGCGTAATCGACAATAATCTGGGGTTGACGCTGACTGTCCACCACCTGCATGCGCCCAGGTACGTTACGCAATTGAGATAATTCAGGCAGCGCTTTGTCGAAGGGAATTTCACACAGACACAACACGCTTAAAACCGCTAACAAATTGCTGATATTAAACCGGCCGAGCAAAGTCGTGGTGAAAGTGCCTTCCCCCCAAGGAGTTTGAACCTCCACCGAAAATCCTTGTGCTAAAGGTTGAATAACGCTGGCAATCACGGAAGAAACCCGGTCGTCTTTCACTCCGTTAGCGGAATAACCCACTAAAGTTAATTGATGATGATAATGAGCGATGATGCGTTTTCCTAAAGCGTCATCACAATTCACTACACCAGCATGCAATCCCGGCTGCTGGAACAATAATTCTTTCGCACGCGCGTAATTTTCTATGTCACCGTGGTAATCTAAATGGTCGCGCGATAATTGGGTAAATACAGCGATGTCAAACTGCACGCCTTCCACCCGCCGCTGATGCAGCGCGTGCGAGGAAACTTCCATTGCAATTGCTTTTACACCTTGTTTTCGCATTTCAGCAAAGGCTTGTTGCAATTGGATGGGTTCGGGGGTGGTGTGAGAGGTTTTGTGTAAATTCCCCAAAAAGCCGTAACCCAAGGTTCCTATAACGCCACAACGGATTCCTTGAGATTGCAAGGCTTGCGTAATGAATTGGGCGCAGGAAGTTTTCCCATTGGTGCCCGTGATACCGATGATTTCCATTTCGCGTGAGGGATCGTCATAAAATCGGGCGGCAATTTCGCCAATACGATGTTGCAAATCTTCAAAGGGAATTAAGGGGACTTTGGTTTTAATCGAAGGATTATATTGATTAGCCTCATAAAACACGGCCGCCGCTTTTTTATCCAGCGCTTCTTTAATATAAGCCCGCCCATCCACCTCCAATCCTGGGTAAGCGATAAAAAGATCACCGAGTTGTATTTTCCGGCTGTCTGCTTGAAGGGCTTTGATTAATACATCGGCCGTTAGCGCCTTATTTTTAGCGTCTAATAACTGACTCAGGTATTTTCCATTCATCTAAAGGATTATACCTGCTTAGTTCGATAGCAAAAGCTAATGACGAAAATCTATTTTTGCTAGTAGAACAGCTCGGGCAAATCTTCTCCCTGCGTCGGCAACGACTTCTCCTTTTCTTCCGGTTGGCAACAGCGTTTCCAAATGGAATAATCCGTCCCTCCTGCAAATGCAAACCCACCCACAATAGTATTAGCCTATCAAAAAGCCGGGAGCGCTCACTGGCACTACTAGCATTAATACGCAGCAGGCAACGGCCACACCACAATCGCCATCCAGTATGCTCTCCCGTAAAAAATAGCCCATATAATCAACACAATTATTAGCCGTACATTCCGGTCTCCTTTGTTTTTATAAAGTCTTAAAAACCCCTAATAACCTTACCAATCATCTTTTTGGTAAGTGCTTTACAGAAGTCGAAAAATAACTGGAAAGAAACCCCAATGACGGAATATTACAAAAATTTATCGCTACTTTTTCTGGCTACCAAGGAGAAAACATTATTTTATTTTTAAAAAAAGCAATTATTCTTCGTTGCTAGAGGCGCATCCTGCTTTTGCTTGCATTAAAAACGGTTTTTTATTATTAGAGCGATAAACAAGTTTATAAAGTGGCGCGCGTTATGGAGGTAGGAGAGCAAATAAAACTGGCTATGCACTATATCAGTCTTTATGGCGACCTCAATGATAAAACGCGAGGATGGCACGCTTTCATTTATGACACACATCCCCAGATTGAAACATTACTAAGCGGTCAAGGGTATGGATTTTCTTTTTTTCTCAAAATCAAAATGCCATTATCCACGTTCATGATAAATTTTTTAGTTACTTAATTACTCTGCCTCGAAAAACGCTGCGTTTGATGGCTCGTGAATTTTGCGATTGTATGGCTGAATACAGGGGAAGACTGAATGACAGTGCTGATAATTCATTGAGGGCGTCGGTTTAAACGTCTACGAATTATTCGGTGGCACATCTAATATGCGCAAAGCGCCACTCATGACTTTTGAAAATAAAGGAGCGGCTACAATTCCGCCAAAATGCTGACCTTGCGGATTGCGAATTACGACGGCGGCAACTAAGCGTGGATTATTCGCTGGCGCAATACCGACGAATGAAGCTACGTAGTGGTATTTGAAATAACCATTCGGTCCGGCAATATAAGCAGTCCCTGTTTTTCCTGCCACGCTATAACCATAGACTTGTGCACGCGTACCCGTTCCTCCCTTTTGAACAACGGTTTCAAGCATTTTTATTACGGTTTTTGCGACGTTTTCTGGCAAAACCTGAACGCCTTGCGTGGACTTGTTTACTTTAACAAACGTAACCGGTTTTCTTATACCGCCGGCGGCTAAAACTGCGTAACCTTGAGCGAGTTGCAACGTAGTTACCGCAAGACCGTATCCATAAGCCAAAGTGGCAACGACGCTCGGAACCCATGTTTTATAAGGGATCAAAGCACCGTTAGATTCACCAGGGAATCCGCTCGTGGTTCTTTCGCCAAAACCAAATGCGTGTAATAAAGCATAATAATGCTGAGGGGTCAACAATAACAAAATCTTAGCTGCGGCGATATTACTTGATTTTTTCAGTAATTGCGTCAGCGTGACAACACCGTAATTTAAATCATCGTGAATGCGATAACCGCCGATTTTCATCCATCCGGGGTTGGCATCAATTTGGGTATCAGGTTTGTATCGGCCACTTTCCAAAGCGAGCGCGATCGTGAAGGGCTTATTGACGGATCCTGGTTCAAACATATCCGTCACCGCTCGGTTACGATACCGTCCGTCGTGATCGCTCGGGCGGTTATTTGGATTGTAACTCGGCTCGTTTACCATCGCTAAAATTTCACCTGTTTTTACATCAAGCATGACTACAGAACCCGATTGTGCGTGATAAGTGGAAACCGTTTCCTCCAACGCTTTATAAGCCAAATATTGAATTCGATGATCTATACTTAAATTTAAATCATGTCCTTGGGCGGGTTTTTTCAACACGGCCACATCAGCAATCACATAGCCTAGACGGTCTTTTAACACTTCCATTTTACCCGGCGTTCCCCCAAGCCATCGATTATAGGCGAGCTCTAGCCCTTCTTGTCCTTGATCGTCGATATTCGTCAATCCAACCACATGAGCAGTCACTTCACCTTCTGGATAATACCGCCGATATTCACGCTGAAAAAAAACTCCCGAAATATTTAGCTCACGAATTTGTTTTGCTACGAAAGGAGGATTACCGCGCTTTAAATAAACGAACTGACGATCCCCCGTTTTTTTGGCACGCTTTTCAATAAATGAAAGAGGGAGATGTAAAAGGTGAGCAAGCTGTTTTAATTGAATCGGCGTCGCTTGAAATAATTGCGGATTTATCCACACGGAATCCACCGGCGTACTAATAGCTAACGGTACCCCCAATCGGTCGGTAATCATACCGCGATAGGCCGGAATATTGACGACACGAAGAATTCTCGCCTTACTTTGTCTTAGTAGAAAAGATCGATCCAGGACGTTTAAGTCGATTAATCGCCATAATAATCCGGCCACTGCGACACTCAGTAAAAACCATAATGCGTAAAATCGCCAAGCACGTTGCACAGGGTTACTCAATTATCGCATCGGCATTAACTAAAATGACCTCCTTTGCACTCGGCAATTGCATTCCTAATTGCTGCTTAGCGATTCGTTGAACCCGGGATTGGGTTGACCACGTAGTTTGTTCTAATAACAATTTTTCCCATTGAATAAGCTCTTCAGCTTTTTCACGCTGCAGGGTTTGATATTGAATGAACAAACGGCGGTTTAAGTCCTTAAAATAAACCACACCAAAAGCAGAGCACAACAATGCGATGACCAGCGCCACAATCACCACTCCTTCTTTAGTTACCTGGAAGCTGCGGTTCCGCGTCCTCACATTTTGTACGACGATGACACGAGCTGTTGTGTTCATGTGAGTTTCTCCATGATGCGTAGGCGAGCGCTACGCGCCCGCGGGTTTTTTTTAATTTCGGCCTCTGTTGGTCTTATCAGAGAACCGAGTGGTTTTAATCGGTACTTTATATCTTTTGCCAAAACCGGGATCCCACGCGGCAAATGATTGCCCGACTCTTTTTGAATAAACTGTTTAACGAGACGGTCTTCCAGCGAGTGAAAACTAATCACGCACAATCGACCGCCGATTACCAACGCTTCCAAACACTGCGGTAAACATTCGCGCAATTCATCCAATTCTCGATTGATAAAAATCCGAATAGCTTGGAAAGTTCGCGTTGCTGGGTGTTTTCTAATCTCTCGCTGAGGATAAGCTTTTATGAGAATGTCGCTTAATTCTTTCGTTCGGGTAATGGGCTTTTCTTCGCGCGCCTTAACAATCGCTTTGGCAATGCGCTTAGCAAAGCGTTCTTCGCCATAATTCCATAGCACGCGACGAATCTCTTCCATTGCGGCCTGATTAATCCAACTAGCTGCATCCGTACTTTGTTTCGGATTCATTCGCATATCCAATGGCCCATCCTTTGAAAAGCTAAATCCACGTTTAGCATCCTCGAATTGGGGTGACGAAACCCCGATATCCAGCAATATTCCATTCACTTTTCCTTCCCATTCGTGATCCCTGATAGTTTTTTGCAGCTTCGCAAACGTTTCATGGATGATGCTGAATCGAATATCCTCAAAAAGGGCTTTATTTGCAACGGCAACAGCATCTGGGTCTTTATCCATCGCCATCAAGCGGCCGTTTGGCCCCAACCGCTGTAATATCCCAAAGCTATGCCCTCCTCTTCCAAATGTTCCATCGACATAAATTCCATCCGATCGAATCGCAAGCCCTTTCATCACTTCATCAAATAAAACCGGTTTATGTGCCTCCATCGCTATTACAATGAAAGAGATCTTAACTCTGGCGGCAAATCATCTTCTTTCAGAAGCTGTTCCGCCAGCCAATCTTCGCGAGCCGTCTCCCATTGGGACTTGCCCCATAATTCAAATTTTTTGCCTTGCCCTACCAGTATCGCCATTGACCCCAAGCCCGCATATTCTCGTAATACCGGCGGAACTAAAATTCGACCACTGCGATCTAACTCCACTTCTGTAGCGTGACCAATTAACAACCGCTGAATCCGACGGCTTCCAGGATGGTAACTCGGTAAGCTTTCCAATTTTTGCTCAATTTGTTCCCAGTGTGGGTGGGTGTAAATTAAAAGGCAACGCTCTTCGGTATCAATGGTAACTACTAAGATAGCGTCCGCTTCGCTTTGGATCGGTTCGCGATAGCGTGCCGGTATGGCGATTCGCCCTTTGGCATCAACTGCGATGAGATTTAACCCTCGAAACATCTGAAATTCCCCACATTTTTCTATATTATACCACTTTTTGACACAAACAGTCTAACTATATACTATTGTTGAAAAACAAGAGGAAATCCATTCCAAACTCCCATCGTTCCAGCGCAGTCACCTAGCCATCAACTTAAGCATAAACCCCTAATGACTGTAAAGTTGATGCTTCTCTTTCGCCTTGTTCCTTTCAAAGCTCCTTGATACAAGGGGCCTCTATCATTACCCACCCGTGGTGAAGCGTGAAAAACTTAAACCCCGTCGCCCTCCGCGGGGCATCTGCTGTATTATTGAAGCATACAAAACCTTCACGGCGGAGTCAGGAGGAGACCTAAAAGACTAGGGGCTAAGAAAAACACCGATGGTGCTTTTCTTAGCCTTTTAGCCGGGACTCCCCCATGGACGGACGGAGTGACAAAGCCAAAATTAAAATGGCTGCAACTTATTACAGACTGTAAGTCATCGCGCTTTTTGCCAGTCACGCGGACTTTTTCGCCTTGGATAGCAACTTGAACTTTGAGTTTTTGCTCTTTGATGAGTTTTATGATCTTTTTGGCGGTGATTTGATGGATGCCCTCAAACAACATCACAATTTGTTGAGCGCTTTTATGCTGGATGATCGGATCTTCTAATTTCATATGCGCGACGTCGATATGACGTTTAGCAAATTTGTTTTGCAAAATATCAATACATCTGCTTAATCTGAAAATCGCTTTCCGTTTGTAAAATAATGCTGTTTCCTTCGTATTTATACGTGGCACCAGATCCTTTAAAATCAAAGCAGGTTCTGACCTCCCGATTAGCTCGATCCACAGCATTATTCACTTCGTGTTTGTTCAATTCAGACTGAATGTCAAATGACGGGGCATGGCTTCACTCCATTGGGTAATTGAAAGTAGGATTTTAGCCCTAACTAGGTTTCTCAAAAACATTAAGGTACCTTAAAAACCTCAAGAACGAGTGTCATTTCTCTTTTCCTTGTGAGAAATTTGAAGGCAATACAAAAGTGCGTGATCCAAAGCCCATCTACTATATTCACCACTTCTAAAGCTAAACCTGTTTACTCTAAATCGAAGGAAGAGGAGCGTTCTTCTCCAGCTCTAAGGAGCTAGAACAATAGGGAAGTATTTCTAAACTTCCCTATTTCATTCCTCCCAATTCAAAATTACTTTACCTGTTTTACCCGATATCATTACATTAAATCCTTGTTGAAAATCCTTCATCGGAAACTCATGTGTGATGATGGGTGAAATGTCTAACCCACTTAGTAATAAATTAGTCATTTTATACCACGTCTCAAACATACGGCGTCCATAAATTCCTTTTATCAATAAGCTTTTGAAAACGACTTGACTCCAATCAATTGCAAACGGTTCCGCTGGGATACCCAAAAAGGCGATTTTTCCGCCATTATTCATTACCGTTAGCATGCTCCGAAAAGCCTCAGCGTTTCCTGACATTTCAAGACCGACTTCAAAACCCTCTATCATCCTAAGATTTTCCATCGTCTCCGTTAAGGGGATTTTTTTCGAGTTAACGGCAGCGCTTACGCCCACTTTTTCAGCTAAGGCTAAGCGGTAATCATTGACATCCGTTATCACTACATGCCGCGCACCGACGTGGCGCGCAATGGCCGCTGACATCAATCCGACGGGACCTGCACCGGTAATTAATACATCTTCACCCACTAAATCAAACTCCAACGTAGAATGTGCAGCGTTGCCAAAAGGATCTAAAATGGCAGCAATATTATCGCTAATTTTAGTCGGAATTTTATACACATTTTTAGCGGGGATAACTAGATATTCCGCAAACGCGCCAGGACGATTTACACCAACGCCAACGGTGTAGCGACATAAATGGCGCTTACCGGCGCGGCAATTACGACAATCCCCACACGTGATGTGCCCTTCCCCTGAAACCCGATCTCCAACCACCAACCCACTAGCGGCCTCGCCTACCTCTACGATTTCACCAACAAATTCATGCCCCACGTGCATGGGGACAGGAATGATTTTTTGCGCCCATTCATCCCATTTATAAATATGCAAATCCGTGCCGCAAATGGCGGTTTTTTTAATTTTAATTAACACTTCATTCCGGCCGGGTTTAGGCTTTGGCACCTCGTGAAGCCAGAGGCCAGGGGCTGCTTTTAGTTTGGAAAGTACTTTCATAAGTTTTTTAGACCCATCCCCGCAAATGGAAAAGGGAGTTTAAATAGCTCCTAATTTCTTACCCACCTGCCCAAACGCTTCAATCGCTCGATCCAATTGTTGTTGCGTATGAATCACTGATATTTGAACACGGATACGAGCTTTACCCATTGGAACAACTGGATATGAAAACCCAACCACATAAATCCCTTCCCGCAATAATTGATCTGCCATATTCATTGCCAATTGAGCATCTCCAAACATCACCGGAATAATAGGATGATTGCCCGGCACCAATTGGAAGCCTAATTTTTCCATGCCGGCACGAAAATAGCGACTCTTTTCTTGTAATTTTTTGCGTAATTGCGGGCCTTCGGTTTTTAATAATTCGAGAACTTTTAGCGAAGTCGCAACAATGATGGGCGCGACCGTGTTTGAAAATAAATACGGCCGTGAACGGTTACGCAGCCACTCAATAATTTCTTTATGCCCCGAGGTGTAACCACCGGATGCGCCCCCTAATGCTTTACCTAAAGTTCCGGTAAGAATATCCATGCGATCAGCAACGCCACAATATTCTGGTGTGCCTCGGCCGTTTTCACCGATAAATCCAACCGCGTGTGAATCATCCACCATGACTAAAGCGTTATATTTATCGGCTAAATCACAAATTGATTTTAAATCAGCGATGATGCCATCCATCGAAAAAACGCCATCCGTTGCAATTAATTTAAATCGAGCGCCTTTTTCATCGGCTTTTTTTAATTTCGCTTCCAAATCATCCATGATGTTATTTTTATAGCGATACCGTTTTGCTTTACATAACCGAATACCATCGATAATACTCGCGTGATTCAATTCATCGCTAATGATAGCGTCTTCAGGGCCTAATAAGGTTTCAAATAAACCACCATTCGCATCAAAACAACAGGAATAAAGAATGGTATCGTCGGCACCCAAAAATTCGCTGATATTTTTTTCGAGTTCTTTATGAATGGCTTGTGTCCCACAAATAAAGCGCACTGATGCCATACCAAATCCATACTGTTCAACGGCTGTTTGTGCGGCTTTAATTAACGCTGGATGACCAGCTAATCCTAAATAATTATTAGCGCAAAAATTAAGAACTTTTTTCTCACCTACTTTAATTTCTGCGTTCTGATATGAGGTGATAATTCGTTCGGATTTGTAAAGGCCCGCTTTTTTCAATCCTTCGATTTTTTTGTTTAATTGGAACAATATTTCCTGCATTCTGATCTCCAAAAATTTTAATAAAAGGACTCGCTTTCTAGTCTCTTCGAAGCAGAGCTATTCCCCTTACCTTGGGAAGTGGGTTTTAAAAACTAATGCTGAGGTTCTTTTCCCTCCCCTAGCCTCTTGCGCAAGCTGGAGAAGAATTGTGGAAGGGGCAGTGTTGCTTTTAATTGATTTTTTACTTGATTTGACCTCGATATTTTTCTTCGCGCTTATAATTTTAATTTTGGAGAGCCAGCCGATAAGCCGGGTTCTGTCATGAACAGTCATCTATCTGGGATACATGTCACCATGTACCTCAAGCAGCCTACCCGAATCCACTGTGTGGGCCACATAATCAGGATTCCTATTTGGCCTTGCTCCGAGTGGGGTTTACCATCGCCGTTAATGTTACCACCAACGCGGTGTGCTCTTACCACACCATTTCACCCTTACTACCTGACAGCAGCGGTGTTCTTTCTGTTGCACTTTCCGTAGGCTCGCGCCTCCCAGGGATTACCTGGCACTCTGCCCGATGGAGCCCGGACTTTCCTCTCAACTGACGTTGAGCGACTGTTTAGCTGGCTCGGAGGAACATTATACAGGTCTGGATTTCGGATTTCACATTGTATTTCATTATTTCCATGCGGGAATTACAGCGTCGCCGAATATTTTCTTAGCCGCGCTTAAAACTTCTGGTGAATGTAATGCCAAGATTAATTGTTTTAAACGTGGGTCATTTTATCATCTTCTCGGACA
This sequence comes from Coxiella endosymbiont of Ornithodoros amblus, assembly GCF_019425495.1. Lineage (GTDB taxonomy): Bacteria > Pseudomonadota > Gammaproteobacteria > Coxiellales > Coxiellaceae > Coxiella. The sequence goes on from NZ_VFIV01000004.1 coordinate 26,339, forward strand.
GCCACGATATTGGCATAAGACGAGTCTGGGCCTTCGTTGAATAATACGTCGCGGCGAGGACGATAAGCCGGCAGGGATGGCGTAGTTAGTATTGATGGCGGCAAGATCGACATCCCCTAGCGAACGAGATAGCTGGGCTGCGTCGAGCTCCACAATTTTCAGCTTTTTTGGACTACTCGCGATATCCATTGAGGTGGCGTTAATAGTAACGTGAGGCTTTAGTTGAATTAATTGGGCCTCCTCTAATAACAGGAGGGCACGTGCTTCGTTGCTAGGGTCGCTTGGGATGGCAATTTTGCGCCTGTGTTTCTTCGATGGAAACGATTTTATAACCACGCACTTCAATTTGGACTTTAATAAATAAAGAAGTAAACATATTCGCATCGATACTGCCATCCGCTAGCGCTTCATTCGGGGTGTTATAATCCGAAAAAGTGATGATATTGACGTGCAATCCGTAACGCTGTAAAAGCAACTTGTTTAGCCACTTCCATCAATTGTGTTTCGGGCCCGGTGATAGTGCCCGCACGAACTTCATTTTTTGCTTTTCTTTGATGACAAGCCGTTAATCCAACAATCATTAACCCTGAAATTAAAAGTCTCATTAATTTTTTAGCATGGAGATTTCCCTTATCTTATTTTGTAATAAGAAAGTCGATTTGCCGCCCAATCGCCAAACCTCCGCCGCCCACCACGCCAGCCATCGCCGAATAGCCTACTAACGTAACCACCGTTAGCGTAATCCCCCGGACCAAGGTCAGTAACGCTTCAGTATTAATACCTTTCGTAATCTGCATGGGGGTGTTTCACCCATCGCCTGAGTGGCTTCGATTAAACCCGTGGGCACCTCCTGAATAGCGGTTTCCGATAATCGCGCGAAAAAGGTATAGCGCATAAACTTAAGGGTATAATGGCCGCTGTTGTCCGAATTGAGGTACCCACAATAAATCGCGTTAAGGGTATAATCGCAATCATTGAAATAATAAATGGAATCGAACGCGCTGCGTTAACAAGCGACGACAAAACACGATTTAAAAAGGGCCGATCTAACAGTTGATTTTTTTGCGTTACCAACAAAATCACACCTAACGGCAAGCCAATAATAACCGCAATAATACAGGGAATAATCACCATTTCGATGCTCTCTCCCAAGGAATTAACGATAGCACCAATCATATGTACTGACATAACCCAAAACCTCAACTTGTAAACCTTTCTCATTTAAATATGCTATGCTCTGCGGCAATGCGTCCTTTACGTTGCGAAGAGCAACTAACATCATACCAATAGAGTCGTCGTGCAAAAATTCAAGACGGGCTTGTAAGATATTAACTTGGAAATCGAATTTTCTAATAAACTCATCAATAACCGGCGTTTCGGCATTATGCTCAATGAAATCAATGCGAAGCAAGGCATATCCCTCATCCACCGTTGTTTTTTTTCAACCGATTTTTAAAATTTGAGGTAATTTTTCTTCAATTGATGAACGGGTAAATTTTTTGGCAATTTCTGTTTTTGGACGTTTAAATAAACTGACCACATCGTTCTCTTCCACAATTCAGCCTTGATCTAATACCGCTACTCGATCGGCTACAGTTTTAATAACTTCCGTTTCGTGTGTAATTAATAAAATTGATAAATTCGACTCCCGATTGATACTTTTAAGCAGCTGTAAAATAGAATGCGTCGTTTCCGGGTCCAGTGTGGAGGTCATTTCATCGCATAATAAGACGGTCGGATTGGTGTCACTAAGGCACGCGCGATGGCTACGCGCTGCTTTTGACCGCCACTCAATTGACTAGGATAGGCGTTTATTTTAGCGGTTAAATTGGTTAATTCCAAAAGTGGCAAAACGACTCTTTTCTAATTTCGAAAGGATTCTTGCCCAGCAAAGGAAAGGCGATATTTTGATAAGCCGTGCGCTCGCTTACTTAAATAAATTAAAGTGTTGAAACACCATTCCCATCCGGTAACGCCGCGCATGCCACAAAGCTTTGCTGGAAAGCGTTGTGAGGACTTGCCCATCAACAATCACTGACCCTTTGTCAGGCCGTTCTAACAAATTAACGCAACGAATCAAGGCGCTTTTGCCCGCGCCGCTTTTTTCCAATGACCCTGAAAATTTCTCCAGCGCCAATGCGTAAATTAATATCCGATAACGCGAGAACTTCCCCCTGTTTGGCAGAATAAGTTTTTGTGACGTTTCGTAATTCAATCATAATCAGTAGTCCCTATGAAGCGAAGCGGAATGCGGGATACGCAATCCCACTTTCAATGGTACATGTTCACAGTTAAAAGGGGGAGAATAGAGATCTGCACTCCAACTTTAGCTGTATTTATTGATGCGCCCACAAGCTGAGGCTCAAATCGGCGAAAAATCCTACAGTAACGAAGTGATCTAAAATATGTCAAGTTCGGTTGAGGTTGGCCCGTCGGAGGTTTAAACTAATTTCAATTGCATCTCAGTCATAGTAAATATTGAACTGATTAAGAGACTGTCTATAGATCCGGAATTTTCCTATTTTAATACTTGGCGCTCTCATTGGATTATTGCGAGAGGCATTGCTTTATTACCAGTTCGATGCTGTTAGCCTTTATCTCTAATTCCCCATTGTTATTGTTGATTTACACTTTATGCTTCAATCAGAAACACTTGCTTCGAGATCTCATTACTTTTTTAGAGGCAGTTTAGCCTTTAATTATTATTTATTGGCCCTATATAAGCTCCAGCGGCAAGTCTTTAAGTCTCATTAATTTCGATCTCGTGTTTTATGTAATTCACGCTTTCTATATCGCCATGCATGAAGAAAACAAAATTAAAGTCATTTACTCCAGTTTATTTTACGCATTATGGAACAGTTTTAGTCTTTTCATTGTCGGCCTGCTATTTTTGGCGATCGTGTGGACGTTGTTGGCAATTACCAGTAAGATATTTTCCTTAGTAGACGTTCTTGTCGTTTCTTCCTTTATTTATAAACTGCGGGTTTCTTTATTTTTGAGTATTTTATTTTTCAATGTCGGTGTTGCTATCGGTTATAACACTCAAAAATTTGCGCGCCAGCATTCGATATATCATTTTATTAATGGTACAACTGTTACTACCTTTTTATCTTTATCATCCGCATTATCTTTACGATAATTGCGATTTTCATGACCTCTCAGCGTCGATTATCAGGAAGCACGGAATATCAATTACTTTAACCATAATAGCAATTGCTATTATTTTTCTCAATGCTTTTTATCAAGAAGTAGAATCTTATAAATTACACCCGGTTGGCACTCAACAAACCGTGAATTTTTTCTGATATTACCAGTGTATACAAGTTTTTGATTTTTGTCTTTTTTCAAGCGTGAAATTTTTTAGCATTTTAATTTCGTTATTAAGCAAAATAACTTGAATCCCTTTATTTTGTGATTATTTCTTCTTTTTATTGCGCGCACTATGGATTAAGGTTCTCCAGAGCTATGGACGACGCCGTTTAATCAAATCTTTGTAACGTTGTTTTAGCTATTAGTTTTTTAATAGCTATATTATTAATCAATAATCCATTCACCGGTGCTCACTATCGCAGTCTCGCGGGATTTTTCTTACCTGGGCCGGCGATACCAAAAAAATAATTTGATAAGGCGATATGGATTATCAGCCCAAAGTGAAGCTGCTCATGGGCGGTAGTGAAATACCTCCACAACAGAACTACGTGCGCCAATTGCGCATATGCCGCGTCATTTACCATAATGCAATTTTCATCGGAAAAGTCTTTGACGGGGAATGTCGCATCCCTTTTACGAATAAAGAAGTTACTGTATACTCAGGTATTAACGATTAGTCATTCCGAAATCTAAGTAACCCGTAGCCCGTATGCAGCGAAGCGAAATACAGGGTTGCACCTGCCACTTGAATTAAAAATTTGGTAACATGACCACCTATGACTACTTCACCATTTAAAAAAATACCCACGAAATTTATCAAACCATTTCCGGCCTCTGGGATGATAGTATTATTCTCGAATTAGCAAATTACATAAAATTTGTAATAAATCCGTGTTGTTTGACGCTAACTGGAAAGTATATGGTTACATGGATGAAGCCTTGACACTGATTATAGAATGGTGCGAAAAGCAGCCCATCAAGGATATGAAACTTGAAGTGGTGGAGTTAGCGGGACGAGCGCCACTTTTATTTATTGAAATCCCCGACCAAACGGACGAAACCGTTTTTCTGGTATGTTCACATGGATAAACAGCCAGAAATGAAAGGTTGGAACGCAAATTTAGGGCCATGGAAGCCAGTTATTAAAGAAGATACCTTAATGGATAGGACGGCGCTGACGATAGTTATGCTGCTTTTGCTTCGCTCACTACGATTGCAATGCTACAACATTTTCAAATACATCTCACCCGTTGCATTGTTCTTATGGAAGGCTGAAAAGAAAGCGGGAGTGCGAATTAAAACAATTAAAAACCCGCATAGGAAATCCGAATTTTTTTATCTGCTTAGACAGCGATTGCAGCAATTACAAGCAACTATGGTGTACGACATCGCTGCGCATCGTTATCTGTGGCGAATTGGAAATTGAGGCTTTAAAACCGGGATTCATTCCAGAACAGGAAGCGACTTGATCCCTGCTCCTTTTTTGATTTTACACCAGCTTTTAAATCGAATTGAAGACAGTCAAATAGGAACAGTCATTGTTAACGAATTAAAAGTCGATATCCCCCTCAACTTATCGACTAAGCTAAAAAACGGCTGAGGCTTTGTGGAGCGTTTTCTTTGAAATGTATCCCTTTTTACCTAATACTGAGGCGGTATCCTTAAATCTTTCCGAATTGCTATTAAATCGCACCTGGCGTCCCCCACTCAGTGTCACGGGAATCAACGGATTACCCTCGGTTGAAAACGCCGGCAACGTTTCCATCCCGAAATTAACACCAATGCTTTCCATGCGGTTACCCTCGACGGTTGATGGCGAAAAAACCTCAACCGCTTTGAAAGCTATCTTATAAAAAGACCCTCCTTACAACGCAAAAAATTCTTTTCAGTCCGACACTAAAGCAAGCGGTTTGGTAGCCTTCCGTTAAGTGAATGACTGGCCAAATCTAATGAGACCGCTTCTAATCAATTTTTTAGAAAGCCCGCCGTCGCTTTATATAGGCGACGGGCACTATCCCCTTTATTGGAATTCTCGGTAAAATGTTCCCGAAAGCCCAGTTTATGATTACCGGCCTTTAGGCACCAAATCAAACCGCGGTCCAAATAAATTTTTACACATTCCTACAGGGGAAAAATTAACGTCTTACGCGACATCGGTATTAGCTTCACACTATGAAAATTGCTCAGTTAAAAAAGCTAGGGTCTGTTTACTTTTCTCCATTAAACAACGCATAATGACAGCTATGCTTGACGAGGGATTGTTTTTTCCTAGTTCTTCCAATTTTTCTCTAGTCATCGTGTTTTAGCCGAGACCGCCGCAAGAAAGTGAAAATTTCATTGTCCTTTCTTTCAGTATGAATTTTTTGAAATAGATGGACAAAAATGGATCTCTCTAAATCATCAATATACTTATTCAATAATTTTTGATAAAAGGAAATGCACATTTTTAAAGCCTTTACATAATACCCGCCCGTGAGAGTCGGACTCTCCATATTAATAGGCTTTTCCTTTTCACCCCCTGAATGGCTCATAAATTCTATTGAAATTGCTATCGAGACGACAAGGTTCAAAATTAATTAATTTTTGAAAATAAGAAGAAATATAATAATACCCCTTTATCAGTGAGTTGAGATATCTTTAAATAAAGCTTCACCCAAAAGCCGAAACCCTTTTTTGAGAAAAACGCCCAGCGTTTTCTAAAATGGTGATGGCCATTTCTTCGTTATCTCTTATCATCACCTCTTCAAGAAGCCATTGTAATTTTTCATTCAGCGCAACGTCCATTTTTGCTTCGTATGGCTGTGGCGAGCAAAAAAGGATACCGATGAGGGAAAAACATTTAGCTTAACCTGAAGCAATAATTTTTGTAACCACGGCTCCAATTTATTTACCTGCAATTTCTCTTCTTCTAATCTGATCATGAATTTTAAATAGGAAACATTTTTTCTATAAAATATTGTTAATATCAAAAGGAATTCTTGGATCCCGGGAAATGATCTCAGTTTAAAATTCTGGATCAAATTCGTTAAAATCCTGACTACACTTTTCCCAAAAGTTTATCAATCTTAAAAAGGCATTTATATTTAAATAAAAAAAGGAAATGTAATTTATTTCTTTCATACAACGCATAGAGCACTGATTTTCTAATCTTATTCGATGAGCTAAAAATATGGCTTACAGGATATATAGTAATTTTCTACAATTGATTTCCATTTACAATGGCTCTCACTTACTCGAAACTAAACCTCTCTCTGTTCTTAATTAAAGCAAAAGCAATCACGGAAGTCTCTTTTTCAAAAGCCAGTTTTAATATCGACTCGGATTGATAAGTCGCATTAATATTTGATCCTAATTCTAACACTTCTTTTAATGTAAGAATCGAATCCGACTGAACCGCATAATACAATAACGCGCTAAGTTCGTTTTCTAGTTTCTTAATTAATTCACGAAATCCAAGTTCATCTGGTAAAAACGAAAACTGTTTTCTTAAATTTTCATAATCGGTAGTTGACGAAAGAATGTTTACTATAACAGCTAAGCTAGGGAGGTCTACTTGCTTTTTTTCTTTCCCATGATTGTTCATGAGCATTGCATACACTATCGCCATTCTGTCAGTGTCGATATGTTTACAAATTCCATGGATAAGTAAATCATGCTTCTCCAATTCTAATAGATCACAACTTTCTCTCATTAATACTAAATTATTATAAGAAAGCGTGTGATTACAAAATAGTAATTGAATCGCGCGATAATAATAATATGTTATAAACAAATCGTCAAAAAAATAAAAAAAATAAATGAAATTGCATTTTTCCACTTCATTTTCTGACAATTTTATCTCTTTACAGCAATAGTTTTCGTATTGTTTTTTCTCCATTAATTCAATGATGAGATTTTGATGTATTAGGTCCAGTTCGATGTTAGAGAGGTGTGCAAATATAAAACCATCCTTTTCTCTAGGGGTTTTCTGAATTTCTTCGGAATTTAAAATGGGATTTAGCTTGTCACTTCCTAACACTTGAACTCAATACTAGAGCTCAAGTTCCACGTCTCGACCCTTTTTTCTCACAGGAGAATACAGCAAATCCAACACCACACCAATGGTATGGCCGTTAACGCCCAAAATTCGAATGGCATTTTTCGTTTCTTCTTTAAGATCCTTCTACCATTCGAAAAACTTAATTTGCGCCAGCTAAGTGGGCTATCTCTCCTCATATTTACTTGCGCCAACCTCTTTATGGTTTTTGTCTACTTGCTCCAATCCACGGCTTAAATGAAGAAATTTACCCAAACAAGAAGTACGTTCTTCCTACTCTTTGAAATTAAGCCTTTTGGTATAAGTCAGTAATTTCCCAATAGATAGCATTCGAGCCCGGAGGAACGGTTCCACTTGAACCAAAAAGCTTAATCCCTTCGTTTCAAATCAATCGTCGGCGGATTTCCAGAGCTAACGGGGATTGCGTTCGCCATTTTTTAGTGCAGCGATAACAAAATCAATAATACTTTCGTACATTGTATGGACCCGTCGGGAAGACGAAAATAATAAAGTTGCCCAACGCCTTCGGGATTGATACGGTTTTCTCCCGTTGCGGGATCCTTCCACTTAATTATTAGGCTCTTCTTTTTTCTTCTCTTTAGGCTAAAAGACAGGATTTTGACTTGTTGAGGCGATATTGTCGTCTAATATAAAGATTATAGGGTTCAACGCCACCAAATTCCCCGTAGATTTCGACACAAAATTGGTTAAGCGCATAATACGGCGCATTTAAGTAACCAAAATTCGTGGTGATTAGAAAGCGTTCCCGTTAGGCAAACAGTTCGATAAGATTCTTTCTTTAACTGGCCGATAGTCTCGAGTTAGAGAAACGCTTTATCGAATTCTGAAAAAAAACTGTCGATGGCTATAAAAGACAAATGAGCAACCTTCTTTATTGCTTCAAGCGCTATATTGCATTTTAGAATTAATTCATTCCATGTTATTTCTACCCCATCAACCACTCGCTCTATTTTCTTTAGAAGATGAAAATTAAATTCGTTTTGCGCACCACTTAAAATTTCGCATACTTTCAAATACATTTTACAACTGGCAATGATTAACGCTGTTTGCCCGGCGGTATTTAAGGGCTTATTGATAAGCTAGTGGCATCATTTGAGAAAAGCAATGGTGCCTTTTTATCGTTTTGGTTAATCAAAAAGCAATTGTTTTTGTGCTTTTCATATATACGTTTCACTTCACTTTCGGCTATGGTCATTATTTTATCATCAAAGGATTAAGCGAGCCTTAAGCGTGGTTCAGCTATTTGCTTCAAAGCTAAGAGAAAGGATTCTATGGTATAATCTAATTCCTTGAAATAAAGCCCTTGGGGTAAGCTCGGAAAATAAAAAATGAGTTTATGAAAAGATGCCCACCTATGATGTCCTAGTTATCGGCAGCGGCGCAGCAGGGCTTGGCCTAGCTTTGAGCCTTGCGAGCGAAATGCGTGTGGCTGTTTTAAGTAAAGATGATCTTACCGCCGGCTCTTCTCCGCATGCGCAGGGGGGAATTGCGGCGGTGATTAACGCGGCAGATGACAGTGTGGAATTGCACGTTCAGGATACCTTAAACGCGAGCGGCGGACTTTGCGATCCTGAGGTGGTTAGAGCAACGGTGACGCAAGCCAAATCCGCCGTCGAATGTCTGATTCAACAAGGCGTTCAATTTACGACGGATGGTAAAAATAATTATCACCTCACTCAAGAAGGTGGCCATAGTCGGCGACGGATCTTGCATGCTGCTGATAAAACTGGCGCTGTTATTGTCAAGACACTTGCCGAACAAGTGCTCTCTCATCCTAGCATCGATTGTTTTACGGATCATATTGCCATCGATTTGTTGATCGAAAATAACGTCTGTAGGGGCGCGCAGGTTTATGACGGCGAGCAACAGCGTTCTTTGCAATTCCATGCCACCCATACGGTTCTCGCCACTGGAGGCGCCAGTTTTGCATACCTACACACCAGTAATCCTAATCGTACAAGTGGCGATGGCATTGCAATGGCGTGGCGTGCCGGCTGTCGGGTAGCAAATTTGGAATTTAATCAATTCCACCCGACTTGCCTCTATCATCCGCTGGCGAATCATTATTTAATTACCGAGGTTGTTCGCGGTGAAGGCGGGTATTTGCTGTTGCCGAACGGAAAGCGTTTTATGCCTAATTACGATGACCGAGCGGAGATGGCCCCTCGAGACATTGTCGCTCGAGCGATTGATACGGAGTTAAAGAAAAATAATTGGGATCACGTTTATTTGGATATTAGTCATCGTCCGGCTGATTTTATTAAAAAAGCTTTTCCGACGATTTATGGGACTTGTTTGAATTTCGGTTTTGATATGACTGAAGGACCCTTACCGGTTGTGCCAGCGGCTCATTATACATGTGGTGGAGTGATGACCGATTTACAAGGTCAAACGGATATTGCTCGCTTATATGCAATTGGCGAAGTGGCTTATACTGGAATGCACGGTGCGAACCGGATGGCAAGTAATTCATTATTAGAATGCTTAGTTTTCGCCGCGAGTTGCGCACGAGCGATTAAAAGCTCAGCGACCCTCATCCCACGATTTTCCGAGGAAGCCGTCCATCCATTTTTTTCTCTGGGCCCCGCGGAGAAGCCGCGAGAGGACACCAGAACTGTGGATAGCTTCATACATCAAGTTCGTAAAATTATGTGGGATCATGTCGGCATTGTTCGCAGCGATATCCGGCTAATTAAGGCGAAAAATGATTTACAAAAACTCCTTCAGCAAATAAACGTTATTTTCCCTCTCCAAATTCTTAGTAAATCCCTTATTGAACTACGAAATGTAATGACAGTGGCACAGCTCGTCGTAGAAAGTGCTTTAATGAGAAAAGAAAGCCGAGGCTTGCATTATAATGTGGATTATCCTCATCCCTTGGCTCAGGCAAGAAACACTATTTTACATCTTAATCCATCCTCCAACAATGTCCCCAATCGGCAAAAGGCAATTTTAAAAATAGAGTCGGTAAATAACATTAATTGATAGCAATTTCCATCGAAAATGCTCGCGAAATTTAATAAAACTACATAACGGCTCTTTAGAGTTTCCTTTAACTCCGTTACATCGGTTTTTTCGTTTTTCATTTTAAGATACCAATGCTCGCCATCAAAACGCACGTTAATCCGACTAAATTCATGATCAATAAAACAAATAAAAAAATAGCAAGAAAACTACAGCTCAAACAAATCAATCCCCTTGATCAGGGACCAAGTCCGGACGCAATACCCAATTCAGAATCCAACGGTTCTCAAATTGTTCTAAACAGACGATCGTGCCCGGGGGGAAACGCACCATATCGTGTCTGTCGTCCCCTAATACCAGTGCACTCACCAGTCGTGACATAAATGGCATGTGCCCAACCAACATTGTGTCATCATGCCACTCTTGAATTAAGTCTATAAGCGGGGCTATCGAATGATCCTCTCCCAGCAACGGACACTCTTCCAAAGCGTGCTCATCAGCCACGGCAGAGGCTAAAATCCCGGCGCTTTGACGGGCTCGGAGTTTCTTACTGTGCTTAATGTGAACAACGTGGACACCGCGACGCTTAAGGTAAGCGGCCTCTTTATTAATTTCTTCTATCCCCTCTGCACTCAGAGGCCTTTCACGCTGATCCGTAAACTGTTCCGCATGCCCGTGACGAACACAATAAAGTTTCATCGACACTCCCTGAGAATGGATAGGGAATCGATTTTATACCCTTCTCGAAGGAAGATAAATCCCGACTTTATTATCGGGGAAATTACCATCCTTAGAATTTGAATTTCCGCCTCTTACTGGAATGACGCAATTTGTACTTTTAAAAATACTAGTTTTAAATCTCACCCATTCAAAATAGATCATTCAGTATACCGATCAAATTAGGGTATGATTCAATCAGTATACCGAATGAAAGATGCATATGATTTCCGTACTCAAGCAATGGAACCACTGGGGTGGAGCGACTTTAGCCTCTTGATTTCCACGGGACATAGTGAAAAAAGTCATCTCGTTTTAGATACTAAAGAAACAGTCGCTTTTATTGGGTTGCGATGAGCAGGGAAAACCACCATTTTTTACTAAATCATGGACTTGCTTGAATCGCAAGGCTTAGCTCTGAAAGCTATGCTTCATATGAATTTTGCAGAACCTGCTATTGCATTGGATCTAAGTTCCCACATAATTTAGATGAAATTTATCAGATCTATCGAGAAGAAGTTTATCTCACCGGCAAGGGTTATCTTTTTTTTCAACGAAATTCAAAACCTTCCAGGATGGGAAAGATGGGTGCGGGCGCTAAATGAAAAAGAGAACATTAAAATTTTTATTACTGGATCCTCAGCGAATTTAATGTCTCGGGAGCTAGGCACATTGCTGATGGGAAGACATGTAGAATTTCATGTATCCTCTTTAATTTTTTTTTGAGTTTCTACGATTTATATATTGAAGCTCCAAAAAAATTGCTTAAGCAGACCATAGACTGATCATTCAAAACGTACTGAAACAATACATGACATGTGACGCGGTCTGCCTGAAATCGTATTAAGCAAACAGGTTGATCGAAAACGTATGTTGTTAAAAACAATATCTCGATGGTGTTCTTTTCAAAGATATGGCAATGCGCCATCAAATACGCGACGTCACTCTGTTACAAAATATTGCTATTCATTTGTTAACACAAATGGTATGCTTATTTTCAGTCAAATGATCTGGGACTTAGGCGAGTGGCGCATGTATCAAACTCTCCTGAATATGGAAAAATTAGCTGAAACTGTAGTTTGTCAGCAATTGCAACGCCAATACCAGAGTGATATCTTGTACTAGAAAGGACAGTGAAAAATTGATTTCGTCATACGTCAAAGAAATGAAATTAGCAAAGTTATCCAAGTCACCTATGATAATTTAGATAAATCCCAGACATTTTCTCAAGAAATTTCTGCACTTGAGGAAGCTGAGAAACACTTCAAATGCTCTCAAGGTATGTTAGTTGCTGGGAAATTACCTAAAGCAAAAGATAGATGTATTCTTCCCCTTTGGAACATGTTTAAAAGAAATATAATTTTGAGCCCCATAATCGAACGCTTACCATTCATGAAAAATTTTTACGTATTTTTGATCTACTTTCATTGTTACAGAATCCTGTATTTCACTTCGCTTCATACTACAGGCTACAGATAGATTGATTGTTTAACACCAGAGCGAGGCCCATGAAGGGATTGACAGTGGTTAAGAACCCTCCTACAATGCCCAATTCTTACCGGGGGCTATAGCTCAGCTGGGAGAGCGCTTGCACGGCATGCAAGAGGTCAGCGGTTCGATCCCGCTTAGCTCCATTCTGCTAAAAGCTCGGCAGAAGCAGCCCCTTCAGCGAAGCAAGGTCCCCATCGTCTAGAGGCCTAGGACATCGCCCTTTCACGGCGGTAACAGGGGTTCGAATCCCCTTGGGGACGCCAGTTTAATCAACGGCTGGCACTGTTTAGCGTGTAGATTGGGTTGGGCTGAGCTTGCGAAGCCCAACAGCATCACTCCAAAACAATCATCCTTATTAAAAGTTAGTGGCAGTTGGCGGGTATAATGCCTCTAGCAATCTAACAATGCACGCTTGAATAGGGTTTTGCGATATTGTATTGGTTTGTCTTTTCTTTTCGCTAGGCTGCCGCAAACTCAGCGCAAGTTACGGCTTTATCTTAATAAATTCGCATTGAAAGGTCGATGGCGCGAAGGTGTTTTGTTAGTGCGCCGACCGAAATATAGTCGACGCCGGTTTTTGCGATTTCGTGAATGGTTTCTAAATTTACGTTGCCAGAAATTTCGAGTTTTGCTTTGCTGTTATTAATTTTCACCGCTTTTTTAATTGTATCAATATCAAAATTGTCTAACAAAATAATATTGGCTTTGGCGGAAAGTGCTTCTTGCAATTCATTGAGACTTTCAACTTCAATTTCGAGTGTTTTTTCAGGATGAGAAGTACGTGCTTTTTGGATCGCTTGGGTAAGCGAACCGCAGATTAAAATGTGATTTTCTTTTATTAAAAAAGCATCATACAAGCCCATGCGGTGATTCTTACCACCACCGCAACGTACAGCGTATTTTTGGGCATAGCGCAAACCGGGAATGGTTTTTCGTGTATCCAGTAAATGGGCGGAAGTTCCTTTCAATTTTTCCACATAACGACTGACTGCTGTCGCCGTGCCGGATAAAGTTTGCAGCCAATTAAGTGCGGTCCGCTCACCAGTGACAAGGGAACAGGCTTTTCCTCTTAACAGGGCAAGAGTTTGATTGGAGGAAACAAAATCACCATCTTTCACCTTCCACTGGATTTTAACGCTAGAATCCACCGCTTGGTAAACTTCATCAACCCAAGGAATGCCACAAATAATCGCATCTTCCCGCGAAATAATGGATGCTTGCGATACCGTCTCGGCAGAAATTAATTCGGCTGTAATATCGCCGCTTCCAATATCTTCAACGAGCGCTGCATGGACGGCGGTTCGAATAGCTTTTTTATTCATTAATGTTTTTGACAACGTAATTTCTTTTTTTGTCGTCGACATTTATGTAACGACCACAGCGTCCCAATCGGGCCTGAAATAACATACAAAAAGAAAATGAAAAGCAGAATATCTGGAGGATCAAAAGCAATCAGCGCTATAATCAATACGACTCCCAGAATCACTACAAAAGGCACTCTATTTTGAAGTTGAAAATCTTTAAAGCTTCGATAACGAATCGTGCTCACTTTCAATAAGCCTAACAATATTGCGACCACGCTAAGGGGTAAAGCGATGCTCTCGCCGGGAACGTCAAAAACATTACAAACCCAAATAATACTCGCTACCAATCCGGCAGCGGACGGTGTGGGAAGCCCCTGAAAATAGCGTTTATCGGCTTTTCTAACCTGAACGTTGAAACGGGCTAACCGCAGGGCGGTACAAGCAGCGTAAATAAAAGGCGCGATCCAGCCAGTTTTTCCGAGAACCGCTAACGACCAGCTATACATCACCAACGCCGGTGCAATCCCAAAGCTCAACATATCGGATAAGCTATCCAGTTGGACCCCAAATTCACTTTGAGCATGGAGTAGCCGGGCGATTCGGCCATCTAGAGTGTCCATCACCATTGCAATAAAAATAGCGATAGCAGCCGATTCATAATGACCTTTCACGCCAGCGACAACGGCGTAGAAGCCCGCAAACATAGCACCAAGGGTGAACAAATTGGGTAAAAGGTAAATGCCGCGAACTCGCGGATGCTTAGTCTCAGTCATTGCTTCCCCTGGCAGAATTAATTAAAGTGCTATAATATGTGCCACCTATAGTGCAACATCTCATTCATTTTGGCTTCCCCCAACCGCCGAGGTGCTCCGTTGGTATGTAAACAGAGGACAAAACTTAATGAGATCCTACTACTATCACATTATAAGGTGCTACTCAACAGGTTATATAATGAAAAATAAGAACTCTAAGATTATTATCGAAGGAGTAACAGAATCAGGAGAGACCTTTCGTCCCAGCGATTGGGCAGAACGCATGAGCGGCAATCTATCCACTTTCCATAAGCACCGTATTCATTATTCTCCCATGTTGCAGCCTTCAATGAAAAGCGGGCACAAATGTGTTGTCATCGACCCTCATCTCAAACAATCCAATCCTAAGCTCTACGATTCTATTATAAAATTTGCTAAAGCTAACAAATTGCGTATTTGCAAGGAAGACAGTGATGGTGAATAGTGATTGAAAAAAAGGGTATTATGGAAAGTCGTCCGCTGCCAACAAACTATTGCGAACGCCTCTTCACAGATGGACAAAAGCACTTCGATGAGTTGCTATCAGATATTGAACAAGCGAAATATTCCATCGATTTGGAAACCTATTTATTCCACAATGATGCGTTGGGACAACGAGTGGCGATTAAACTCACTGAAGCCGCCCAGCGTGGCGTTAAAGTTCGAATCATGGTGGATGGAGCTGGCAGTCCTTTGTGGAGCACTAATTTCGCCCATCTTCTTGAAAGTGCTGGCGCACGAACTAAGGTTTTTCATCCCTTTCCGTGGCAGCTTTGGGATTGGAGCCGCTCTATTATTAAATTACCCTTTCTAATAAGGTGGATTTATCTTATTTTAAAAATAAATTTCCGCAACCATCGAAAAGTCTGCATTATCGATAAAAAGATCGCTTATATTGGTAGTCTTAACATTAGCAAACACCATATTTCTAAAGCCGAAGGAGGCGACGCATGGCGAGATACGTCGGTGCGTCTTTCTGGAATTAACTTGGACGAACTTGTCAAAGCGTTTGATGCAGCTTGGTACCACCGTACCATCAAAGAGCGTTTACGGGAAATTTTTCATCAAATTCGCAAAGACCCCTTGATTCGTCTGAACTATTCACGGCACCGTCGACGCATTCTCCACAAAGACCTGTTGCGCAAAATGGCGAATTGCCACCGCCGAATTTGGATCACCAACGCTTACTTTGTACCAGATAATTTTTTACTAAAAAGGCTGCAAGAAACGGCTCACGCCGGTATCGATGTACGTATTTTACTGCCACGTAAATCGGATGTTCCCATAATGCCTTTGGCCTCCTCGACGTTTTATTATAACCTCTTAAATGCCGGTGTTAGGATTTTTGAATATTTACCCAGCATGCTGCATGCAAAATCGCTAATTATTGATGATTGGATGCTGGTTGGCTCCAGTAATTTAAATCATCGCAGCCTCATTCATGATTTAGAAGCTGATGTTAACATTACCTCTCCCGAAGTCAAAAAAATATTGGAACAGCAATTTCTCGAAGACCTTAAAAATTCTCGAGAAGTTTCTTTAGACAGTTGGCAAAAGCTTCGCCCTCAACGTCAACGCATTTTAGGTCGTTTGGTTCTTTATATTAAGTACTGGATATAAAAAGTAAAACAAAATAACTGATGTATCCTAATAAAAATATTATCCCGAAAACCCGTCCTATCCCTCCGCCTCAACGGGAGGTTAAAATGCTGAAAAGCCAAAGACCAATCGTAAAGATCATCATCGCCGGATAATCACGCCGCATCACGCTCGAGGAAACCCTTCCCGGAGCGATCAAACGCGGTGCAGACCGTAGTAGTAACGTCAAACCAATCATATAAGTCACTGATACCAAGCAATTGCGCCGCACTCACGGCCCCATTAACCAATAACTCGGAACTGATGAATAACAACGTCAACCCAAGCAACCACCAAATCACGCTTTTTTCGCAGGCATCTGTAATTTTTCTTGGGGTAATTCTTGCAACGGGGCAACTTATTTCTTCAATAAAGTTATCGACAACCAATACAAATGCAGTATTAATAACAGTATTAAAATTAATTCCTTCAGGGCGAGATAAATAGCCATTCCATAAAAAAGCTCCGATTACAAAAGAATTACTATTAGCGCCGGCAATTCTCACTTCACCAGTCGCGAATGAACTTCAAGAGGTATGATCAATGCGACTACGCCCAGAATTAATCCGATTATTAGCAACATTGGAACCTACGACACTGCCAATCGCAATTTGTGTTTTTCCGTGGAAAGCAGCGATAGCGGCAAAGATTAATTCAGGAAAGGAAGTGCCAAAACCTACTAAAATTATCCCAATGACAAGAGAAGGAATTTTTAAATATCGAGCTAATACAACAGAAGCTGAAATAAAGCATTCCGCTCCGAAAGCCAACAAGCCTGCGCCGACAATAAGTTCGACGACGATTTTAAAAATCACGCTCATGCTTCCTTAAATTCTAATTGTTCGCCATTTTTCTCAATGTTAATTAATGAACCCGGCACAAATTTCCCTTCCAAGATTTTCTGGGACAGTGGATTTTCGAGCTGTTGTTGCAGCACTCGCTTTAGCGGTCGTGCGCCATAAACCGGGTCGTAACCTAATTCTGATAAATAATCGAGCGTATCATCGCTGATCGTGAACTGATAATCTTTTTCTTTTAAGCGTTTTTTAATTTGATCGATTTGAATAATCGCAATATTGCGAATTTGTTCTTTTTTCAAAGAATGAAAAACAACAGCTTCATCAATGCGATTAATAAACTCAGGTCGGAAATATTGTGCGACAACTTCCATCACGGCCTCTTTCATTTTATAGTAGTAGTTTTCACTCGAGAATTCCCGAATCAAATCAGACCCGAGATTAGAAGTCATTACAATGACTGCATTACGAAAATCCACCGTTCGACCCTGACCATCCGTTAATCGAGCGTCATCCAACACTTGCAGCAAAACGTTAAATACGTCGTTATGTGCTTTTTCAATTTCGTCTAATAAAATAACCGAATAAGGCCGACGGCGGACAGCTTCTGTTAAATAGCCCCCCTCTTCGTAACCCACGTATCCTGGTGGTGCACCGATTAATCGAGCGACTGAATGCTTTTCCATAAATTCAGACATATCAATCCGAACCATCGCATCTTCTGTATCAAACAAAAAGGTGGCCAATGCTTTGCATAGCTCAGTTTTCCCCACCCCTGTCGGACCTAAGAATAAAAACGAACCTACGGGGCAATTAGGGTCGGACAATCCCGCCCGAGAACGACGAATGGCATTTGCCACGGCGTTCACGGCTTCGTCCTGACCAATGACGCGTTTATGAAGTTCAGTTTCCATATGCAATAATTTCTCGCGCTCGCCTTCCAACATTTTCGACACAGGAATATGTGTCCACTTCGAGACGACTTCGGCGACTTCTTCTTCGGTCACTCGACTGCGTAATAATTTATGATCACAGAATTGCTCTTCTTTCTGGGAAGCCACTTTTAATTTTTTATCAAGCTCTGGGATGATTCCATATTGCAGCTCGGACATTCGCGCCAAATCACCAGCGCGTCCAGCGGCTTCCAATTCAATCCGCGCTTGTTCCAATTCCTCTTTAATTTGTTGAGTACCGTGCAATGAAGTTTTTTCACTTTTCCACACTTCTTCGAGATCAGAATATTCTTTTTCAACGTTTTTAATTTCGGTTTCAAGATCAGCCAACCGTTTTCTTGAGGCTTCATCGGTTTCTTTTTTTAATGCTTCACGCTCAATTTTCAGCTGAATCAACCGTCGCTCCAAACGATCCAGTTCGACAGGTTTGGAATCCATTTCCATACGAATTTGACTGGCTGCTTCATCAATTAAATCAATCGCTTTGTCTGGGAGATTTCGATCACTAATATAGCGTTGAGATAGCATGGCTGCCGCAATAATCGCGGGATCAGTAATTTCAACGCCATGATGCACTTCGTAACGTTCCTTCAAACCTCTTAAAATAGCGATGGCATCTTCCGTTGAAGGTTCCTCAACCAATATTTTTTGAAACCGCCGTTCTAATGCAGCATCTTTTTCAACGTATTTTCGGTATTCATCCAAGGTGGTTGCACCCACACAATGAAGCTCACCACGGGCCAACGCAGGTTTTAACATATTGCCGGCATCCATTGCACCCTCCGCCTTGCCCGCTCCCACCATGGTGTGTAATTCATCGATAAATAAAATAACCCGACCTTCCTGCTTAGCAATATCTTTTAATACGGCTTTTAAACGTTCTTCAAATTCTCCTCGAAATTTAGCTCCGGCAATTAATGCGCCTATGTCCAGAGCCAGTAATCGTTTCTGTTTCAAACCCTCTGGCACCTCACCGTTGACGATTCGTTGCGCTAATCCTTCCACAATCGCTGTTTTACCCACACCCGGTTCACCAATGAGAACAGGATTATTTTTTGTACGCCGCTGTAGCACTTGTATCGTTCGGCGAATTTCTTCGTCACGCCCAATGACGGGATCCAGTTTTCCAGTTTCAGCTTTTTCGGTGAAATCAATAGTGTATTTCGTCAATGCCTGCCGTTGACCTTCAGCGCTTTGCTCAGTCACTCGTTCACCCTTGCGCAAGTTCATGATGTTTTTTTCAATGACTTTTTTATCAGCACCGGCCTCTATTAACAGATCTCGTAATTGACCTTTAGCTTCGAGCGCAGCGGGAATGAACCATTCCGAGGAAATGTATTGGTCCTTATTTTGCTGAGCAAATTTATCCATCAACGTTAAAATTTTGCTTAATTCGCGGGACATATGAAATTCTCCGCCGGTTCCTTCTACTTGAGGATATCTGTCGATGGCCTTGTTAGCGCCATTAATCAAACGTGATAAATTGACTTTTGATTGTTCTAACAACGGCGCCACGCTACCTTGAGTTTGTTCTAGCAATACTTTCATCACATGCGCAGGTTCTATAAATTGATGATCGCGACCAACGGCCAAAGATTGCGCGTCTGCTAACGCCGTTTGGAATGCTGTGGTAAATTTATCAATTCGCATGTTTGTCTCCTATATCATTCACATAAGTCACAACCATTTCAATTTTAGCCTTCGTCATTCTCGCTCAGGCGGGGAAGCAGGCGGCGCCAAAGGCGCGCCGCCGCTAATGTGTGCACTGCATCCCCGCCTGCGCACCTA
>NZ_VFIV01000052.1 GCF_019425495.1 Coxiella endosymbiont of Ornithodoros amblus
CGAAACCATAGTTATTGACATAAAGATACTGAAGAGTAGAAAACAATATCAATTCAAATAATACTGCAAATCCACGGCAGATCCCGTGAGCCGGAGCCGGCCTAACCTACACTTTTAATTGCAGCCCGCGCCAACTCTAAAGTTGAATGTTGACAAGACACTAATATAAACTTACTCGTTCGTTATTTAGGGTGCCCGCTTGGACTTCTTCTAAATGAAGTCCTGTTGGTTTCGCAATCAATAAAAGATTGCAGCATTTGACAGGCCAAGAATTGCTTTTCTTCATTTCGAATTTTTGCTTGAGTCCTTTAGCTAAGCTTTGTCATTCGGAGTGGCCTTTTTCAAAGCCTTTTTTGGAGTCTTTGGGCTACAGCTCCAGCGTACTCAATGAGTGTAACGATGCTTGTCTTAAATAGAAATACTCAAGGGCATAATTTCACCTCCTATATTTTGGTGATAATTCTTCATGAATTAGCTTAACAGCTTCAATAGGATTCTCAATATCAGCTTGAAAGAGATAAGTGAGTCTACCAATAATTATATGATGGGCGTTTTCGCTTACTTCAATCGTTTTAACAAGGGTAACAATTCCTTGAGCTTTTCATCAGCCATTTGCGTCACATCAACGAGTGTAAAAGGTTTTAAGAGTACTTCTCGGGCTAATGGCTCTTCATCGCTAAATAGCGTAAAAAGATCCGTTGAATAGGGATATCGTTTTTTTCTGTGATAAAAAACGAGAGGAACCACGATAGTTAAAGGAAGATAATCTTTCTTCTTGAGGTGATGATTAATAATGCGAAGGATATATCATAAGAGACGGTAAGACATTTAACTTATATCAGGGTTTCTGATGTTCCATACATAATTATATAAAAATAAACAGGACGATAGTTAAGTTTCACCGAATAAAGAATGTCAGCCATGGAAGCTTTTAGATGCTCGTCAATGAAACTGCTTTTTTGAAGATGCAGCGAATTTAAATCAGCCGCTTTCAGGATATTGTTTGAAAGATGATATTCGAAAAATTCTTTAGCTACACGAGTGTCCAACATGGCTGTTCGGAAGGAAGTAATAATTATGGGGTTTATAAATTTTCTTTGTGAGCTTCCTGTTTGCAATTGAACTTAAATTTGATATCGAAGCTTAGCTCCAATAACCAGATGTCACAATACCGGGTTCAAATTACTGAATCTAATAATAACTAAGCACTCGTTTTAACACTGTTTGAGTAGTTCGTTTTTTAATAAAATCATTTATATCTGCGGAAAAATAGCGGGATTTGTCTTAACTACAGCAATAATGGGGGTGCTGCTGGTGCGTTCCCGTGTCGCTTTGCAAACCTCCGTACGATTCATGTCTGAAAAATTGATATCCAAAAAATAAGATCGAATTTTTTGGAATTAAAGAGCTAAAGTCGATTGCCCGCTTATAGCCAGCGTCACTTCGCAATTTAATTTTTTCAACAATTGAACATGAATTTTTTGAATGAAGGGATTACCTTTGACTAATAGTATAAGTGGATTCTTTACTGGTTTTTTGTAATCATTGTGCAGATGAGGCAACAGCATGCCTAACACTAAACATGATCTCTGATGTGTGATACCACAAAAATGTATTTTTGAGGGAAGTGCTGGGTGATACTATCGCCCAAAACCTATTATTATTTTTGGGCCAGTGATGCTTCAATCGACATGCTGGTCTTTTTTGTTATATTGAGCTACATTTGACATAAATGCTACAACTGGAAATTTACCAAATCTCTTGTGAGATTTTTCTTACATCGCCTCAAAAGTGGAGGGGACGACTATGAAGCGTTTGAAGGAAGAACGCTTGGCCAGACCGAAACGGGTACAAGCGGCCTGAGAAATGGCTAAACTGTTTCGATGAGAATTCGCCAAAAAATCAGGGATTGCAAAGACAACATTACAATATTGGGAGGATGGCGAAAAACATACACTTTCTGAAAAATCAGCAAGATGGTTTCTCAGAGCGCTTTTAAATTTAGGTGTTCATTGTAGCTACGATTAGCTAATGCACGGAAAACGGTCTGCAGCGCAATATGCCGGCTATGTAATTTTTCAGTAAGAAACGACGGATTTGTCTACTCATGGAGGATGTCAAAAAACGAGGATGAAGAAATAAAAGAAGAGTTGATCTTATTCCTAAAGTAGAAATAAAATACCTTGTATTTAATCGTATCGGATGACGCAATGGGGCCTCGTTTTATTCAATGAGAAGTTGTTGCGGGTCTTCGCGTTTATGGAAAAGAAATTGAAAAATTCATAGGGTTAGATTGCGTCGTGCTTGTTCAAGGAGGCGATCTGTTATTGAGGACGATTTTGAAAGGAGACGTTGAAGGGTATTATCACTTAGGTTATACCAATCCTAAGATAATAGCATCTAAACCTTTCCGCCATAACGTTGAATTAGTAAACGCAGTGCTGATCATTTTGGTAGACGCAACTCTCATCTATAATAAATCGCTGAAATGACATACGTTTAAAAGCTAATAATGGACAAGGGTTATCACGAGACAGTCGGTGGAATAAGAGGGCACATTTTAAGGCGCTTTATTCATCTTTTGATGTTAATTTATTCCTTTCCTTTATTACAGCTATGCAAAAAGTCGCTTCAATTTTTTCGGTTTATTTTCCAAATTTTTACTGCTCGTTATCATTAGCTTAATGCTTTTATTTGAAATCGTGCGTTTAAAACGGTGGTGGTTGCTATGGGGACAACGTGAAAGGGAAGGGAAAAATATTTCGTCTTTAGCATGGACAATAGTCAGTCTCTGTCTCGTTTTGCTATTGGCTCCTGGGAAACAATATGCCATGCCTATAGTTTGGTCCTGCGCTATCGTTGACCCTTTACTCGTTGAGCTGCGCCGTACTCAGTTAAGTAGAACTTGGATCGTTTTTATTGGGATAGTGGTTGTTATGTTCATTTGGGGATTAGCCAGTTGGTGGTTTAAAATTGATTGGTTATTAGCGCTATTAATGGGACCGCTCGTGATTATTTTGGAATGGCCTAATTTTCGATGGATGGATGATAATGCTTTAGTGCAATTGGTGCCGCTTTTGGCTATTCTTATCTTGTATTCTTGTATGGACAATCAGAGTTAGGAGGCTTCTCATGCTGTGAGACCTTAGGATGGGTTATTTATTTCTCGTGATAGCCGTTATTCTCCCCTTCAATCGAGTTTCGTTGATGGTTTGGAGCATTAGCTGCGCTCTTCTCCTTATTCTTGTTTCCCTCTTAAGTTTAATAACTCTGTGGGCAATGGTGAGTTTATGGGTGGTTTTTTACTCCTGGTTGTTTTATTTAATTTATTATTCTTACGCCGCCAAATTTTTTCAAAAAATCTCATCTTTTTATCACTAAAAAATGCTCGTTTATCCTTGACGGAACGCCAGGCCTTACTCTGGGGAATGTTGGCTGGGAAGGAAAATTATTTAGTGGCATGCCGGATTGGAATAAATTAAAAAATATACCGAAAGGTAAATTTTCACCGGAAGAACAAGCGTTTTTGGAAGTGGCTGTTAAAGAGTTATGTGGTATAATTAACGATTTGGACATTAATCAGCCCTGGTTTACTATTCCCGATTTTATTTGGGAACACTTAAAGCACCATGGTTTTTTGCACTGATTATTCCAAAAAAATATGGGGGAAAGGAATTTTCCGCGTTAGCGCATACAACAAATTCTTACGAAAATTTCCAGTGTTAGCATTGCCGTAGCCGTAGTGGTTAGCGTCCCAACTCACTGGGGCCAGCGGAATTGTTATTAGCTTATGGTACTGAAGAACAAAAAATTATTATTTACCGCGTTTAGCGAAGAGCGAAGAAATACCTTGTTTTGCGCTGACCAGTCCTGTCGCTGGATCAGACGCTACCTCAATTGAGGATTATGGCATCATCTGCCATTATGAATTTAATGGAAAACGAGAGCTTGCTATTCGATTGAATTGGGATAAACGTTATATTACCTTAGCTCCGATCGCTACTTTTCGGTATTGCCTTTAAATTATATGATATATGATCCAAATCACTTAATCGGTAATCGAGAAAATCTCGGCGTTACCTGTGCACTTATCCCCTTAATACACCCGGTGCTGTTACAGGGCGACGTCATTTTCCTTTATGTTGTGCATTCCCAGATGGACGGACCCACTCAAAGGAAAGATGTGATTGTGCCGCTCACTTAATATATTATTGGTGGTGTAAAATGGCTGGTCAGGGCTGGCGTATGTTAATGGAGAGATTGGCAGCGGGTCGGAGTATTTCGGTACCTCCTTAGTCAGTGGAAAGATTAAGTGGGCGCGCGGTTTATGTGTCTGGTGTCTTCTACGCCGCATTCGCCGTCAATTTCACCTTCCTATTGGAAAATTTGGCGGCGTTCAAGAAGCGTTAACACGTATTGGCAGTTATATTTGACTAATAGAAGCAAGCGTTACGGCTGTTTACGATTTCCTCTTTGGATCGCGGATTTAAATCGGCTGCCACATCGGCAATTACTAAATATCATAATTACTCAATTAAATCGAGAAGTGATTAGTCACGCGATCGATATCCACGGCGGTAATGGCATTTGTATGGGTCCCAATAATTATTTGGTTCAAGGGTTTATTTGAAAGTCCGCTTGGTATTACGGTAGGGAGCTAATATATTAACGCGTTCACTTATTATTTTTGGACAGGGGACTATTCGTTGTCATCCTTATAACCTCATCCGTGCCATAAACTCCATTCTAAAAGAAGTTATTGCTGCCGAACCATTGCAGGAAAAATTGCAAATGGCGGAGGCTGAAAAAATAATTACTTTTGCCGAAGTGGAGCAGTTGCAAAACGCATATGCAGCCCGTATGCGTATCATTAATGTTGATGATTTTAGATTTGAAGAATTGTCATCACGATTTGTAGAAGAGGAATTAAAATAATGCGAAAATATGGCTAAAGAGTTATCTATTAGGGATCTCTGAAATGCTTAACGTAGAGATTTATCATTCGTTTGAAGAAATTTTAGAAGGTTATTGTAAACGATTTGAAGATAAAACCGCGTTATCATACTGGCCAATCTGCTGCAATTCCCTGTTGCTATGTTTAGCGCCCTTCGTGCTGGGTTAGTCGTTGTAAGTTTTAATCTGTTATACACTGCCGCGAGTTTGATTTCCAGTTAAAGGATGCTGGTGTAACAGAACTTATTGTTTTGGAAAGTTTCGCCCAGGAGGCTTTCGCTAGCTTTGGAAAAATGTGAGATCAAACATGTTATCGTCACAAAAATTGGCGATTGTTTGAAGTGGAAAAACCAGTAATTGATTTTGTCGTTAAATATGTTAAGAAAATGGTTCCTTCTTGGGAAATTAAAGGTAGCATTTCTTTTAAAGAAGCCTTAAAAGGAGGCGCTCAGTTACCTTTCGAAGAGGTGCCAATGAAGAAGGATGATATTGCTTTCTTACAATACACGGGTGGAATGACAGGAGTTCCCCAAGGCGCGATGCTAACTCATCAGAATATTCTGGCCAACATAGCTCAAGCGTTGGCGTGGGTGAAATCTATTCTATCAATAGGAGAAGAAACTAGCGTAGGAGCGCTTCCTTTTTATCATATTTTTTCGCTAACGGTTTTTTGTTTTTGCTTTATGGCGCTGGGAGAAACGTGTTTTTTGATTATTAATCCGCGTGATATTAAAGGATTTATTAATAGTTTATGAGAAAGTCAGATTACCATTTTTGTAGCGATCAATACTTTATTCAGATGAGGAAGGCTATGATTTACTGCTTCACAACCCAGGAGAGTTGCGCGTGCGATGCCTGCAGGTGATGGGAGATTATTAGAAAAAGCTGGAGGAGACAGAAAAGGTTATTTATGATAATGGGTGGTTGCATACGGGAGATATTGCTTGAATCAATGAGCGTGGCTTTATTTATTGGATCGAAAAAATACATGATTATTGTTTCTGGCTTTAACGTTTATCCAAATGAAATTGAAGATATTCTTACCTCTCATTCGGGTATTCGCGAGACTGCTGTTATCGGCGTATCGAGTGGAAAAATAGGAGAACAAATTAAAGTTAAAGCTTTTTATTGTTAAAAAATATAAAAATTTAATGAAAAATGAGATTATAAAACATTGTTCTGAATTTCTGACTGCTTATAAAGTGCCTAAAATTATTGAATTCCGAGAGGAGTTGCAAAAAACCAATGTGGGAAAAGTATTGCGTTGAGCCTTGCGAGATGAGAATTAATACCGTTAGCTCGTATGAGGTGAAGGAGAATACAGGGAGGATTAGATTAAAAAATCTTCTATATTATTACTCATAAGTCACAGCTATTTTCATTTTAAACTTCGTGATCTCGCGTTTAAGTTTTTAGTCTTTACCACTTCTGGGTAATGATAGGGGTCTTATTAACTCACAAATTCTTTGAGATTCTGGAAATGTTCTAGTATTTTCGGATTTGCGAGAGCAGTTGAGTTATTAACCGACTCGCCGTTAATAATTTTTTACTGCTAATTCAACTATATTACCAACTTTTTTGAGGTAAGTCGGGTACAGCGATAATTTTATTCGGTACATGATGAGGTGATAGATTTTGCTGAATGGTAGTTTGAATTTTTTCCGCAATAAATCAGTTAAAGTAGTTTATTTTTAGAAAATAACGAATAAGATAATTCGTTCATCTCCTTTCCACTGCTGACTGGTAACCAGGCAATCTAGAATTTCATTAATTTTTTCGACTTATTGGTAAATTTCGGCGGTGCCAATGCAAATTCCACCAGGATTAAGCGTGGTATCCGAGCGTCGGTAGATAGTCATTGTACCGCGTTTTGTTATTTTAGCGTAATCCCCCGCCGTCGTTAAAAATTTTTACATCCATGCCAAGGCCAATGTGCTGCAATTCGCCAAGATAGATAGACAATAAAGGATTTCTTAAAGTGAAACAAGAAATAATATCGTGCCGCCCGAGATGGATGACAATTAAATGTTGGTTTTACGTTGTTGTAAAAATAATCAAAACTTTTAGGAACAAGGGGATAGCCTGTCGTTAAAATTGTTTTTAAGGATAAAAAATTATGTGTCTTTTTAGGGACTAAATCGAATTTTTTTAGCCTACTCTAAAAATTTTTCACCCACTCCAAAAATAGAAATACTAACCTTGTCGATTAAATCGAATAAAGCTGTGCGGGTAGGATAAAAAGGTTCACTATCGTCTATCGTAAAGAACGACCATTAGATGTTGAAGCAGAGTGCCGCTGATGCTATGTACCACAGATTTTGATTTTCCAGTGGTTCCTGAAGAATAAAGAATGTAGATGTGGTGATCAAAGGGAAGTGTTTCAAAATAAAAAGGAAGAGAAGTTATACGAAGGCAGTCGGGATAAAGAGAATTATTTTTTAACTCATTAATAGTGATATTTTGATTATTTAGGAACGATGATTGTGTGCGTTAGCGAAGTCAGTTGCTGCTGGAGTTGGCGGATTTTACAAAGATGATGATAAGTTTTCCTTTAATAAGTATGGCTGTCAACGGCGAATAATACCTTAGGTTTAATTTGTCCAAAACGATCTAAAAAACATTCTAACCCAAAATCCGCCGAATACGCTAACCAAATGGCACCAACACTAGCAGTCGCCAGCATGGCAATTACAGTTTCGATCTAGTTCGAGAAGACAACAACGACGCGATCAGCAGGGGAAACGTGGCATTGACATAAAAAATAGCAAGACTAGCAATTTCCGTGTAGAACTCAGCATAAGTAATACTCCAATAATGCCCTGTTTCAAAAGTAAAATTAATGCAACGTCTTGGTTGTAATGCCGTAATAAATTTTCTGTAAAGTTAAATTTGGCACCTAAGAACTATTGGAATTCTTCCATCCGCTTGCCTCTTAGCAAAATGTTGGTAGGTACTTGCGAAGCGCTGATCCCATAAAAATCCCAAACAGCCTCCTAAAAGAGTGCTGGCTGATCGATAGACCATTGGTGAAGTACAGGATAATCGTCGATATTTTTAACAAAAAGTTTGTTAATATCCGAGATAAAATGACCCATCTGACTTTGTAAGCGAATTTCTGAAGAGGGTTCTCAGAGTGGTTTTGAGGCTTCCATAACGCAAGTGTAGCGTCAATTAAAAACCAGGCCAGTGGTTGCGCGAAATAGGAGGTAATGTTAAGGTTAGCCTGTCTCGTCCGTGTAGGCATGTAGCTCAGTGGTAGAGCACCACCTTGACATGGTGGGGGTCGTTGGTTCGATACCAATCGTGCCTACCAGTTTTTCATTAAAAATAAATTAATTAGAAATTTCAAACGCCGCTCCAATTCGCTTTTTTAAGCATTATTTTGATAGGGCGCTCGGAAAAGATCAGATTTTTCGCAATAAAAACCTTGTTTAGATCCACTTTTAATAAAATGCAAACAAAGCCCTATACTTTGTTTACTCTGAGTAGGAAGCGAAAAACAGACTGATGAATCAGCATAGCAATCGGAGCAATGCGCTATCAACCTTAAGAGTTTAAATTTTTTATCCCTCACCCCTTTCCCCCGCCAAGTGGCTTTTGAGTTTAGCTTTTAGCTGGCAATGAAAGACCGGGAACGATATTAATCACTTTTTATTTATGGAAAGAAGGCTATTTGGAAACACCGGTTTTTTTATCTTCCTATTTTAAAAAATACCAGCAACTTTATTGCGAAAAATTGGCTGGCTTATCACCATGGAAAGATTTCTACTCGGATAGATTTTTTCTAGATGCTGTCATTGAAATAGTTAATGAAGCAATCGATGTTGTGGGTAAGATCATTATGCTGCGTAAAAAAGATATGGAGAAAATACAAGAGCTCAGCAAAAGTGTTATAAAAATTTTACCAAGATAGTTTGCTCAACATATCGCAATGAATGCCACCATCCAAAAATGGACGAGCTACACTCGCCCAGGGACACAGGCGATTATAGAGCAGTTTATAGACATTCGAATTTTAAAGCCGAAAGATAAAGATAGGAAATATGGGCATTCTTACCTTTATAAAACATATTTGGGTATTTTATTAATAATTGATAATTGAGAGAGTTAAAATAGGATTTTTGAAAAACCTCTTGTCCTAAATTTGTCCGCTTTTTTAAGTAGAAAAAGATCGATCATTAGCTTCTGTTGATCAAGAGGGAAATGGCCAACTGGTGAGTGCTCAAAGTAACGAGCATCCATTTTAAATTATTTTTGTTTTTGAACGATTGTTC
>NZ_VFIV01000089.1 GCF_019425495.1 Coxiella endosymbiont of Ornithodoros amblus
AGGGATTTCCTGCCCTAGTAAGCGCATTAATTTTTCGCGGATAATTTCAGAAGCCATAAACTGATCGCTGCGATCCGTCACTTGTTCTGGCGGGAAATAAAACGGTGATTCCGGCATTAATTGGTGAACCTCTTGTTGTAATGTTCCTACTTGATCGCCCGTTTTAGCAGAAAGGGGAATAATCTTCTGAAAAGCGTATAAGGAAACAACTTTTTCTATTAACGGCAATAATTCAGTTCTATTTTTAATTTTGTCGACTTTATTAATAACAAGGAAAACCGGCGTCTCAATTTCTTTAAGATTATCTAACACCCACGTATCCTGCGATTCCCAATTCGGTTCGATGACGAATACAATAGCATCGACGTTTCTTAAAGTGCCGCGTGCACTACGATTCATGTATCGATTAATTGTTCGCTCTGTATCTGCGTGCAAACCTGGCGTGTCGATATAGATCACTTGGGTGTCTTTAAACGTTTTTACGCCAAGAATTTGATAACGCGTGGTTTGTGGTTTGCGAGAAGTAATACTAATTTTTTGCCCTAAGAGTTGATTTAACAATGTGGATTTACCGACGTTAGGGCGGCCGATAATCGCGGCATAACCACAATACTTTGGTTTCATTGTTCCCGCTCCGTCATACAACCCCCCTTTCTGTCATCTAACAAATCCAAAAACCGTTTTGCAGCAATTTTTTCGGCTCGTCTTCGCGTAGTATTGACGCCTTGGGTTTTGTGTGGTAACCCTTTCACATAGCAATTCACCGTAAAAGTTTGGGAATGTGCTTCGCCGGTTATTTTTACTTCGTAGATGGGAAGCGACAGCCTTCGAGCCTGCAACCATTCTTGCAAAAGCGATTTGGCATCTTTTTTAGGACTTAATTTAGATAAATCATCAACGCGTTCGCCATACCAATTTAATACACAGCGCTGACAGGTTTCCAAACCGGCATCGATATAAATTGCTCCCACAATCGCTTCTAAGGCATCTGCCAAAATCGAGCGCCGTCGTTTACCGCCGCTTTTTTGTTCGCCAAACCCAAGCTGCAAATATTCATTTATGCCCAATTTAGTCGAAATCTGCGCCAACTCATCGCCGTTCACCATAGAAGCGCGCATTCGGCTTAAATCTCCTTCACGCGCTTGTGGGCGTCGTTGATATAATTCCGATGCAATGATAAATCCCAAGACGGAGTCACCCAAAAATTCCAATCGTTCATTATTATCAGCGCTGCTGCTGCGGTGCGTTAAAGCAATTTTTAAAAGTTCTAAATTATTAAATTGGTGGCCTAACCGTCCCATTAACTTGTTAAGATGGTTCATATCAATTTTTGAAACTCCTATTAAAATGGATTTCCGATGCGATCCCACCGAACTTAATTAAGTAATTTACCCCACTCATCCAAATGCCAAAAGCCTTTCCAATTAAATCTCTTTCTGGGGCAAAACCCATTGATGACTGTCATCACTATTATCGCGATTATCTCCCATCATAAATAATACCTAGGCGGGCACAATCAAATTGTAATCTTCCGTCTCCCCACCCGCCGGGTGCACGTAAATTTTGTGTGCTTAACGCCATCCGGATTTTTCTCTTTAACATTCATTATGCACCAACAACCCAACGAACCCACGTCATTGGTTTTATAGAGGAAGTTTTGTTTTTGTTATTGGCCGTTGATGCAAAGCTGTTTATGTTTATAAACAATATGATCACCCGGTAAACCAATAACGCGCTTAACAAAGACAATTTTAGGATCTTTCGGCCGGCGGAATAAAGCGGTCTCTCCCCATTTTGGCTCACTGATCGGTAGGATTTTTTTAAGTACCGGCAAACGTAATCCGTAAGCAAACTGCTTAACAGCAATAAAATCCCCAGACATAATGGTCGGTTCTAAAGAACCCGTGGGAACATGATGGGGTTGAATAATGAAAGATCGCACCACCCACACGATTAACAAGATAGGAAAAAGGTTTTAGCATACTCAACGCCAAGTGAGGCTTTGGCTTTTGGCGATCGACGCTTTTTAGAAAAAGTTTATCAATAAAACTAATAACTCTGGTCAATATCACAGCAACTGTTAAACAAAATGCAAAACCTACTATCATTCGTTTTTTACTCTTAAAAAAACTGCCAGAAACGCTTCCTGAGGAATAGCCACCTTCCCCACTTGCTTCATTCGTTTCTTACCTGCTTTTTGTTTTTCTAATAATTTCCGCTTACGCGTTATGTCACCGCCATAGCATTTTGCCGTTACATTCTTACGCAACGCTTTCACCGAGGTTCGCGCAATAATTTTAGCGCCGATCGCTGCCTGTATGGCGACTTCAAACATCTGCCGCGGGATTAAGTCTTTTAAGCGTTCCGTCAACTCGCGACCTCGTGAATAGGCCAGATCGTAATGGACAATAGTAGCTAAAGCATCCACTTTTTGCCCACTAATCAGAATGTCTAATTTTACCAGATCCGCTACTCGAAAATGATTAAAAGAGTAATCTAGAGAAGCATAACCACGACTAGCCGATTTTAAGCGATCAAAGAAATCCAGTACGACTTCACTTAGGGGAATTTCGTAAGTCATGGAAATTTGATTACTCAAGTACAGTAGTTTCTTCTGCACTCCTCGCTTTTCAATGCATAAAGTGATGACCGCACCTAAATATGTCGGTGGAACTAATATATTAGCGATAGCGATGGGCTCGCGAATTTCACCAATTTTACCAGGTTCAGGTAAATGGCTTGGGTTATCGACATACAACATTTCACCTTGTTTAGTGAGAATCTCATAACTAACCGTGGGTGCCGTTGTGATCAGTTCAAGATTGTATTCTCGTTCTAACCGCTCTTGGACGATTTCCATATGAAGCACCCCCAAGAAGCCACAGCGAAAGCCAAACCCAAGGGCTTCGGAGGATTCCGGTTCGTAAAATAAAGCCGCATCATTGAGTCGCAGTTTGGCAAGCGCTTCTCGAAAGGGTTCATATTCTTCAGTATTGATTGGAAATAAACCTGCAAAAACTCGGGGTTTAACTTGTTTAAATCCAGGCAGAGGCGAGCCGGCTGATTGTTTGGCATGCGTGAGCGTATCGCCGACGGGCGCACCGAAAATATCTTTAATCCCCGCAACGACAAAACCGACGGCGCCCGCGCTTAATTCTTCTAACGGCTGGCGCTTGGG
>NZ_VFIV01000090.1 GCF_019425495.1 Coxiella endosymbiont of Ornithodoros amblus
CGATTTAAAAATTGGTGTAGAAAATGGAAATTAAATGTTACTGAGAAAAAAAATCCAAGATGGCATAGCTTATATGACGCGATCTGCTCCTAACCGGATCCTGCGAACAAGCCGCGGGACGAGGGGCCTTACTAGAATTGTAAACAGACCTAACTCAAACGGTTGTTTTGATACCACTATTTTTCGGCAATTGAATCCCACAAATCGTTTCTAACAAAATAGCCGCGACTTGGTAAGGGTCGGCGTTAGCACCGGGTCGACGATCTTCTAAATAACCACAACCCCGAGATGCTACTGCGCTAGGTATGCGAACGGAAGAGACGCGATTGCCTACGCTTGAAGAAAATTGCGTAATAGGAGCCGTTTCGTGTTTACCAGTTAGCCGCTCTTCTAAACCATGACCGTACACCCCAATATGGGCGTCATGACGTTTTGATAATCGCTCGATGGCCTGTTCGATGGCTTCCAGGCCTGTGGCGGGGTCACGCATCAACTTAGTGGAAAAGTTCGTGTGTTTTCCAGCACCGTTCCAATCCCCTTGAACCGGTTTAGGCTGGAGGGTTGCTGTGATTCCGTAATCTTCTCCAATACGATAGAGCAACCATCGAGCCAGCCAAAGGTGATCAGAAACTGTCAAAGGATCAGGCGTCTCGTCGTCAGCACCTCGATAGCCAATTTGGAATTCCCACTGCCCTGGCATGACTTCGGCGTTCGTTCCAAAAATCATGAGCCCAGCCTCAATACAAGCCGTGGCATGTTCTGTCACTAGCTGGCGACCAAATACTTCATCGGCCCCGATGCCGCAATAAAAAGGGCCTTGAGGAGCGGGATATCCTCGATCGGGCCATCCGAGAGGTTGGACGCCTTGAAAGAGAGTGTATTCTTGCTCAAACCCAATCCATGGGTCATGTTCAGCAGCTCCATTGGCTATGATTTGGCGCAAGCGGGCGCGGGTGTTTGAAGCATGTGAGGATCTATCGGGATTCATCACTTCACATAACACCAAGTAATTTCCATCGCCTAAGATTGGATCTTTAACAAAATGGACAGGTTGTAAAATCAAATCGGAATCCTTTCCTGTCGCTTGGTAGGTTGAAGAACCATCGAATCCCCATTCCGGAAAGTCGGCCAGCGTAATATCTCGCTCAGGGTGTTTGATGATCCGAACTTTTGATCGTAGCTTTTGGGTTGGCTGCGCGCCGTCCATCCAAATATAGGTAACTTGAGCAAACATAGTCTAACCTCTCATTAATTTCTCAAATCAAACTATATGACTACCTATGACTACCAACAAGACACAACTTTAGGCTTTGTCACTGCCATCTGCGCAAGGATAATGGGTTTTAAGTTTTTTTAGCCTTTATCCTCTTGTGGATAATGATAGGAACTCAAAAGGCCCCTCCGGTTTTGTCAGTTTTTCATTAATCGTTTTAACCAGGGGCTTAATATAAGTAATATTAAACCAATCACAAATGAAAGAATTGCATCATTCATAAAGGCGTGTCCATAGATTTCGTTAGCCGCCTGGATATCAAGGATGTATTTAGGCACTCCGGCTTGTTCAGCTAAAAAACCAGATAATTGGCCGCCGAACCCGAGCGCCATGAACCAAACGCCCATCATTAAACCGGTTAAATGAGGAGGAGACAATTCCGTGACCATCGATAATCCAATGGGGGAGAGCAACATCTCTCCCAGCGTGAGAAAAAGATAAAAAAGTACAACCCAAATGGGATGAATAAGTCCGCTGGTTTCGGTCCAATAAACGGCTAAAACTAAAAAGGTCATCGCAATTGCCGCTGAAAACATGGCAAAAGAAAATTTTATTCCAGGAGTGGGATCGAGTTTTTTAATATGTAAACGCTGCCAAAGCGTGGCTAAAAAAGGACCGAGTAAAATAATGAAAATCGTTTCTAGGGCGATAAACGCTGGCGATGGGATTAATAGGCCTATAATGTGTCGATCCACCACGCGCTCGGTAAATAAATTGACGGAGGCAAATGCCTGAAACAGTATCGCCCAAAAAACGATGGAGGCAAAGATAAGAATGATCAAAACAAGAAACTTATTCCGAATGCGTTTTTCAAATCGACTGCTAATAAAAAGAAGTATAGCTAGGATGAAGATACCAAGAACCAATTGTAATAAATTAGCAATACTGGTGCTGCTCAACAATAAATAGGCGATTAAAATAGTAAGGAGAATGAGGAAAATAATGCTGAGCTTATGACGCGTCATCCGTAAAAAAGACGGCCTAATTTGGTCAGGAGGAAAGAGTAATCCGCGGTTTTCATACTTTTTGAAACCGAAGCAGAAAGTGACAGTAGCGATAAGCATGCTAATGCCCGCACTGAGAAAGGCGGCGCTCCAACCCAGCTTTTCCTGTATAAATCCGGCACTACCTAGTGCTAGTAAGCCCCCTAAGTTGATGCCAATGTAAAATAAGGTGAAGCCCGCATCCCGACGCGGATCGTTCTCATAATAAAATTGCCCCAAGAAGCTGGAAATATTGGGTTTTAATAGGCCATTACCTACAACGAGAATTGACAAGCTAAGAAAGAGTAGCTTTTGACTGGCAAAACCCAAGAAAAAGTAGCCTAGTCCCAAGAAAATAGAACCTAAAAATATCGCATATCGAGGCCCTAGAACTTGATCGGCAACCCCACCCCCTGCAAGGGAGGCGATATAAACTAAAGCCGTAAACTCTCCCAGAATCATGTAAGCATGAGGGTCAGAGAAATTGAGGACGCTAGTAAGGTAGAGAATAAGCAGACTTTGAGTGACATAAAAGCCAAAACGTTCCCACATCTCGGTGAGAAAAAGAGGCGCCAAAGCACGAGGTTGTTTCATCAGAAAGCCTTAGGGTTACTTATGGTGTATAATTGAGCATAGATCGTTGAGAAGTTCAACCCCTTGCCAAGCTGCAATTAAAAGTGTAGGTTAGGCCGGCTCCGGCTCACGGGATCTGCCGTGGATTTGCAGTATTATTTGAATTGATATTGTTTTCTACTCTTCAGTATCTTTATGTCAATAACTATGGTTTCGTT
>NZ_VFIV01000053.1 GCF_019425495.1 Coxiella endosymbiont of Ornithodoros amblus
TGAAAACCCCTTTTGCAATAAATATCAACACCAAGTATTTTAATATCTTTCATCACATGCTCTTTATTTAAAATAGAAATTCTGTGTTGGCGCATTATAACGCCCCCTTTAAAGAGCGCACTTTTCAAAGGAGCGCGGCTGTAGTAATATTCATTATTGGATTGGCTGCTGTCGCCACCTGCCTGGGCTATATCAAAACGGGTATCGATAAGTGCATCCCCGAATGCAGGCACAGGAATTAGTGATTTTGTCTTTTCGGATTGCATGAGCGAAAAGCTGAAAGATGAGATAATAGAGCTTACTAAAGAGCTGGAGGTATTCGAAGAGTCGGCTGTTAGATCACAGTCTATGGATCAAGAGAATAAAATTAAGAGAATGGTGTTCTTGTTGGGCTCCTTGAGACAAGAGTGGAGATGAACCTATTTACCGATCGTTTTTCAAGCATCCCAGTTACGAAAAAATCTACTCTCTGAAATCTTTGCTTTCTTGCTCCTGAAGAAAGAGAAGCAGCCTCCTTTTCTGTACGAAACCTCTACACCTAGCCCTGATGTGAAGATAATACCAGCCACCCCTTATTAGCTCTTCCAAACCTATACCCCTTATCAAAGTGCAACGGAATTAAGGATTAGGCTTATCATGGCGACTTTTTATAGAGTAGAATGACCCTTTTGATCAAGGATTTTACATGTATGCAAAAGAACGAAACGCCGTAATCTCACTGGCGGCTATTATATCATTTCGGATGTTGGGACTCTTTATGCTCCTGCCAGTGTTTGCCTTGTATGTGAATCGCATACCTTATGCAACGCCGGCGCTCATTGGTGTGGCTATTGGCGTTTATGGATTTATGCAAGCTTTTTTTCAAATCCCTTTTGGAATGCTGTCCGATCGTATTGGTCGCAAACCCATTATTGCTGGGGGATTACTGTTACTGGGCGCTGGAAGCGCGATTGCAGCATTTTCTCATTCTATTTACGGGATTATTTTTGGCCGTGCGCTCCAAGGTGCGGGGGCCATCAGCAGTACAGTATTAGCCATGATCGCAGATTTAACGCGGGATGAGGAACGCAGTAAAGCCATGGCTCTGGTGGGTATGACTATTGGGTTTTCATTTGCTGTTGCGATTATTCTTGGGCCCATTATTAACGCCTGGTTTCACTTGGAGGGTATTTTTTGGGCAACACTTGCTTTTGCTATCCTAGGACTTATTCTTCTTTTTACGGTGGTTCCTACCCCTCCACAGACATTAGCTCATCCTGAGGTAGAGTCCGAACAAAATTATCTTAAAAATGTCCTGCGGAATACTCAGCTTTTACGACTTGATTTTGGCATTTTTTCATTGCACTGCATTCTAACGGCCATGTTCATCGGGATTCCCATTATATTAAGCCAACGACTGAATTTAACAGAACACGGGCAGGTTTTACTTTACTTAATTATTATGGTGCTGGCATTTATTACTATAATACCACTTATCATTGTGGTGGAAAAAAAGCGGCAATTAAAGCCTTTTTTTATTATTTCCATCTTGCTTCTAATCGCGTGCCAACTATCGCTACTGTTTTTTCACCGCTCGTTTATGCAAATCGGAATTCTCCTGTTTGTGTTTTTCACCGCTTTTACACTACTAGAAGCTTCCTTGCCTTCGTGGATTTCTAAAATTGCTCCAATTCGCCATAAGGGAACCGCCATGGGTATTTACTCTTCCGCTCAATTCTTTGGCATCTTTATCGGCGGCACCGTCGGAGGTTGGGTGTTCGGTCACTTCCATCTAGCTGCTCTTTTCTTTTTTTGCGCAGCCATTGGATTTATTTGGTTATTGGTTGCTTTAACCATGCAACACCCTCCTTATTTTTCAACGGTTATCGTAAAAATGGATAATTATTTGGAGCAAAATTTAGATCAGTTTGATAAAAGCATTTCTAAAATTTCCGGTGTCGCTGAAACCGCGATTTTACACCATGAAAATTTAATTTATTTTAAAATCGATAAAAAAATAATTAGTGAAGACGAATTGCGAAAATGGATCAGACAGAGTAACCTAAAGGCCAATAGGAATTAGCAGAACATTAATTCGGGACTAAGAAACTAGGAGATTTAGGAGATTGTAAATGGCTAGAGGTGTAAATAAAGTTATTTTAATAGGAAACTTAGGTCAAGATCCAGAAGTGCGTTATACCCCAAACGGAAATGCGGTGGCAAACGTAACGTTAGCAACTAGCAGCACGTGGCGGGATAAGCAAACGGGTGAATTGCAAGAACGTACGGAATGGCACCGCATTGCTTTCTTTAATCGTTTAGCCGAAATTGTCAGTGAGTACTTGCGAAAAGGCTCGAAAATCTACGTAGAAGGCAGTTTGCGAACGCGCAAATGGCAAGATAAAAATGGAGTCGATCGTTATACCACTGAAATTATTGCCAACGAGATGCACATGCTGGACCACCGCAGTGGCGGCGGTGGTAATACTGGGAATTATGGTAATCATTCAGAAGGCCTTGTATCAAATAAAAAAAGCGCACCAACGAGCAGCCAAACTCCAACCGCTGGAGAGGACAGTTCGGTGGCCGATTTTGATGATGATATTCCATTTTAATAGCATCACTGTCACTCCGGATTTTTCGGAGTGACAGCTATGGAAGGAATAACCTTCTCAATTTCAACGTGTCTCTCATAATCGATACCGTTTAAACCAAAACCAAAAAGTTTATAAAAATCCTCTCGATAGCCAGCAATATCAGAAAGCGTTTCTACGTTGCCACTGTTAATGGATTCCCATAACCATTTAATTTCTGCCTGCACATCTTCACGCATTTCCCAATCATCAATTCGGATACGACCTTCTGAATCTGTGGGAATGTTCTGATTGGAGTATAAGCGTTGCTTGAATAAACGCCACATTTGTTCAATACAGCCTTCATGAATATTTTTCTCTTTCATAATTTTATAAAGCAATGAAATATATAAAGGGACCACCGGAATTGCCGCACTGGCTTGGGTTACTAAAGCTTTATTTACGGAAATCAGGGCTTGACCGCTTAGCACCGACTGTAATTGACTATCCAACTCTTTAGCTGTTTTTTCTAGGTGGAGCTTTGCTCTTCCTATCGTTCCATTGCGGTAAACGGCATGAGTGAGTTCAGGGCCAATATAGGTAAAAGCTACCGTTTTAACCCCTTCCGCTAAGCAATTATGTTTGAACAACGCATTAATCCACAAAGCCCAGTCATGACCGCCCATAACCGCTTCGGTATCTCTGATTTCCTTTTCTGTTGCCGGTTCAATTGAAAGTAGACTGACTTCACCCGTCATGACATCAACGGTTTTATTGTGATACGTCTGCCCAATAGGCTTTAACACTGAATTAAAAATTTTTCCCGTATGGGGATGAATACGACGGGGCGAAGCAATGCTATATATCACGAGATCAACGCCACCCTGCCAATCCTTTTGAATCAAATCGATGGTTTGTTGTTTGATTTCATCCGAAAAAGCATCACCATTAATGCTTTTGGCATAGAGGCCGGCGGCAAGAGCGGTTCCCTCAAAAGCTGCAGTATTGTACCAGCCGGTAGAAGCGGTGCGTTTCCCACTAGCCGGTCTTTCAAAAAAAATACCGATGGTCTTGGCTCTCCCACCGAAAGCCGCCACGATACGGCTGGCAAGTCCAAAGCCAGTTGAGGCACCAATGATTAAAACTTTTTTTGGGGCACCACCCGTAAGCAAAGACCGTTGTTTAGCGTAATTAACCCATTCGCCAACGTGTCTGGCACAACCCTCTGGATGTGCAGTGGTGCAAATGAAACTACGAACTTTTGGTTGAACAATCATGCAATCATCTCCCTCACTCTATTTGCCGCAGGCTTAATTAATATTAATATAATGCTACTTTAACAGTTTCTTACTACTTTTAAAATCAGGAGAGAACCATTTTTGGTAATCGCACTCTTCTTCAGTAGTCTCCTAGCGCACTGAGCGTAGAGAATTTATTTGAAACACTTGTGTTGTTGCTCCTTCTGTAGGTAAGCATGGTTTAAAGAACGAGGCGGCGCTCATTAAACAAAGCTTTTATTTCCCTTTCCCTTCCTGATTGCAATGAAAAGCCGAGGAAATTATTTAAAAGATGAAGCAAAGCATTGACCAAAGGCACGGAGAACTCCCAATGAACTAATTGCAAAGTTTGCCTCAATAAAGCCGTAACGGAAAGGAGAGTGAGAAAAAGAAGGGAGACTTCTCTTTCGGAAGCTAAATAAAACTTTGATGGAGCAACTCGATATTGGAAAAAATAGCCTTAAGTAAAATTGTTTTGCTTTCTGTTTTTGTTACCTCAAGGTAATAGAAAATTTTCTTTATACAATTAGCGCAGTATTGATCTCGAGCGTTTAAACGGGGTACTTAATAATACATTGAGAATAACAGTAGAGCATAAGAAGATGAGGAAACTTCATTAGCAGATAAAATAGTTTGATTTTCATTTCTCATTTTTTCTTCTTAGAGATTTTAGCGCCAGATACTATCTTAAAACTCTAAAAAAATATTAAATAGATATAAAGTAAATGACAAACTAAAGAAAATCAGAACGACTGATGGTTTGATTTATGTAAACGCCATAAGCAGTGATGATGACATAAGAAACAAGCAACAAAATAAAAGAATGTTGTAAACCGATATAATCGGCAAGCAACCCTTGTAATTCAGGAATGATAGCGCCACCCACGATGGCCATAATGAGAAATCCACTCGCCTTATTTTTTATTGATTCGTTTGGCAGCCCAGCAATGGCTAGCGAAAAAATAGTAGAGAACATAATGGAATTAAAAACGCCCAACAACAACAAGGACCACATGGCCGGCCTATCTGTCATCAAAATAATGCCACACAATAATAGAAGATTGGCCACGGCGCACACGGCTAAAACTTTCGACGCGTCAGTTTTGGTTAATACATACGAACCAATTAATCGGCCGATCATGGCGCCGCACCAGTATATCGAAAGGTATTCCGCTGCATGAGAAAGTGAGAAGTTGGCAATTTGCGGCAGATGGAGGTAATTAACGATTAAACTGCCCGCTGAAACTTCAGCGCCTACATAGAAAAAATGCCTACCAATCCTAAAGTAAAAGGAAGATACTTCCATAAAGCAAAATCAATAATCTCGTCTTTCTCCTCTTTTTCCAAAGGGTCATCAACACGACGGAAATTAAATCGATTTATAAATAAAGCT
This sequence comes from Coxiella endosymbiont of Ornithodoros amblus, assembly GCF_019425495.1. Lineage (GTDB taxonomy): Bacteria > Pseudomonadota > Gammaproteobacteria > Coxiellales > Coxiellaceae > Coxiella. The sequence continues at coordinate 5,223 of NZ_VFIV01000053.1, forward strand.
ATCCCAATCGAAACAAAGGCAATAATGATGTAAGGAATGTATAAATTTGTGGCTACAATAAAACGATCGAAAATTAACGGCGCAATCACGTAACCTAAAGAATTGACACCTTGGGCTAATGTCAGCCGAGCAGAAGATGTTTTGATAGGACCCAGTAAAGTGATAAGTGGATTCGCGGACACCTGTAACATCACGATACCGCTTGCTAATATAAATAATCCAAAGAGAAAGACCCCGTAAGTAAGTGTTAAATCAGCAGGAATAAAGATAAGACAACCCAAAGCGATAATAAAAAGCCTTACAATAATACCTTTTTGATATTTTAGTTTGTTGAGCAAAAAAGCCATCGGTAAGGACATAAGAAAATAAGTAAAAAAGAAACTAAATTGCACTAGGATAGCCTGGCTATAACTCAAATCAAACCTCTCCCTTAAAATGGGTATCAGCAAGTCATTCAATAAGGTGATGAAACCCTAGACGAAAAATAGAATAACAATCGCGCTGAACAACGCTGGTTGAGTGGTAAATTGCTTACTTTTTCCTGAAACCGGAAAAGAAATTTCATTGTTGATCTTCACTGGATTCCGATTCTTAACGATCGACTAATTCCACAATCGCCATTGGTGCGTTATCGCCGTTACGAAAACCGTATTTCAAGACTCGACAATACCCTCCTGCTCGCTCTTTGTGTCGAGGTGCAATTTCCTTAAATAGCTTTGCGACGATGGCGTCATCCCGCAGACGATTAAAAGCCAAACGACGATTAGCCACCGTATCTTTCTTAGCTAAGGTAATTAAGGGTTCAATCACGCGTCGCAATTCCTTCGCTTTTGGTAACGTTGTTTTAATCAACTCATGTTGAAAGAGCGACACCGCCATATTTCGCAGCATAGCTTTGCGATGGGAGCTTGTCCGATTTAAATGTCTACCATTTTTTCGATGATGCATGGTTCATACCCTGTACATAATAGTTGTTTATAAAAACTGATTTGGTTTACTCTACGAAAGAGCAGCAATACCCTTAGTGCCCAACAAAACCCCCACTCTTCCTTTCTCGCTTGCGGGAGAGGCTAGGAGAGAAAGAATTACCGAAGTGAATTTTGAGCCCCTCTTACCCCCCAGGGGGAGAGGATACAATTATATACCTTATCACTGGTCAGTTAAATCCGCTGGTGACCAGGTGGCCACCCTTTGATATCCATACCTAAACTTAATCCTTTTTGGGCAAGTACACTCTTAATTTCTAATAAAGATTTCTTCCCTAAATTAGGGGTCCTGAGCAAATCGTTTTCGGTGCATTGCACTAGATCACCTATATGATTAATGCTTTCTGCTTTTAAGCAATTAGCGGCACGGACGGTTAATTCGAGATCCTCAACGGGGCGTAATAACAAGGGATTGATTTTACGTTCTTTTCCACCGCCGTCACGATCACTTTTCTGCTTCAAATCCACAAAAGCCGCCAATTGGTGCTGCAAAACTGCTGCTGCAAAACGAATTGCTTCTTCAGGATCTAAAGTACCATCTGTTTCGAGGTCAATAATCAATTTATCTAAATTGGTTCGCTGTTCTACTCGAGCATTTTCTACCGAATAAGTGACTCGGCGTATCGGGGTGTAAGAAGCATCCAACAACAAAAGTCCTACAGATCGACTTTGATCGCTGGTAGCGCGGGCACTTGAAGGCTTATAGCCACAACCCATCGCTGCTTTAAGGGTCATATTGATTTCGCCATCTTTAGTAATATGGGCGATAACGTGGTCGGGGTTAACAATTTTGACACCAGACTCTGTTTGAATATCTCCGGCGGTGACGGTTCCTGCGCCCTTTTTATGTAAGGTTAACTTAGCGTCCTCGCGGCCTTCTAATTTAATCGCAACACCTTTCAAGTTTAATAAAACGTCCACCACATCTTCGCGAACACCCTCAATAGAACTGTATTCGTGTAAAACTCCATCGATTTCTGCTTGAACGATGGCTGCACCCGGCGTCGAAGAAAGTAAAATGCGACGTAAGGCGTTTCCGAGGGTATGTCCAAAGCCTCGTTCTAACGGCTCTAAGAGGATACGAAAATGACAATGTGAAATAGCTTGAACCTGAATATTTTTTGGCGTTAGAAACGATTTAAGAATATTTTGCATGCTTTAAGCCCCTTATTTCGAATAAAGCTCGATAACGAGGTTAACTTTAAATTCAGCAGGTAATTTAGCCACATCCGGCTGCTCTTTAAACGTACCCGTCATTTTTTTTGTATCTACTTCAATCCACGAAATAGGCGCCCGTTGCTGTGCTAGCTCTAGAGCTCCTTTAATTCGGAGTTGCCCTTTTGCTCGGCTGCGAACTTCGATAATATCCCTCGGTCTCACTTGGTAAGAAGGAATATTAACGACTTCCCCATTGACGAGTATGGCCTTGTGACTGATCAGTTGACGCGCTTCTGCTCGAGTAGCCGCAAAACCTATACGATACACAACATTATCAAACCGACTTTCTAAAAGTTTTAACAAGTTATCGCCTGTTGAGCCTTTTAAGCGATCGGCTTGTTTGTAATAGTTAGCGAATTGCTTTTCGAATACATCGTAATAGCGTTTTATCATTTGTTTCATTCGCAGTTGAACCCCATAATCGGTAGTCCGACCGCGACGCTGCCAATGCATACCAGGGATACGTTTGATGTTACATTTTGAATCGATTGAACGAATGCCGCTTTTCAATTGTAGATCAGTTTTTTCGCGACGTGATAATCGACATTTTGGACCTAAATACCTTGCCACTACTCGTACCTCCTAAACTCGTCGTTTTTTGCGCGGTCGACAGCCGTTATGAGGTAACGGTGTACGATCTTCTAAATGGATAATTTCCAGACCAGCCGAACGCAACCCTCGAATGGCAGAATCCCGACCAGCGCCTGGGCCCTTTACTCGCACGGCAATTCGCCGCATGTCAAAATTATCTCGTGCTAACCTGCCAACTTCTTCGGAAGCCATTTGTGCTCCGTAAGGAGTCCCTTTACGCGAACCTTTAAAACCCGATCCGCCCGCGGAACGAAAACACAAGACATTTCCTTGAGGATCAGAAACACTGATCATCGTATTGTTAAAAGTTGCCTTAATATGAGCAATCCCTTCAGTCACTTTACGATAACGTTTCTTTGCCATGAAAATACCTTTATTCTTTAAAAATCATTAAGATCGTATGGGTTTTCGTTTACCTTTGCGAGTTCGAGCATTGCTTCGTGTCCGTTGGCCCCGCAATGGGAGCCCGCGACGATGACGAATGCCTTTGTACGTTCCCAAATCCATTTTACGCTTGATGTCCATGGAGCGTTCCCGACGTAAGTCCCCCTCTACCGAAAATTTACCTACTTCGGTCCGTAATGTATCTAGTTCAGCTTCGGACAAATCTTTGACTTTCGTAGCCGGATCAATCTTAACTTCTTTACAAATTTCCACGGCACGAGAATTGCCTATGCCATAAATAGCCTGTAATGCTATCTGAGCCTGTTTTTGTACCGAAATGTTAACACCTGCAATACGAGCTGCCATTCTGTTATTTACTCCAACTTATTAATAGTTCGCCAAAAAAGTGTTAAGTATATTCTTCATTGTTTGATAAATCAAGGAATGATGTGCCCAACAAGCAATTCTAATTTTGACCCTTACAGTTCTGTCATTCCCGTATGTAAGTTGCCACCGATCGGTGGCAACTTACATACGGGAATGA
>NZ_VFIV01000005.1 GCF_019425495.1 Coxiella endosymbiont of Ornithodoros amblus
CTGCAACGATTTTGTGGCTTATTTCAGATTGATTTTCTGCAAATCGCCGCTGGATTTTTAGCGCTGCGCTTGGATCGGAGCAGGAGTGTTATCTCCTGATAGAGCGAACGAATTGGTATTGTGACAATAAGTTACTTTTTATTAGAAACTAATATGTTTAGACAGAACTATTCTTTGGAATTAGTGCTAGAAATTTTATTAGCTTTAAATATTATGTATTTTATTTATATTTATTGTTTATTTTTTATCGAAATTAAATAAATTATTTATTTTAAATTTTATTACTTACAAAAATATGATTTTTCAAATATATTTATTCAATTTTTTGAATTTCACAATTACTTAAAAAAAAGATAAGTTCGTATAAGTGGAAATCACTTTATGTTTTATCAATTCTTATAGTAGTGATTAAGATTAACACAGTTTTTCTTTATATTGTCACTGATTATAAAGGTCCGTTTTATTTTTTATACTTGAGTTTTCATAATTAATTTCTGAACATATAAAATTAATGTTTTATTCATTAGCAATCCGTTTTTCATTGATTTCGTTGTTATTGTTTTCGATTGTTGACAAGAGTAATACTGATAGGAAAAGGAAACAAGACGGATGAGAAATACGAGTCTATCTTTAAAACTTTTACACTATTAACGGAAAATAAATTTTCGTACGTAAATCAAGTTTACAATGATAGTTCTGAACGATATAATGCAAATAAAAAAATCGTTTTTCCTTCAATTGTGGTTTCTGAATTTCCTAGTAGGTTAAATTTTGATTTCCCCTGTTGGAAATTTCAACCTAATAAAATAATTAATAAATAAGATTATAAATTATAATTGTAAATTTTTATCATAGATTAAATTCATGATTTTAAATTGTATTTAGTTGACTGGTATCAATCGCTATAGTGTAATCGATGATATACCGGTATGTGATTGCAACTTTCTTGGCAATTTATTTAGAGATCGGATTACTGATTAATATTTACATTAATTTGTTATATTATACAAATGTTTCTTTATTTAAATTATTGACGGCGATGCTAATTTTTAAAATTCTTCCAATAAAAATCGTACTCACTGATTTAATTTCATTAATTTCGTTGTACCTGACATTTACTTTTAAAAACAAGCTAATTCTATTAGGCTTCAATTACCGTGACAATTAATCCTGAGAGTACAAAAACACCATAATAAAAGGCTATTTACAATTTTGTAGAAGAATTAAGAATCGCAGTGACACTTAAGTTTATACAAAAATTTTATCTTATTTAGGCAGATTAAATGAATTTCTTTGAGATCGATTATACTGAAAAATTAGCGATGGTGATTGTTACGAAATGTTTTTGTACAAATTAGATCACAGTGAGTTTGTGGTGATGATAGCGTATGAGATTAGTCATATTCGCCATATAGATATTAAATTGACGTTAACATCTTCAATTTTGGCTAACATTTTATTGATTACTGTTGATATTCTATTTTTTAGTTCTATGTATAGTGGATGCTCTCAAGAAAGTGGTGAGAGACGAAATCGGCTGTTTATTTTACTATTGTGCTATTGGATGCCACTTTTAATGGTTATTTTATGCTATACCTCAGTCTCATACAGGAATATCCACAAACTCTCCACGAAAGCCTTCGGCAAGCCGCTTATATTTTTGATCCTGTAACACAGTGGGTATCAAACTGATGCATTCGTTGAGCGATTTCTTTTCTACTTATCCATCATTAGTAAAACGTTTGACGACGATAGATTATAAACTTAAAGAACGGTAAAGAAATATGGTCAAATCTTTGATGTATCATTCCACACCAGTCACACCCCTTTTAATTTTAGGCTTTGTCTTTACCACCTGTAGGTAATGATATCATCTTGATTATCGGACTTTAAAATAAAAATTTGATAACTAAAGTCAAAAATATTCATATTTTAGTAAAAATTTTCTTGTTGTTAAATAAAAATAACGTCTGCTTAAATAAAAGGATAGGTCCTTAATAGGAATTCCTATTTAGAAATCTATCCGTTTTGTTTGTTAATTTAAGGTTGTTATTCGATGAAATTTCATAGAGAACCATTGCGTCCTCATCATAGTTACATCCTATCTATAAAAGAGAAGTATTTTTTATTTAAAAATGAACTTGTTTTATTAAAAAACTAAAGAAAGACAAGCGGGCTAATTAATAAAGTGAGGTTTTATCGACGATTAGAGGATATGACGTAATAATCAAATCGCATCGATGGAAGTATAGTTTCCTATGTTATTCTCAACAGAACATAATCGCAAGTATCCTTTAGCAGTTCCAATTTTTTTACATAACCCTGATCAATATCAAGTTCTATATAATCAAATAAAATTTTTTCATAAGTACAATAATTTTTAACGAGTAAGTAGTTAAAAGTATTTTCACCACTTTCGGGATCGTAAACGAGTAGTGGCTCTGTGTGTTCAAGATAAAAGTTAACAATAAGTGCGGTTAATAATTTTTATATTGTTTTCAATATATTTTCATTCGGCTTTATTGACGTTTTTTGGATAGTAAAGTAAGTTTCGAAGTAAGATTTGAAAATATTTAAAATAGCTTTCGGATTCTTTTTTTTAACTATTTTTTCTCGTGTTCGGATAAGATTAATTTCTTCAAGGAGAAGATTGTAGAGTTTGGCATTACTCATCTTTATTAGTATTTTCTAGTAAAAAAAGGTACCATTTAATTACTTTCCTTTTTTAATTTCGTAAAACGATATTATAAAAACACAGAAATTTAAAGTCATTTTTTGATTATGGTGGTTATGTATTTTTTTAGAATGAGTATAACGAATCATTTGTAATAATTCATAAGGAAATCGATGTGTTTTCTCGACTGTGAACGAGAAAAAACCATTTGAGACTAATTTTACTTTTTTGAAGATATCATCCAGATCACCAATGTAGGTGAAAACGTCGCCTGCTAAAATAAGATTAAATCCATGGTTTTTATCTAACCCATTTTTCAATGTTTGATTTTTAAGTTTATCGTAAATATTTTTATTTCCAGCAATGATGAGCATATTTTCATAAGCATCAATACCGATTAATTCTTTAGCCATTGATTTAAAAAGCTCACCGCAAAGTCCTGTTCCGAAGCCTAAATCTAAAATTCACCATTTAGTCTTGCCGCCACTCGATTCAGTTTCAACGGCTTGATAAAGCTTTTGAGGGACTTGGTATTGCAAATGCAAGGTTAAATACTGGTCATAATAAGTAGAATATTCGTTAAATAAATGACGAACGTACGAATTGGGCACGTGCTCTGGGACTTCTTTTTTTGGAGTTCTGTTAAAATATGTTCGATTTCAGAATTTTTTGGCTTTAGGAGAAAGGCGGATTTATAGTGTTCAATGGCCTGGTTTATTTGATTTATTTTTAAATAAACCGCCGCGATATTTAAGTAATCTTCACGATAATTAGGATCTAAGGTGAGTACTTGTTTGAAATAATCAATGGCTTCCCAATGCCGTTCTTGATACATGTGTAAAACACTGATGTTATAAATAGCATTTTATTTGCAGTTTTTTCAATTGCCGTAAATAATGAAGAGCGCTTATATGCTCTCCACACTGAAGATAAAGCGATGGCTAAGCTTAATGGCAATTAGGGTGTTCCGAATTTAACGAGAGCGTATTCGTAAAATAGTCAATGGCTTTTTCAAATTGATTATCTTTAAGATGAGCCAATCTACAATCGTATTAAGCATCCGAATTTTTTGGTTCTAGGGTTAAGCGTCTTTTGTAGTAAGTAATCGCCTTTGAGAAATCGCCCAGATACATATAAACGTGAGCGAGTTGCCTAAAAGCAGCAGAATGCTGCGAGGACATCGCAATAGTTCTTTATTAGTTCAGCAATAGCTTGATGGTAGTTTTCAAGTTTGATTAAAAGCCGGTCATAATTGAAGTTCGCGTTTTCAAAATTGGGTTTCAAAGCAATAGCTTTTTGATAGTATTTTTTAGCATTATAAAATTTTTTTGTCGAAAAAAACAATTGGCAATATTATTGTAGGCTGTGGCACAGTCCGGTTGTAATTGAATAGCCTGATTGTAAGCAATGGTAGCTTCGACTAATTTTCCATGTTGGGACAATATATTCCCCCAGCTATTTTGATAAGATGGCGTTTAGGGGCTCTAGAACAAGAGCACGATTGATATAGCGAAGGGCTTCTCATCATTACGACACCTAATTGAGATAAGGCAATTCCCGCACCGTGAAAGGCGGCAGAGCTTGTTTGGGATCATCCAGAAGTACCTTAGGTAATTCTTAAGAGCGTTGTTTTTGAGGCTTCTTTGTTGGTGTTGTTGAATTGCGCGTTCCAGGAGCTTGTTGGTCATATCGTTTTTGAAGGGATTGACTCAATTGATAAACGGTCATTGCATAAATTATACGCGGATTATACCGCATAATCACACTAAAATTAGCAAACACGAGCCATTTTTCATGGCCATTTTCCATTTTCAGTTGGATAATGGCCGCTTTTTTAGTATCATGTATCGGAATAGATGGTATAATTCCCTTATTTTTCAATTGCTTAATAGAAATTTTGGGAATAGTCCTTTTGGAAATCAACTGCGGGTCAAGGGGTTTTTTGCTGGTAAAAGCACAGGCAATAGGTTGATTTTTGTGCCAGCCGTTGGCATGTAGAAAGTTTGCAATACTAACAATGGCGTCTTCGTCGTTATTCATGAGGTCAATGTGGCCCTGCTTGGTATAGGTAACTGCATAATGCCTGTAAGTACTAGGCATAAATTGAGGAATTCCGATAGCGCCAGCGTAAGAGCTTCTTAATAGGGGAAGGGGTAAGCGCTGTTCTTCAATAAGCAAAAAAAATTGAGTGAGCTCTCGGGTGAAAAACTTCGTCCGATGATTATAATGGAAAGCCAACGTCGTTAATGCGTTGAGGGCGGAATATTTTCCGATACGTTCTTTATAATCGGTTTCAATTCCAATGATGGCGACGATAACACCGGGTGGGACGCTATACCGGCGTTCGGCATATTCCAACGCTCTTGCATGGACTTTCCAATAATTAATACCGTCTTGGATCCGCTTTTCGGTTATAAAATAGTGACGATAAACGTACCACGGTTTTTTTTCATAAGGATGAGTGATATGGAAAATCACTTCTTCATCGTATTTCGCTTGAGAAAGCGCAGCGACCAGTTTTTCATGTTTGAAGTGATAACGCTTTGCCATGTAATTAATGAAAGTTTTTTCTTTTTGTGCCACTGTGCTTTGCTTTTTCATTTCGGTACCTAATATTGGTGTGGAAAACAACAATAACAGCGTACAAAATCCACTTTGAAGCCAATTTAACATAAATATCCTTTATTATAAATTTATTTCCACACGGCTTGCCGTGTCTCTTCAGGCAGCCATTCCCGCGCAGGTGGCATGACGGGTCAACTGGGCCATAATTTTCGATGTGTGTGGATTGACATAATCATACCAAATCCAGCCATTGTTGTAATGATTGAACTGCCGCCATAACTAATTAATGGAAGCGTAACGCCAACGACTGGCAAAATTCCAACGACCATTCCAATATTAATAAACGTGCATAAAATAAAAGTTAAACTTAAGCTTCCGCTTAATAAGCGCGTAAATGTATCTTGCGCTTGACTGCTAATGTAAAATCCGCGGCTGAAAACGGCTAAAAATAGAATGAGGAAAGCAAGGCAGCCAATTAATCCCAATTCCTCGCCCGTCACAGCAAAAATAAAGTCGGTCGCATGGGCCGGTAGGAATTGTAGATGAGACTGTGTTCCATGCAGCCAACCTTTACCAAATAAGCCACCGGAACCGATGGCAATTTTTGATTGAATAATATGATAGCCACTTCCCAGCGGGTCTCGCTCAGGATTGAGAAAGGTTAGAACACGTTCTTTTTGATAGCCGTGCATGAAGTCCAAAAGAATGGGGGTACTTAACGCACCCAAGGATAAAAAAACGAGAATTAATTTCCAATTTAATCCAGCTAATAATAAAACACAAAGACCCGCAGCAGCAATGATAATTGCCGTTCCTAAGTCGGGCTGTTTTGCGGTCAGAATTACCGGAAAAACCAATAAAATTAGAGAAATGATGAGCGGTTTGATTTTTGGAGGAAGTTGTTTTTTATCGAAATAATACGATAACATCATCGGCATCGCAAATTTCATGATTTCGGAAGGTTGTAAATGAAAAAAACCTAAATCCAACCACCGACGGGCACCCTTACTAATATTTCCAAAAACTAATACCCCAATTAACAATAATAATCCGACGCTAAATATCCATGGTGTCCAGTGATAATAAAATTTAGGAGGAATATAGGCAAAAATAAACATGACTAAAAAACCGATCAGCAACCACACCGTTTGTTTAAGCATAACACTGACGTTTTGATTGCTCGCGCTAAATAAAATAAAAAGTCCGACATTGACGAGCAGAAAAACAAAAATTAAAAGTAAGGGATCGATAGGTAGGGCTTGCCAGCGGAAGTGAACCATACGCCGTTTAAGGCGGGAATCGGAGTTCAATTTGTTAAGCATATAAGCGCGTGTTGTCAATACAATCTCTTTTACCTTTCTCCCTACGAGAAAGAAGGGAAATTATTTTTGCCGATGTTTGAAATAATAGTTAATGATTTCTCCTGCCATTTTATCAGCCATTGCGCTATGTTCAACCACTACTGCAATGGCTATTTGCGGGTTCTCGACCGGCGAAAAAGCAATAAAAAGGTGGTTGTTACGTAAGCGCTTGGGAATATTGGTGCGGCTTTTATCTTCGTCGCGTTGGTGCCCGTAGACCTGGGCGGTGCCGGTTTTGGCAGCCACCGTAAAATCAGGGTGCCCACCAAAGAAATGAGCTGTTCCCCACGGCTTATCCACCACGTCTTGCATCGCATGGATAAGAATATCCCAATTATCAGAGTTCCTCAAAAGAATGGGTGGTTCGGGGATCGCCTGTTGAACGTTGACTTCTCCCGTGGGCCCCACACTTTTCAATAACAGCGTGGGGCGATAGCGTTTTCCGTGTTCGGCAAGAATCGCTGTCGCTTGTGCGAGCTGCAAAGGGGTAACTAGGAAAAATCCCTGACCAATGCCAGCCTCAATGGTATCGCCGGTATACCAAGGTTTGCCTTGCGTCCCCATTTTCCAGCGCGGAGAGGGAACAAGCCCGGGGACCTCTTCCGGCAAATCGATCCACGTTAGTTGGCCAAACCCGAAACGCTGGAGGATATCATCCATCCGTTTAATACCCAGCGCCACTGCTAGATTATAGAAATAAACATCACAAGAGACAGCGATCGCTTTGACGACGTTAACCCAGCCATGTCCCCGTTCTCGCCAATCGTGATAAATATGTTGGGTGTTGGGTAACTGGAACCACCCCGGATCGTAAATTCGGTATTGGGGGGTGATGATTCCCATATCCAAACCGAAAAGAGCTAAAAAAGGCTTAACTGTTGAGCCCGCGGCAAATTGTCCGCGGATCGCTCGATTGTAGAGGGGGTGCTGCGGCGAGTTTACTAATTTTTGATAGTCTTGTTGGCTCAAGCCAGAGACGAAGGGGTTAGGGTCAAAGCTTAGCTTGGTAACCAACGCCAAAACCTGTCCTGTGCTGGGTTGGATGGCAACGATAGCACCACTCTCATCACCCAGGGATTTTCTTGCTTCAGCCTGAAGATTGCTATCAATAGTGAGATAGATGTTAATTCCCGGTGTAGGTGGTACGCTTTTTAATATACGAACGATCCGTCCACTGGCATTGATTTCAGCTTCTTCAGCGCCCATTGTGCCGTGGAGTTCATTTTCATAATATTTTTCGATCCCCATTTTGCCGATATCGTCATCGACGTTGTAATTGTTGGTGTTTATCTTTTGCAGTTCTCGAGCATTAATTCGACCGACGTACCCCACTAGATCGCTGGTGATGTCCCCGAGCGGGTAATAACGCATCATTCGCGTTTCAATCCGCACGTCGGGAAATCGATATTGGTTTACATAAAAACGGGCAACGTCTTCGTTTGTTAATTTATATTTTAGTGGGACGGGTTGGCAGCGGTGATATTGATAGAGGATATGATGAAATTGTTTAATTTCATCGGAGGAAATGGGAATTATTTTGGTGAGTTCTCTTATGGTTTCGTTTAAGTGATGTGTCCCATTGGGGAGGATGGTTAATATGTAAGTCGGAATATCCTTGGCTAACAACACGCCATTTCGATCAAATATCAGACCGCGGCTCGGTTCAATGGGAATAATATTTAATAGATTGTGGCGTGAAAGGGTGGAATAAAAATGGTGATTTTTGATTTGAAGATAGATTAACCTTCCGATGAGGATAAAGGCGAAAATCAAAAGTAGAATAAGGGCAGTCAAGCAGCGACTTTTGAACAAGTGTGTTTCAAGATGAATATTTTTAATTGTCAGCCGTTCTCTATTCATGTCGATCTTTGTCTATTTTCTGAGCGACCTATCGATGATAGGGATAATTCGTTATTATACTCCACGCGCGGTAAATTTGTTCAGCAACAATGGCACGCGCTAACGCGTGCGGTAACGTTAACGCAGAGAGTGACCAAGACCCATCGGCTTTGTCTATGCAAGTAGTGGACAAACCCTCAGGACCGCCGATGAGAAAGCTAATCGATCAATTTTCGTGACGCCATTGTGAACAGTTTTAGGCTAAGTCGAGCTGTCAACTTCTTCTCCTAAGCGATCCAGAACGATAATTTCACACTCTTTCGGAACGGCGTCGAGAAACTGTTGACTTTCTTGAAGCATGATCTTTTTTAAGATTGGCTCCTTTAGAGCGCTTAAACGCTGCTATTTCAATCAGATTTAAGTCAAAATCGCGAGGCAATCGATCGCCGTAGCTTTGAAAGCCAGAATTTATCCAAGCCGGTAGACGCTTTCCCAACGGTAACCACATTAATTTTCATATTGTTGGTAGTCAGTTTCCGTAACGCTCCACAATTTCTCGAGATTGTAGAAATCACGGACTTCGGGCAGCATGATGTGCACAATTACATCGTAAAGGTCGATGAGAATCCATTCAGCCTCAGCTTTACCTTCCACGCCCAACGGACGTATTCCATTTTCTTTTGCTCGCCGAATGACTTTATCGGCAAGTGCACTAGCATGGCGTTTTGAAGTTGCGCTACAGACGATTATTCGATCCATCAGGTCGGTCAATGTACTCACATCAAGATCGGTAATTTGAAGAGCTTTATGCTCATCAAGCGTGTTAATCACTAAATTGGCAAGATCGGCATTTTTCATCGGATTATTAAATTAGTCCTCCTTGGGTAAAAACCCCCTAATGATAAAGGGATTGCGAATTTCAAACAACTTAGCTCCCGGTGAAGGATTTAAGTCTGTGGCATTTAAGGTAGGGTATTCATTCGAATGTAGAACACATGGTTCCGGAATGTGCGGTTGCGCTGATAAACTTTATTCGTATGTAGGATTCTCTATCGTCGATAATAGAAGACATAAAATTACTTATCTGAAGTGTTCAGGAATCAATTTAGAAGCATTACGACATTCCCTTCACTATGGGGTGCCTGATAATAAACATACCGACCCTCCCTATGAACTTTCATTTATTGTGGGAGGGGAAAGCAACACATCCATATTTTTGTGTTTGATAAGAAATAAGAAATGGATCATCGTAAAAGAGCGCATTATAGCTAAAGCTACAATGGCTTAAGGCCTGTTAACCTACTATATTGGCTATTTATCTGTAGTAAAAACGGTTGTACCGCCAAAGAGCGTGTCGGGCCGTACCTGTAATGGTGGAACCATTCAAATTGATTTTTGCCATAGTGGAAACAGAGACAGGGGTAAATAGCGCAACCGACGAAATGACGCTGATAACGATGATGTCAGTGAGGGCCACTATAGAAGCGCCTAGGGTAGCAGACCTAAAAACCACGAAAACGATGTTGCGCTAACTGAACGGACTTATTGGATGGGGGTTTTTGTCCGGCTGAAGCTGCTCCAGCTCCTGAAACTGTAAATCCTAATGCCAATAAGTAATACTGAATTTTATCATTTCCATAGATATTCTCGATTATTCTGCGTTTAGACTTATAAAAAATTTAGCATATTAATTTTTTATTTTGGTCTAAGGAGTAATTATTGTTGATAGAGTTTATGCGCTTTAATGTAAGCAAGTGCAGTTTTCGGCAAAAGAGGCGCTATGATTTCATAATCGCCCTTAGGCAGATAACAACGGATTTGAGTGGCGCTGATGGCCTTGGGAGAAAGCGTTTGAAAAAATATTTTTCCGAACTGGAATCGACCAAGATCCTCAGTATTTTCTGTTTGATGGTGACAAAGAAGATCGCTCAACCACGGTTGTTGGGGTAAAGGATAATTTGGACGATTAACTATAATGAGATGGCAATACTCCAGAATTACCGAAGATTGGTGCCAATGCTTAAAATCAGAAAAAGCATCAGTTGAAAGAATGAAGCAAAGTGCCTGAGTAGGAAATAAGGGTCGTAGGGTTTTAAGTGTGTTAATAGTATAAGAAATATCGTTTCCTTTAATTTCGACATCATTTAGAACTAAATTAGGCTGGTTTGCAATAGAACGCTTGATCATTTCCAAGCGATCAGCTGGACTGGCGATAGGAGGTGGACGATGAGGCGGTTGTCGAGAAGGTATAAATTGAATTTCTGTCAACGATGGCAGTTTCTGTATTAATTCATTGGCTAGCGCTAAATGGCCATTGTGAATAGGATCGAAAGTGCCACCAAATAACCCGAGCAATGGAAACATTTTAAAGGAGCCCCTTTTTAACCCCGGCTATGCGTAAACTTAATGTTTCTAATTCCTGCCACGCGTTGCCCGCTGTTAAGCCTTTGAGGATATGCTCGATGCGTTTTGCTTGTTGTAATAGTTGAGCGATAATCGTTGTATTTAAGCGCGTTAACGCCATTCTTAGCGGCTGCTTACGTGTTTGCCATTGGGAAGCGAGAAGTTCGGTGAGCGGTTTACCTCGCTGATAGTCAATGGCCAGTAGATACAGCAGACGCAATTCGCGAGTTATGGCCCATAATATCAGCAGCCCTGCTTCTTTGTCGGCAAAATATAAATTCGCTAAAATGCGAACGACACGGGATTTCGTGCCCATTAAGGCGGCTTCTGTGAGATCGAAAATGGTAAATCGTGCGTTATCGTTAACAATTCCGATAATCGCTTTGGGAGTGATAGATTTGTCTTGGTGAAGAAGGCGTAATTTTTCGATAGCTTGGTGTGTGGCTAATAAATTACCTTCAGTTAATTCAGCGAGAAGCGAAATACTTTCATTATCAGCTTTTAAGCCTGCTTTTTTTAAGCGTTGTTCAATCCAAGCCAGTAGTAATTGTCCTGACAAAGGCCAAAGGGAAATTACGGCGCCTGAACGGTCGATGGCTTTATACCATGTTGTTTTTTGTTGAGCGGCCGTTAATTTATTAGTGATAATTATTAAGCGTTTATCCTCGGGTGGGTTGTTAAGATAATGTAATAAAGCCCGTGTTCCTAATTCATCGAATTTTGCTTTGGGATTGTGAAGTTCAATAAGCGTTTTCTCGCTTAATAAACTAAAGTTATTGAAAGATTGTGTTAGGTTTTGCCAATGGAATCCCGTTTCAATAAATAATAATTCACACTGGTGGAAGCCTTTCTGCCGAGCTGCTTCGCGGACAGCGTCGCGGGTTTCCTGGACGAGAAGCGGAATGTCTCCGGAAATGAGATAAAGGGGAAGAAGCGCTTGTCGGTTTAAGTGGTTGTCGAGCTGTTTTTGTAGGAGTTGCATGGTTAAACTCCTCTCTTTCTAATTCTCGGAGGAGGAGGGGCTAAACCTGCAACCAAATAATTATAAATCAATGTCACCATTGTCCGCGTCATTTCTTGCTTCATCAAATGAGCGGCGTTTGGTGTGTAAACTTGATTCGGATTTTGCAGTAGTGATCGGATTAGCGTTAAATTTCGCGGACCTTTAATTGTACGGCCGTCTCGCGTTTCCACAACGAAATCCACACTTAATGTATAAGAATAAGTTGTGGCATTGCTACTGTATAAAATAGTGGGGATCGCAGTTTCCCAGCTAATGTGACTAACCCGTAATGTTACTGGAGCAGCTTCTCGCGTTTGGGTTAAATGAACATTAAGCGCGCGTAACGTCCGGCTGAGTTGAACGACTAAAGGATCATAAGGGTTGTGAGCATCTAAATAAAGAATACGTAGTTGTGGTGGAACATCGTTAGGTGAACGTGGTCTAAAACCACAGGCGGGAAGAGTGCTGCTAATAAAAATGACCATCAGGAGTGGGATAATTAGCCGAATTTTTTTCATGATGCCGTTACACTACAATATTGATGAGTTTTTTAGGAACGACGATAACTTTTTTGATTTTTTTATTCGCAAGGTGGCGTTGCACATTTTCCTGGTTTAATGCAGTGTTTTCGATAATTTCTTTCGATGCTTCTGTTGGCACTTGAATACGGCCGCGAAGTTTTCCGTTAATTTGAACAATTAATTCAAGTTCAGTAGCTTGTAATGCTTTAGGGTCAGATTTAGGCCACGGAGCGTTAAGAATATCGCCGCCGAATCCGAGGGATTGCCATAAGTGGTGACTAATGTGTGGCGCAATCGGTGACAAAAGCCGCAATAAAATTCCTGTACCTTCTCGAATTAAATGCGTTTCAGCATCGTTATCGGTCGTTAACTTTATTAATATATTTAATATTTTCATTATGGCTGAAACGACAGTATTAAATTGCAGGCATTTCATGTCGATGTTGGCTTGTTGTAAATATTCGTGTATTTGTTGTCGGAGTTGACGATGCTCGGGTGCTTCCCATTGGTAATTGCTTCTCTCTTTTTGTTGATTAATGACGAGCAAAGCATCTTTAATCCGATAAGAAAAGCCCCACAATTTTTTTAAAAAACGATAAGCACCCTCGACCCCGCTATCGGACCACTCCAAGTTTTGTTCGGGCGGAGCAGCAAATATGATAAATAATCGAACTGTGTCTGCACCGTATTTTTTGATGAGCGATTGGGGAGTGACAACATTTCCTTTAGATTTAGACATTTTTGTGCCGTCTTTTAAGACCATTCCTTGCGTCAATAATCGAATAAAAGGTTCGTTTGAATTTAATAAACCGAGATCGCGCAATATTTTGTGCATGAATCTCGCATAGAGAAGATGCATAACGGCGTGTTCGATACCGCCGATGTATTGATCGACAGGCGTCCAATACTTCGCTCGATCATCTAGCATTATTTTATCTTGTTCCGGGCAACTATAGCGAGCGTAATACCAGGAAGATTCAACGAAGGTATCCATGGTGTCGGTCTCGCGGGTCGCTGATTTATTGCAAATAGGACATCGGGTTTTATAGAAACTGGCTGCTTTTTTTAAAGGAGATCCATGAGCAGTAGGAATAATATCTTCAGGTAACAAAACAGGTAATTGATTTTCCGGTACAGGAACTGTTCCACAAGTTTTGCAATAGATAATAGGAATGGGCGTTCCCCAGTAGCGTTGCCGTGAGATTCCCCAATCACGTAGCCGATAAAGGGTTTGTCGGCTACCAGCACCATTAATTTTTAAATAATCAGCGATAGTGTTAAAGGCGGTTTTTGAATCGATATCGTTAAAGAAACCTGAATTAATCAGCTTACCCGGATTGGTGTAGGCGGATTGATTATAATCCCAATCGTGGCCATCAGCCGGTTCAATCACAGGCTTGAGAGGTAAATCATATTTTAAGGCAAATTCATGATCCCGTTCGTCATGCGCTGGTACTGCCATTACAACGCCGAAGGCATATTCCATTGAAACGAAGTTTGCGATCCAAATAGGTAATTTTTCTTGAGAGATAGGGTGAACGGCAAAAAGTCCGCTGTTGATGCCTTCTTTTTCTTGCGTAGCGATATCGGCTTCGGCTACACGTGTTTGTTTACATTTTTTTAAAAAGGCTGCAATTTTCTTGCTTTTTTTAGCGCGTTCTTTTGTAAGTGGGTGTTCGGGCGCAATGGAAAGGTAGGTAACACCCATTAATGTGTCTGGCCGGGTGGTATAAGCCTGCAATTTATCAGGGGCTTTTTCAAGGTTGAAGTTAATGATCACCCCTTGGGATTGACCGATCCAATTACGCTGCATGGTAATGACCTGTTCTGGCCACTCTTTTAATTCATCGAGATCTTTAAGTAATTCTTCACTGTAGTCTGTAATTTTTAAAAACCATTGAGAAATTTCACGACGCTCTACAAGCGCTCCCGAGCGCCATCCACGACCATTGACAATTTGTTCATTGGCTAAAACAGTTTGATCGACAGGGTCCCAATTAACGACGGCATTTTTTTTGTAAGCCAGCTCTTTTTTGTAAAGTTGCAAAAATAACCATTGTTCCCATTGATAATATCTCGAATCACAGGTGGTAATTTCACGCGACCAACCGTAAGCAAAACCTAGCTGCTTTAATTGTTTGCGCATTTTTTTAATGTTCTTGCGCGTCCATTCGGCAGGGGGAAGTTCGCGCTGGATTGCTGCATTTTCCGCGGGCAATCCAAAAGCATCCCAGCCCATGGGCTGTAAAACATTTTGGCCTTTATGGATTTGGTATCGAGCGATAACATCGCTAATCGTATAATTGCGTACATGCCCCATGTGCAGATCGCCGCTGGGATAGGGCAGCATGGACAGACAATAAAATTTTTCCCTGCTTAAATCCTCCTTTACTTCAAAAGTCTCGTTCTCTTCCCAGTACTCTTGAGCCAGTTGTTCGATTAGGGTGGGTTGGTAGGATTCATTCATAGTTGGCTAGGATACCTCAGTGGGTTGGCGGATGGAAGAATAGGTTATTTTCCTTAAGCAAATGTTAAATATGATTAAAAGTTGACTCCTTAGGAGACGACGCTTTAATTTTTAAAGAAAAATTAAAAAAAGGGGGGGCATGTTTATCAGATCAAATCATGATCAAACCTCTAAGAATCAGTTTTATAAACCCGGTATGTTAGTTAGTGCCGGTATTTTCAGCCGCAGGGTTACTTAAATCGGTGTCACCAATTTCTCTTACAGCAAATAGAAAACGTAAGTTTATTGCCGATAGAGAGCAGTATGCTCAGTTATACGAAGCCTTGGTGTACCGGTTTGTGGAATTCGTCCAGGTATTGCCGATTCGATTGGATGAGCCTTTATGCGGTTTAATGAATGGAGGTTTGCTGCGGGGAATAATTCCTTGAATCACTACATTCAGAATCATCCCGAAGCCACACCGCTGGAGCACTATGCACTATTTTCATCAGGATTATTGCTTGAAGTAGCATATGCGGTTGTCAATCAGAAAATTTTTATTACTGACGAGGAAGGCAATTTTATTAAACAATGGAATCCTTTTAATTGGCCGTTAAATCGATGACGTAGAAATAAAATATTATAAAATTATTCCGCTTTCGTCGTATTATCAGCGTAATATTCCTTCAATCACACCTATTTTAGTGCGTCAATTATTGCCTGATGAAGGGTTTTTATGGTTGATAAGCGACATGCGTCTTTTTTCCGATTGGATGCAAGCTTTACGCGATAATGAGGGTGGAGGCGGAGGGCGTTTTCTTGGAGAAAGCAAGGATATTTAAGCAATACATTGATTTGTATCTCAATGTGCCAGTGAATTTATTTACTGTCTATCAACAATTTGGAAATTTATTCGGTCTTACAAAATTTAAGTGGTATTGATTATCGATTTGAACAGCTTTTTTCAGAATATCCCGATGCAGTTTAAAGGTAAATTCAAAATAGGGGTTGCCGGCTTCATCGGCATACGAAGAGCAAGTCCTACTCGGGAAGGAGTACTTATCGCCGATCCCAATTTGATTTTTACACCTGCTGAAATTCCGTTGCCGACATCGTATTTAAATTATCGTCTGCTCAAAAGTCGAAGAATATTCCTACGACCCCGACTTCAAGCGTGAATCCGAAAATAAAGTAAAAATGTTTCTCTTTTTAAGATTCAATTCTAAATCCCTTTGACTTTTGGGTTTTTAGATCATTATCTTTTCTTAGTGTTTGATACAATTTATCTGTTTTAATCTAAAATGGAAGATATTTATAATGGGAAATATCAAGTAATAAAAATCGATCTGCTTTTATATTATAAGCGGATAATGGTTAAAAATGACCGAAACCTTTTTCCTTTATATATTTACAGAAAAAATTAACAATAATGAACTTATGGGATGAGATAACGGCGCCGATGGCCAATTTTCGAAATAGTTTTTTGTCTATCCCTTCCTCTCTGCCGTGATATATTTTTACAAAAATATTAGAAGTTTTTAACGATTGAGTAATTTGAGATAAGGTAGAACCTTTTGAATTGATTTCAGTCGGTGTAATCATTTTTAAAACACTTTCTGTAAAGAAACTATTTTACTCAAAGGTGTAAAAAGGTGAGTGAGAGGGAGTTATCGATGGTTTAATGCTGACAGCATTTAAGGCCATGACACTTAGCCGAAACCCCGGCAGAATGCCACCTTTTTCAGTGGTAAAATACGTTATCAGCTCTCAGAACGCTGTTTTATGTTGGCTCTTATTTAAAGAGTTTAATTCTGGCTGGAGAATTGAAAGCAATTAAATTATGATGAACGGACAATAAAGTAAAATGCACATATTTTCATGGATAGGATCAAAGTAATTATAAAAAATAAAAATTTTTTCTAAAGATATATTCACAATCAATACATTCGTTAAAATCCGTAGGTTTGGCTCATTGATTTAAGTTAGTAACCATTTTAATAATGGTAGTATATGAATTTGGTATTTTTATTGCTTTTGTTCGATATACTGCTTTAGTCCCTAACGAACAGGGGTTCGACGATGCGCTTATAGTTGTTTCATTACCTTCTTCACTTTCAGTTAAAATATAACCTTCTTTGAGATTGTAGAGATTGTAGCTTTCTAAAGCTTCAAGGAGTCGCTCTATTTCTCTTTTTTAGTGTTAGGATCGAAAAGAGTTTGTCAAACTTGAATTTCTTTAATAATTTTTATTCTTTCCTGAACTAGAAAATTACATTCTCAGACTTATTATAATAAATTGCTTTATATCTTCGTTTTAATTCAATAAACGCTATATTTTCCAACAGCCTTCCATGGTCAACACTAAAATAGAAACTGAGTATTTTTTCTAATGAGTGATCAAAAAATAAACTTTTTTAGACGATAATAATCGCGCTTTTATAGATGAACTGTATCTATATAAGAAAAAAGAACAAATAGCTATTTTCAAGATAACTACAATAATCCGGACATGGTAGTAGAGCTGCCGAGCCTAAATAATTTTTGTAATTAAACGTATGTTGTTTCCTTTCTGCAATTGCTGGAAAGGAAAAGAATAAGTTTTTTAAAGCGATAGGATTTGGTAATTTATATCTTGAAACAATATCGCGACAGAGAATGCTTTCGTACAAAGTATGTGAATAATCTATCTGGTAATTTTTTACATATTCTGGTATTCCGCCATAGGTGCAGTATTTATTTAATAACTGTTTAATTTTACTAATTTTATTAGTTGATAGATTCTCTTGATCCAGTAAATTAGAATCTTCATAATGTACGTACTCATAAATGGATAAATACTGATATCCATGTAACAACCAGTTAATCGGGTCCCTAACTTCTCACTAAATAAAGTTGCATTTGAACCCGTGATTATAATTTTATTACCACCGTTATATAATCCAGAACCCCCCATGATTACACTAACTTCTTTACTTTTTACTAAAGATTATAGTTTTTCTCCGCGCTTTGGTAATAATAATTAAGAGTAATATTTTCTTCTTTTCTCTGGTCAGAAATGATATTTTTAAGCAAGTGTGCAGAGACCGTCGCCATAATACCCCCATTGATAATGGAATAATATCTTGATTTTATCTTAATTAATTATATAGTATAGTGTTAGAGATTTTTGACCACTGAATCCGTGGGTTGGACTGATCTTGCGAAGCCTAACCCGTGTGGTAGGGATAAATAAAATCTAATAAAGTAAGAAACTTACGGATCAGATGAATCAGAATACCTAATAAAGATAGATTGTGCTTTTCTATCTTCTGTGCAAATGCAATAAATTCCAGAATCCGAAAATTTATCCCGTGATATTTCTTCCACTCCTAGTTTTTGGCGCGAGTTATCTAGTGAATGTTCGCCTAGATCAAGACCGACACCAACCTCCTGACTGTTAAAGTAATATATATAAAGATCTCCACGGTCATAATGGGATCCGCAAGTGATGTTGCTTGAGCCCTTGGCTTGAATAGGATTAACTTCCACACTCCCGCAAAATGAAACTAACTTAAGTTTCATCTTTGTAGTCCGACTCCCTAACTTTATTTCTCAGTATAGCATGCTTCTATTTGAATATTAGTAATGAGCTCATTTGGCTTCGCAAGCCCAGTCTTCTACAGACTTAAAGAAAGGTTAATAATAGGAAAACGATAATTATTCCTACTACAGGATAATAATTCCAGCTCATTAGAGGTGTTTTCCCGGTGACTGGTTTAATTTGGCCGTTTAATACGAGTCGTTGATTTTGCGGAGCGGATTTTACGATTTTTCCTTCTGGACTGATAATGGCGGTAATGCCGGTGTTGGCGCTATAGAGTAAATAATGCTCCGTTTCGAGCGCTCGCATTTGCGCGATTTGCAATTGTTGTGCAGGGGCGATGGTTCCATCGAACCAGCTATCATCACTGACTACAACGATAAACTGCTTGTTAGACAAATGGTTTAGCACTTCATTAGGGTAAGCGATTTCATAGCAAATAAACGGTGCAAATGGAATATCTTTAACAACAGTGGGTTCTTGATCCTCAGGGCCGGGGCTTAAGTCGGACATGGGAATATCAAAATATTTCATAAGGAGGTTACATATTTTTGACGAAGTGAATGACTCTCCAAAAGGAACCAAATGTCGCTTTAAATAAAGGCCGTGGCCATCGCCGAGAATCATTAGTCCATTAAATACTTTGTTTGTTTTTTCATGGTAAATGGGAATGCCTGTCATTAAAGCCGTATTATGTTGTTTGGCTTCTTTATCCATAGATTGAAGAAAAAAGGAAGCTTGTTGGGGGCAAATAGGGATAGCAGCTTCTGGCCAAACAATGATGCTGTTATCCCAATTTTTCTGTGTTTCAGAATAATACGTATGCAAAGTGAAATAAAGAGTGTCGGAGTTCCATTTCAATCGTTGGCCTATGTTTCCTTGCACTAATCCTACTTGAATGGATTCTGAACCTGGGTGCGTCCAAGGGATAAAAGTCAAAACCCAACCCGCGATAAAAGGTAGAATTATGAGAATAAGGCACATTATTTTTCTACTAATCTTTTTAGAGGTTACAAGAAGGTAAATACATCCGCTGATAAAAGCCACAATGAGTGAAATATCATAAATACCAAAGACAGGTCCAAAACCTTTTAGAGTAGAATTAATTTGACTGTAACCCAAAAAAAGCCAAGGGAATCCAGTAAATAATATACTGCGTAGCCATTCCCAAATAACCCACAACGCTGGAAAAGCAAACAAAGCTGTTAACACCGATTTTCTTTTTCTAAAAAGTAACGAAAAGAAAAGACCTTGGAAAGCAATAAATAAAGCCAGTATAAAAACAAACAGAACGGTAATCAAAACAGCTAAAGGGACGTTGGCATTAGAAAAATTATGAATGCTGACGTATACCCACGAAGCGCCCACCCCAAAAAAGCCAAATCCGAAAAGGTAACCCCGCCACCATGCGACAAGTGGTCGCGAACGTAACCAAACGGCGAGTAAAATTGTTGGAGAGATAAAAGCGATAGGAAACCACTTAAATGGTGCGAAGGCGAGCGGCAAAATTACCCCAGCTATTAGTGCAAGAACACTATTCATTTTCGGGTTTCTTCTTTAAACGCAGCAATTGAATACTTCGTTTAGTGGCTAGCATGACGGTTATTTTCATGGAATCAATTACGATGGATTCGCCTTTTTTCGGTAAGTGTCCGATTTGTTGCATTACGTAGCCGCCAATTGTATCAAAATCTTCATTATCAATCTTGGTCTCAAAATAATTGTTGAAAACATCGACAGGCGTTAAGGCTTTAACCGTAAATTCCTTAGAATTAAGTTTGGTAATAGGTTCTTCTTCAACAATGTCTGTTTCATCCTGAATGCTGCCTACAATTTGCTCGAGAATATCTTCGATAGTGATTAAACCAGAGACACTCCCATACTCGTCTACAACGATGGCCATATGATAGCGCTTTAACCGGAATTCATTTAGCAAGACATCCAAACGTTTACTTTCTGGGATAAAAATAGCGGGACGTGCAAGATCTTTAATTTGGGTTTTGCCTTGCTTTTCTTCTACCATGTATTGCAATAAATCTTTGGCTAATAAAATACCGATGACTTCGTCGCGGTTTTCGCTAATAATGGGAAAGCGGGAATGTGCGGATTCGATGATAATAGGTAATGTTGATTGCGGTGTAGCATCGTGGTCCACGACAATCATTTGGGCGCGAGGAATCATTACACCGCGCACTTTCTTTTCAGAAACCCTCAATACACCTTCTATCATCGCCAGTGCACCTTGATCCAAAAGATTACGTTCTTTTGCATCATGTAAGAGTTCAATGAGTTGTTCGCGGTCTTTTGGTTCCCAAAGTAAAGCATGGCTTAAACGTTCCAGCCAGGATCGGTGAGGGCGGAGACCTTCCTTCATTGGTTTCTCACAATTAATTAATTTAGAAGGTTATTATAGCAGCTATGCGTTATAATCAATCCGTCACGTGGCGTTGGTCGTACAATTTCTGACAAGCAGTTTTTGGCACGGCGAACATCACAAAAAAGGCGATGAATAACAACACCGGTAAAAGAAAAAGCATGAACTGATAGTTTTGAACTGGATAAAATGGCGTTCCTACTGCCATCGTTTGAGTACCTGACCAATAAAGACGAGTAAATAACGAATAAGGGGCTGAAAGATCACTGCTCCAATGGTCAGTATGAAACGTGGCGACCGTGGAAATACCGATGGACCGTGGTGGACGGATTTCTCTGGTGGTCGAGAATATCAACGCTTGTGGTCCCACGCAAAATTCAATTAAAACAGCAAGCTTAAAGCCCCTGAAAAGGAGAAATCCTGGAACGTAAATGAGAATGAGGGAACAAGAGAAAGTGCTGCTGATCCCTAATGAAAAGAGGTACGCGACGATTTTGGATGCGGTCTGGAAGCCAGCCGGAAAAGGGAGAACCCAGAAAAGCACTGCCGATAAACAGTAAAGTAACAGCGGTTACGCCCTCAGCCGGAGGCAGATAGTAGGCTTGAATCATAAAATTAACATCCCATAATGAAGCCAATACTGAAATGGATAAAAAGAGAAAATATCCTACAAAACCGGCCATCCAAAAACACCAATTTTTTAATAATTCAAGTAGACGTCCCCAGGTATCCTTCCATGAAAAATAACTGCGAGGGACTTGAGCTCTTCAAGAGGGCTTGTTGCGAATTAATAAAAATAACAAAACAGTTAAACCTAGACCGATATAGATAGTTAAATAAACAGCTTGACGCCAACCAAAAACGACCACGATCTGGGATGAGAGAATATCCGCAACACAGTGCCGATGGTGCCTAAATGCGGTAGCGATGCCCGCAAATAGAGCAAAATGTTTTTTAGGGAGCCATAAAGTTGTTAATTTTAAGGCACCAATAAAACCAAAGGCAGATCTACCCCCATCAGAATACAGCCGAAAAAAGTAGACGGTAAATTCAGAAAAGTAGTAAAAATGAAAACGCCAACGCTGCATAAAAATGAAGATAAGGTGAGTTCCACCGAGGATTCTAGCAGTCCATGATAACGCCGCAAGGAATTTGTAAATGGGTATAGACATATAAAAATAAAAAGCCGAAATAAACCAATCATGGGTGCTACGGCGTTGAATTGATACATTAAAAGATGGGTCATTACGCTGGGCGTTACGCGAAAGAAAAAATCATAGAAATAAAATAAAGCGGCGAGCAGACAAATCAACCACGGAATTAAAGAGTCTCTTAAAAAGAGGGGATCGCGTTCTTGGGATTGTAAAGGTGTTTCTTAATTATTCTTCATACAGATTTTTTAAATCCAAGTTGCGATAAAATTTTTATTTCCAAATTTTCCATTTCCTCAGCGTCTCCGTTTTCAACATGATCATACCCTAACAAATGTAAAAAGCCATGGGTAACTAAACGAGCAAAATGAGCTTCTGTAGTTTTGTGTTGTGCGTGAGCTTCTTCCGCCACTAGCGGTGCGCAGATCGCTAAATCCCCGAACGATTCCGAGGGGAAGCCCGGGATTGCCTCGTCTGGGAAGGATAAAACGTTCGTAGGGCCCTTTTTATATCGATAGTGCTCATTTAATTCAGCGCTTTCTTCTTTATCAATAAAACGGATAGTTAACGCCGATTTATTTTTATCTGTGGGGATAAATTGTAATGCTGTTTTGATCCATTTCTCTATCTTTGAAAGACTCGGAAGATCTTCGAATTGTGTTGCGTTCTGAACATCAATAGAGATCATTCGGCGCTTTCTTCCTCATAAGCTTCAATAGTCCACTGAACCATCGGATGCCGAACGATATCATTTGATTTAAAAAAGGTAAATTGAATTTCGTCAATGTCACGCAATAAAGTAATAGCATGCGCAATCCCGATTCTGTCGTTTTTGGTAAATCTGTTTGCGTAATGTCTCCTGTGATAACGGCTTTCGAACAAAATCCGATGCGGGTCAAAAACATTTTCATTTGTTCTCTCGTCGCATTTTGAGCTTCATCTAAAATAACAAAAGAATCATTGAGTGTTCGACCGCGCATATAAGCGAGAGGCGCGATTTCAATAATCCCTTTTTCAGAAAGTTGACTAACTTTTGCAATCCCGATCATTTCAAACAATGCATCGTATAAAGGACGCAGATAGGGATCAATTTTTTGCGTGAGATCACCGGGTAAATAACCCAGTTTTTCACCGGTGCCAAAATTAATATCGTATTTTTGTATCGCGTTTAGGTAATGTTGTTGATTAGGGGTGCGCGCTTTAACGCGGAGCTGATGTGTTTTAAGTTCATAGTCACCCACTTTTTCTTTATGTTTTGTTTCGGATTCAGGGTAATCCATTTCGCAGATACGTAACAACACTTCATTCGGGGTAATACTTCGGCGATACGCAGCCTCTTTATATAAAGTTTTTAGCACTTCGGCAGCTTTATCTACGGATTTGGGGATACCAATAACTTCAAAATTACTGCCCCGATTATTAATTTCCACGCCGAGGCGGTGTTCGATAAGATGTAAATTCTCATCGAATTGCCCGCAAAGCTTCGCTAGGCGTTTATTATCGTGAGGCGTTAATTCCAATCGTCGCGTTGATTCAGAAATATCCAAAAGGTTATCCTTAACAAACTTCGCCCCAGAGTGAATAAGGGCGAGCTTCTTTAATTTTAATCGTGACCATCTGCCCAATCAATGGGGTATCGCCATTAAAATTAACGACTCGATTATTTTCTGTGCGGCCACTTAATTGACCGGGGTATTTTTTGGATGGTCCGGTGACTAAGATGCGTTGCTGGGTACCAAGCATCGATTGGCTGATTTCAGTCGCTTTCGCATTGATGCAATTTTGAAGAATGGCCAAACGTTCTTTTTTAACAGCCATGGGCACATCATCTAGTAATTGAGCCGCTGGCGTGCCGGGGCGAGGGCTGTAGATGAAACTAAACGAATGATCAAAATCAATGTCATGGATTAAATTCATCGTTGCCTCAAAATCCGCGTCGGTTTCCCCAGGAAAACCGATGATGAAATCAGAGGAAAGACTAATATCTGGACGTACTGCTCGAAGCTTGCAAATTTTCGATTTGTATTCGCGGACGGTATAGTTGCGTTTCATAGCGGTGAGAATGCGGTCCGACCCGCTTTGAATGGGGAGATGCAGATGATTGGCGAGCTTGGGCTCTTCTGCATAAGCGTCAATTAGATTTTCAGAAAAAGCTGAAGGATGGGAGGTGGTAAAACGAATTCGCTCAATGTTATCCATAGCGGTTAAGTAATGGATCAATAATGCTAAATCCGCTACCTGTCCATGGTGCATTAGCCCACGATAATCATTTACATTTTGCCCGAGTAAAGTGACTTCTCGCACTCCTTGTTCGGATAAACTGGCGACTTCAGTAATCACATCATCAAATGGCCGGCTGATTTCTTCACCGCGGGTATAAGGGACCACGCAAAAAGTACAGTACTTGCTGCACCCTTCCATAATCGAAACAAAAGCGCTTGGCCCCTCTGCGCGAGGCTCTGGCAAGCGGTCGAATTTTTCAATTTCGGGGAAGGTAATGTCTACTACTGATTTTCTTTTTTGAATAACGGAATCCAAAAGATCGGGGAGGCGATGCAAGGTTTGAGGACCAAAAACGATGTCAACAAAGGGCGCTCGTTTTAAAATAGTTTCACCTTCTTGAGTAGCGACACAGCCGCCCACCCCGATGACGACGTGAGGACGTTTTTCTTTAAACGGACGCCAGCGACCCAAGTCCGAGAAAACTTTTTCCTGCGCTTTCTTGCGGACTGAGCAAGTATTTAATAAAAAAACATCAGCAAGGTCGGGATCGTCCGTTAATTCTAAGCCATGGGAGTACTTAAGCACGTCTGCCATCTTTGCAGAGTCATACGCGTTCATTTGACAGCCGTTTGTTTTTAAATACAGTTTTTTCATTTATCCAAAGTTCAAATTAATTAATTAATTAATGTAGGAGATTTCTTTGCGGCCAGCGAGTGTGTTTCAAATTCTTCATCGGGCACTGTGAGGGAATGCCTGTATTGACTTCCTCTTCCAGGTGGGCGAGGGTGTCTGCAACGTGCTTGTTACTGGCTCGAAATGTGACCGCTAAATAAAGGCAACCTAAACATAAAATAGCCAGATACAGAAAATCCCAACCGAAGTGAATTTTATTAATACCGCCGCCGTAAGAACCTAAATAAGAAACAATATTTAAGCCCACTAAATAGGGCCACATCCATGTTGCTGCGCGCCAATTCATGTGAATACCACGCGGACGTTTAGAAAACAAACGATAAACCACAAAAAGCATAAAAGAAATAAAAAGACTCAATCCCAATTTAGAAACGACACTCCATCCAGCCCAATAAACAATGAGTGTGCAAATATAAAAACCAAAAAAACTCCAGACGGTGATTAACGGTAAACGAAAAACGCGCTTATGTTCCGGCAGTTGATAACGTAGAGACAAACAACAAATCGGGCCGGTGATATAAGATAAGGCGATAATAGAGGACATAAATTCAGCCATGGCGTACCAGCCATGGAAAGGCAGAAAAAATGTCATACTAACAATAAAATTCACGAACACCGCTTTAGCAGGAATACCGCGTTTATTCACTTCTTGTAAGAATTTAGGTAATTGGCGGTTGGCGCTTAAACCGTAGAGAATTCGCGAGGAGCTCGTACTATAAACAAGCCCAGCGGCACTGGTGGCAATCATAGCGTCGATATATAAAAGAATAGCCATCCAAGTAACACCGAAAGTCATTAATAAACCCGCTAAAGGACCTGCATCACCAATAAAATGCACGAAAAGCCAGCCTTTGGATAAACTCTCTGGGGTTAGCGCACTGATAAAGCCGATTTGGAGTAATAAATAAATAAGTAATACAATGATTAAACTACCGAGAATGCTGATAAGCACGGTTCGATGGGGGTTTTCCGCCTCACCGGCTAGTTCTACGGCTTGTTTAAAGCCATTAAAAGCAAACAAAATACCGCCCGTTGCCAATGCGGCAAAAACCCCTTTCCATCCATTAGGCATAAATCCGCCATAGTGAGGATTATTAAAGTTATGGGGATGAAAGGCCACGGCCATCAACACAATTGCCGTCAAAAGGGGAATAATTAATTTCCAAAAAGAGAAAATATTATTGAGCCATGTAATTAAACGAATGGAATAAATATTAATTAAGCTAAAACCGACCATCATGAGCGTGGCAATTACATACCCAAGAGGGCTTAATCCATGTATACCCGCCCCATGATCCCGAATTAAAGTTGGCCAGTAATTCGCCGCATATTGAATCATGGCCTGAACTTCGATAGCGGGGGCGGTCATCAGATTGAACCAGGTAATCCACCCAAAAAAAAGACTTACAAAGGTACCGTGCGTTAATTGAGGGAAGCGCGTGCTGCCTCCGGTGATAGGCAACATAGTTACTATTTCTGCGTAAGTAAGAGCCACTATCATAACTAAGATGCCCCCGAATACCCAGGCAAGTAGGGATGCGGGACCTGCTAAACGACCGACGTACAGCGAACTAAATAACCACCCCGACCCGATCATAGCGCTGACCGCTGACATCATTAAACCAATCGGGCCAATACGTCGTTTGTAGGCATGCACGTCATTCATAAAGTCTCTCCTATCGGCTACACACTATTTCGATTTCATGGTCATTAAATAGTGGGGGAGATTGTAACTGCTTGCCGAGATGGGTTCAAATCTTAATTTGAGGACAGAGGAAAGAGGTAGGGGATTACGCGCCGGGTGACGCTTACCTCCTTATGTTACTTTCACTTCATACAGTCGCTGGCAGTAAGAAATAACGAGTAGAAAACTCTCCTCCATCAGCCTCTATGCTGCACATAACCAACTCACTATTAATGTGCCACAAAACTATCTTAGCTTGAAGAGAGTGGTGAGTTACGGAGCTGATAGTTTAAACTTAAACTAGAATTCCCATAACAACCGCCTCCGGTTGAGTTTTGATCATACCACATCGTGTACGATGTATGCGGTGATAAGTTTCTTCCTGGATTTTCTCAATATTTCCCGTCATGAACGCAGAGTTGACCCGTTTTTTGTATGAAAAAGGTCTCCGACGTATTGTTAGTAAGGGGAAATTTATAGATAGGGGTAGCTTAGCGTGCTTACCAAGAGAGTGAGTAAAATGAGATGTTTCTTCATTTCATTTGATTAATAGTCATAATTGCAAGTTGCACATATAATAATCAATCATGATTAGATTTACAGCAATTTTATTTACCAATCCAATTTTATAGATAGTTTGTGCATTCTTTTTTTCAACGGCTGGCCTTAATTAACACAAATTTCAGAATTGTAAATTATACCCAGCCACAAGGAGTGCAAGAATATTCCGTAGAAGTAACTGCACAACTTGAACTGCCTGCCCCCACTGGGGTCCTGCGGGTGATGCTTTTTGTGGTAGCGGTACTAGCCCCGCCCTGCAGGGCAAACTTTAACATCAGCTTAACCTGTAAATATCTCCAATTGAGCTTTGACTATTCTGTATCTACCTATGATGGAGGTTCAAACGTGATGTTCCTTATTCATCACAGAGATCACGTAACCAAACACAATTACTATGTCTAGCATTACCATAAGAAAAGCTTGTAGTACTATACGATAACAATAAATCCTTCAAACCAATCCTGGTTACACTATGAAGGATTAGGAACGGGGGAAGATAATGGATTTTAGGTTAGCACCCATCAATCCTAATTTCTCTTGAATTCTGAAAATATTGATCCTTTTTCAAGAAAAACTTAAGGCTAATCCCAACGAGCTTTGTGTTTTCACGTGAAGTAATATACCATTATACAATTACTTTATATCCAGGAGTCATCGGTGGTCGATTGCTATATCACTGAAAAGAAAAAGAATTTCATACCGATTCAACCCATGATGCCGGATGAGTTGCCGAATTGGTTAGATACGCAAGATGTCTGCACCCAACGATGGGTGAAAGCGAGTGGATTTGTAGGCTTGGCAGGCACTGTTTGCTGTATTCCGGAATCCACGGGCGCCTTGCAGCGGATTTTGCTCGGTGTGACTGATTGTGAATACAGTTGGCATTTCGGAGGATTGCCGAAAGTTTTGCCTCCAGGAGCCTTCGAGATGAGCCAAGATGATTTTGAAAACGAAGAATATTATCAGCGAGCTTTGCTCGCCTTTGGTCTTGGCAGTTATCAATTTGATGTCTATCGGGAAAGGCCCCCTTATTTAGCAAAATTATTTTTGCCACAAGCACACCAAAAACGTGTGACCGATTGGCTTACTACGATTTATTTAATTCGTGATTTAATTAACACACCCGCCGAAGACATGGGGCCATCGGAATTAGCACAAGCGGTTAAGCATATTGCGAAAGAATTTGAAGCAAAAGTCAAAATAATCGAAAGCAAAGACCTTGAAACCGAATTTCCGGCAATTTACGCCGTTGGCCGTTCTGGTAGCCAGCCGCCGCTGTTAATCGATCTAAAATGGGGTGATATAAAAGCCCCGAAAGTGACGTTAGTCGGCAAAGGAGTGTGTTTTGACAGCGGTGGTTTAGATATAAAAACCTCTGGGGATATGCTCTTAATGAAAAAGGACATGGGGGGTGCGGCACATGCCCTAGGGCTGGCTCGGATGATCATGCTGCAACAATTGCCCGTGCGTTTACGCTTACTCATTCCCACCGTGGAAAACGCCATTGGAAGTCGAAGCTATCGCCCTGGCGATGTAGTGCAAACTCGCACTCGGGAAACAATCGAAATTACCAATACAGATGCGGAAGGTCGAGTCATCCTGGCGGATGCCTTAGCGGAAGCGGTAAAAGAAGACCCTGATTTGCTCATCGACTTTTCTACACTCACCGGCGCTGCGCGGGTAGCGCTTGGGCCGAATTTACCCGCGTTATTTGTTAACCAAAATTCACTGGCGCAAGCATTGATTGACGCCTCACTTAAAACCGATGATCCATTGTGGCGATTGCCTTTGTTTCAGCCTTATCGGAATTATTTAAAAAGTGAGGTTGCCGACCTCACCAATAGTTCACAAAACCGAATGGCTGGCGCCATTATCGCCGCTTTATTTTTACAGCATTTTGTCTCCGATCAAATTCCGTGGGCGCATTTTGATATCTTCGCATGGAATATGGAGGACTTGCCTGGCAGACCGATCGGTGGAGAAGCGGTAGCTTTGCGCGCTGTCTTCCATTACCTTGAACAGCAATATCGGTGAAGCTATTTTATGGCATTGCTAACACGGTTTCGCCAGCAGTTACCATCGACTTCTCAAATTGAGCGTGAAGTTTTACAAGCCCGTGCCACCTGGTGGGAGAAGCAATTTCTTAGTGGCAATCCCGATTGGG
This sequence comes from Coxiella endosymbiont of Ornithodoros amblus, assembly GCF_019425495.1. Lineage (GTDB taxonomy): Bacteria > Pseudomonadota > Gammaproteobacteria > Coxiellales > Coxiellaceae > Coxiella. Next base: position 29,243 of record NZ_VFIV01000005.1, read on the forward strand.
AGCAATTATTTGCTTTAAAAAAACCAATGCATTGTCGCAGTGATCACAGTCATGGTGCCGCACTCGCTTGGTCCGGCAGAATTTTTGTCCCATTATGGAACTGAAGAACACGCTATTATTTACCACGATTAGCAAAAGGCGAAGAAATTGGTTGCTTTGCGCTGACAGCAGTAGAGGCTGGCAGCGATGGATTAAAAGGGGCGTTCGTTATAAATCTCCTAATTTAGTAGTAGCTTTTTTAAACGTCCCTATTTGTGGTGAGGATGTGTTTATCCCATTTGATTTTATTCCTGGTGGGAAATTTGCCTTAGAAAAAGGGTGGAGGATGATGACGGAGTGTTTATCTTTAGGGCGAGGGATTTCTTTTCCTTGTGTTGTAACAGTAGGAGCTCAATTAAGTCTTTTTAACCAGCGGTGCTTATGCGCAAATCAGTCATCAATTTAAACTTAAACGCCCTATCGGTGATTTTGAAGGGATTGCGTTTTCGCTCGCGAAAATCGGCGGAATTACGTTTTTAGTGAAGCAACATGAATATTTTCAGCACAGGCGGTGGATGAGGGTTTACACCCTTCGATTGCCTCGGTTATCGCCAAATATTATTTAACTGAATTATGGCGAAAAGCCCTTAACTATGCCATGGATATTTACGTCGGGTGTGGTATTCAGTTAGAGCCGCGTAATTATTAGACTTGGCCTACAAGCGGTGCCCATCAGCATAACTGTGGAGGGCGCCAATATTTTAATTTAACCCGTAATTTAATTATTTTTGGTCATGGGGTATTGCGTTGTCATCCTTATTTTAGGAAAAGAATTAATTGCGGCGTAAAAAGCTGACCGGTCAGAATTTGCTGGATTGTTACTAAAGCCAGATGGGATTGTTTTCAGCTAATTTATACCGGCTTATTTTTTTATGGAATTAGCGACGGATGTAGAATTATTATTCGTAAAAAACGCGGTTGAAAAATTATTTACGACAATTGATACAAATGAGTTGCGTGTTAAATGTGGTTCGAAATCTAACACTATTAGCTCTTAGTGGCGAATTAAAGCCAAAAGAATCGTTGACAGCGCGGTTAAGCCATATAGTGGCTCATCTTTATTTGGCATCCGCGGTATCAAATCGTGACAACGGATGGCCTGTTGACAATGGGCATTTTTTAATGTGTTGTTTGGTTTTTCCCTCGAGGCGCGCATATTCCCCGCCGGACGCCTTGAAAAGGCGTTTTTTAAGAATGGCAAAACGGAAACCATTATGGAAGAAATTCACGGGATGAAAGGAAATTTATCAAGTCGCATTGAAACGGCTTATCAGGCGGATCAATTGCCATCTGAGGGACGGGATAAATTGCAAGCTTTTGCTGTACTTTATTGGGATGTATTGTAAGTAGATAAATTTTAAAAGCAGTAATCGCCGACCTCGTCATTCCCGCGTAGGCGGGAATGACGAAGCTTAAAATTGAAATGGCAGTGAGAAAGTAAAGATGCGGGAATTACAAGTTTACAAACACTGGAAAATGAAAATTGATAAAGATCGTATTCTTTGGCTAACACTCGACCGTGAAGATGCATCGGTAAATTCAATGAATCGGGAAGTTTTTACTGAATTTAATAAAGTACTCGATGAAATTGCTGCTCAAAATCCCATAGTCGTTATCCTTCAATCAGGAAAGAAAAAAGGATTCATCGTCGGTGCAGACATCAAATAATTTGCTGACTTAAAAAACAAAAATGAGTCCTTTAATTTAATCCGCCAAGCGCAGCTCGTCTTTGATAAACTCGAAGCGCTGCCCATGCCAACTGTAGCGATGATTAGCGGATTTTTTTTAGGCGGCGGTTTGGAAGTGGCGCTTTCCTGTCGTTATCGAGTGGTGGAAGATAATGAATCCACACTGATTGGATTACAAGAAGTGAAATTGGGTATTCATCCAGGGTGGGGTGGCACCATTCGATTGCCTAAATTAATCGGCGCGCCGAAAGCGATGGAAATTATGTTATCAGGTGAAGCAGTTTTGGCGAGAAAATCCGCTAAGCTCAGGATGACTGACGCCGCAGTACCACTTTGCAATTTAGAAAATACCGCTCTTATTTTGCTTTGCAAAAGCCCCTCCCCATAAATTGAAAGGGTGGGAAAAATATACTAATGTTAAGTTATATTCGCCCGTGGCTAGGGCTTATTTTATAAAACTCTCTGCAAAAGTGGAAAAAACGCTTTATTCAATGCTGTACGCCATCGTCCATAATTGGATCAAAGAGGGAGTTGGCAAAGAAGCCTACTTCACAGAAGCCCAGTCGATCGTGCAATTAATGATGACTAAGAGCAATCGCAACATGGCGGGTCTGTTTTTTTAAGAGAACGCTTGAAGTCACTTGCCAAAAAACTTGCTACGTTCCGCAACAAATTCACGTTATTGGTGCTGGTGTGATGGGTGGCGATATTGTAGCTTGGTGTGCACTTCGTGGCATCCGCGTGACTTTACACGATAAATCAGCTGAAAAAATTGCGACGCTCTAATAAAGTGGGTGCATACTTTTTATGAAAAAAAATTAAAAATCCCGCGCTTAATTCAGGCAGCCATAGATCGATTGGAGCCATACGTGGAAGGAGCGGGCATTAAAAAAGCGGTTTAATTATTGATTGAAGGTGTTTTTTTAGGATATAAATAGGAGGTTTTAAGTGCTATCGAACTGCAATTAAAACCAGAGGCTATTTTAGCGACTAACACGTCCAGTCTTTCTTTAGATGAATTAAGTTCGGTATTAAAAAATCCTGAGCGTTTAGTGGCTATTCATTTTTCAATCCCCTGGCTAAATTACCGTTGGTTGAAGTGGCAAGTAGTCAGCAGAAATCGGTGGATATTGCTGAAAAAGCATTAGCTTTTGTGGGAGCTATTGATAAATTGCCGTTGGTGGTGAGCAGCAGCAGTCTAGGATTTTTAGTCAATCGGGCATTAATGATTTATTTATTAGAAGCGAACCGTTTTTTTAGACAATGGGTTTTCCATAAAAAAATTGATAAAGCGGCAACTGATTTTGGGATGCCAATTGGCCCAATCGAGCTAGCCGATCGGATTGGGTTGGATATATGCTTGTCTGTTGCTCAACATCTGAAAAATTTTTACAAGAATCCCGAAGTTTCAGAACAATTAAAAATCTTTGTTAAAAAAGGCCATCTAGGCGCTAAAGCGGGTCAAGGGTTTTTATCATTATCAAAACAAAACGTATCGAATCAAAGTCTACAGCTGAATCAATGAATCCTAATTTAACTGACCAATTAATATTACGACTAATACTACAACTCGTTAATGAAGTCAAAAAATGTTTGGATGAGAAAATGATCGGCTAGGAAAATTTAGCCGATGTAGTGATCGTATTTAGCATTGGGTTTGCACCGTTTCGGGGTGGACCGATGCAGTACAGTATGCCAAGAGTCGTGGAGAGGCCGATGTCGTTAAAATTTTAAAACGCTTAGTAAAACAATATGGTGAACGATTTTTACCTAGCGAAGGATAGTTCGCATGAGTTTGTATCCCAATCAGCCTCAAGCGCTTCCTTATTTAATTGGCAGATCGTTTAAATATTATAGTCGCATTTTTAAAGCTATTTTTCCGTTAATTTCATTAATCTCAATAATTAAAAATGCTCCTATTTATTTAGGAGGTGTTTCCACCGAGAGTTAGGTCCGTTTAATTGTGCTTTTTATTACAGTGCTATTAATCACGTATTTATGGTCGGTGGCGCTGTATAGGGCGCATTCCATTTTTGTTTCTGGGCCTGCTCGTTTAAAAACGGCCTTCCGTGTCGTTTATTCTAAATTGTCGTTAATTTATCTGGGATTTTTTATTTTAATTATCGGTGTTTGTTCGTTATTTTTTATTGGTTATCTATATTAAGTAGTTTAGCTGCCAGATTTTTTGTCGATGATCTGTTAATACAAGGCTTAGTATTATTGGTGTTTTCTGGATTACCGATAACGATTTTTTTTGGTTTTTTCCCCAGCGTGGACTTTGTTAGTGACAAAAATGCTTACTGTATGGCAAGATTTTTATCAGAGCGCTCAGTGGGTTGGCTATCAAAATTGGCTGTGGATGTTTGCATTATATGCTTCTTACATTTTCGTATTTCTTTTTGTTTCACCCGCTACTTTACATCGAAAATGGCTTGCTCAGAATTATTTAAGTTTTGTTTTTGATTTGATTGTATTGTGTATTTCTGCTCCACTTTTAATTAATTTTACCATTTTATTGGTAAATGATTTATATCTGAGGAATCAGAAAATAACGTGATGAATGATGGCCTAATCATCGAAGCCGTGTTTCTTTGCAATTAAATAACGGGTCCGCTGTTTGACTTCGGTGAAAATTCGGCCGATGTACTCACCTAAAATGCCGATCGATAAAAGCTGGATGCCACTAAAAAATACAATTACAACGACAATGGTTGCGAAACCGGGCAAATCAACGCCAAACAATAATGTGTTTAAAATAATCCATAAGGCATAAATAAAGGAGATACTGGAAATAGTAAAACCTAAAAGGCTCTAGAAACGTAAGGGCACATCCGAAAACGAAAAGATGCCGTGTAAAGCGAGACTAAATAAACGTTTAAAACTCCACGATGGTTTACCGGCTTGACGAGCCTGTACTTCAAATTCAACGCCAACGGAGTTGAAGCCTACCCAGCAGGCGTATAGACTTTTCATAAAGCGATTATTTCAGGACAAGCCTGTAGCGCTTCAACCACCCTTTTATCCAGTAAACGAAAATCACCCGCGTCTTTAGGGATTGGAACTTCCATAAAAAATTGGGTAAATTTGTAAAATAAACCGATACAATTTTTTTTAAACCATCCTTCTTACTTACGATCATGGTGAATACCGTAAACTATGTCGTAACCTTCAGTCCAACGACGTAGAAATTCCTTTATGGCTGAAAAGGGGTGTTGAAAGTCACCGTCGATAATCAACGTAACATCACCGTTTACGTAATCGATTCCCGCACTGATTGATTTTTCTTTGCTGAAACGTCGCGAGATAAAGATTGTTTTGAGTTCAGGGATCGTCTGATAAAGTTGGCTAAAATCAGTTCGGGTTTGATCCGTGCTGCCATCATCAATAGCGATAATCTCCAATTGATCAGCATATTGAGAAATTTCGTTACAAAGTGCTGGGAAAAAATACAATACATTTCCCTATCCATTGTATAAGGGAACAATACAAGAAATAGATAATTTCTTTTGAGATAAACAATTGATTTGAGCATTAGTGTTTGTCATATTTCACCGGTGGTAGAAGTGAAATGCTTTAAATAAGCAGTTTTATTTTTTCTGGAATAATTCGGAAAAAACTGTTGCGTCGGTAGTAAAATTAGATTGGGATACCGTTTAAAGATAGAGGGCGGAAAATGATCTCCCCAATAAATAAATAAAGCGCCTTTCTTTTTAAGGCTTGTTTCATCGATCTAAGGGCTTTGCCGATTATCCAAGTTGAAATATGCGATAGCTTGGGATGAGCGTAACTGGATAAGTAATGAAGAGGGACGCGTGAACCAGCAACGTATACTAGGGGCTGATGGGGATAATGTTCCCGTCAAATTTTTTTCAAGGCGTTGAGCAAAAGTCGGAGCTGGAAATAAATTGCTATAAGCAGTCGTTAGCTTTTGCGTATAATTATAGTATAACCAATGGGAATAAAAGAGATTAGAATTGAGATATTAAACTTAAAAAGTGAAGTAGTCGTCTTTTGTCGATTATGGGTTTGATTAACGCGATTAATAAAAGGCCGCTTAATGAAAAAAGTAACCCCACCGACTGATTAAATAAAAGCCTCTGATTGTTGAAAATAATAGTGTTAAAGTAATAAGGAGTTACTCCTACTATCTACAAAAATTGTCAGTCCAATAAACTCGATTTTATTTTTTATCGCGCTGACAAAAATAAAGAGGAGTAGCTAACGCTAAAAAAGTATTAATAATCTTATATTTTTATATAAAAAACGGAAGGCATAGTAAAAATGCCGGCGCCAAAAAGGTACTTGTGAAGTTAATTCATCACTCACATAATTCAGGGGTGCAAAATAATATTGAATTAACCAAATTAGATTAGGGATAAAAATAAGAAGAGCAATAACGAAGCTTAAATAAGGTTTTGGAGTGACTAACGTTTGCCGCCCAATAGGGTTGATTAATAAAAATAAAAAAACGGCGCATGGAGCAGGAATCGATTCGTATTTAGTATCCATGGCCAGCCCAACCATCACGCCAGTCCATACCCATGCTGACTAGCGTTTGTGTGGGTGCTAGTAAAACGGGCGAGTCGCCAAATAGCAATAAAACAGGTAACGACCATAAGTTGGCTGACGAAATAAACAGGCCAATCTACCGCATGAAAAATTTTAATGAACAATGCGGTCAACCATGGGGCTAAGAATTGGTGTTTACTATATCCCCATTGCCACTGATTTCCCCAGGCGATTCCTTTTACACTGTCTGTAGGCAATTGAGGCCGAATAAAAGCGGGAAGAAGTGTGAAGAATGCCATGTGGAAAAGGCAAAACGCCCGAAACCAACACGAAGTTGCTCTAGGAGAATCAAAATACGATTTTCAAATAAAATTGATTATGCAGAGTATTTTCCACGTTTTCTAAATTGGATTGATCAGCGAGGTGTTATTATGTGTCACCCGGGGTGGGTGGACGACTCTAACAAAGATGCTATTGTAGATGCCCGACGACGGGAACACGATTATTTGCAAAGTGAACAATTTTTAAAAGATTGCCAACAAGCCAACGTTCGATTAACGCGCTTTTAATTAGCGCCACTCTTCTTCTAAATATTGAAATTTATTGGGAATCTCCCTCCAGTCGTCCGCATCAGGAGGGGCTTCTTTTTTGGCAGTGATGAGAGGCCATCGTTTTGCCAGGTCGGCGTTCATTTCAAGAAAGGCATGCTTTTCTTCGGGAAGGTCATCTTCTGAAAAGATCGCATCCACCGGACATTCAGGAACACAGAGGTTACAATCGATACATTCATCAGGATCGATCACAAGCATATTGGGTCCTTCACGGAAACAATCCACAGGACAAACTTCTACGCAATCAGTGTACTTACAGCGGATACAATTATCGATTACCACAAAGGTCATGTTATAATAGCCTCCAACTCAGTTATAGCTAAATTAATTTCCTGGAGCGAATAATAGGGGGTTATTTTATATGGTTACAACTCGTGATATCAAACAATGGATCGAAACGGGTTTATCGGAAAGTCTTGTGATTTCCGCTGAAGGAGACGGTCACCATTTTGAGGCAGTCGTGTTGTGCCCTACCTTTGAAGGACAAACGGTACTTACGCGACATAGACTGGTTTACAATGCTTTGGGCAGTCATATGAAATCGGATATCCATGCCCTTTCCTTGAAAACTTATACCCCTGATGAATATGAGAGAGGTTAACAATGAGAGTACACGAAGAAATTCAACAGCAAGTCACGAGCAGTCCGGTAGTGTTGTATATGAAAGGAACACCTGATTTTCCCCAATGTGGTTTTTCGGGACGTGTCGTGCAAATTTTACGCCAATGTAAAATCGATTTTACGAGCTTCAATGTTCTGGAATCACCCGAACTTCGTCAAGGTATTAAAGAATTTTCAAATTGGCCCACAATTCCTCAGCTTTATATTAAGGGCGAGTTTATTGGGGGTTGTGATATTGTGGGAGAATTATTCGAAACGGGGAAATTGGAGGAACTCTTGTAGTAGTAAGGGATTATTCAATAATTTCATGAAACAATTAATCCCCTTTGCTGGGTTGTCTCAAGTTTCGAAATTAAAGTCCGTCATCCCCGTGCAGGAATGACGAAGCCAAAATTGAAATGGACAGTCCTAATCCCTCCCATGCTTGGGGAAGAAAGAAAGAAAACAAAAATGGGAGAACAACATCGCTCAACTAACTCTGATGCACCTAGAGCAGCTATTTCGGTAAATATGCAGATAAATATCTGACAGGCCGATGTATTTGCTATGTAGCGATTTTTGTAGTAGAAACTGGTATCGGGGCTGGCCTGGGAAGTTTGGTGGGAGCTTTATTGGAGGGCTCAGAGAAATAAGGACTCGGAATTGGAAGTGCGGTAGGTTTTGGCTTAGTAGTGCAGATGTTGCGCTTTAGAAATCCCGATGTGAAAACGGAGGCCTCTCAGGAAGAAAGCTTGAAGACGCGCAGTACCGCTTCTCCTTTATTGTAATTTAGTTTTAACATCACCCCCGCAAAGCGAGGGTGATGTTATTCTCAAAAATCCCAAATTGAGGGTTTCTTTTCAGGTTGCAAGGGCTGACTGCGCAGTTGAAAAATACGCTGATATTTTTTAATTTCAGCCATTTGCCTTGCAGACCAGGCGTGGGTGCGATCGAATTCCGCCAGACGTTTGTCTATTTCGCTGATGTAGGCGGCAGGGAATTTATGAGCATTTTTTTTCTTTATAAACATAGAAGAGCCTCTGCTACAATTAATGCATGAGATTTTACATTCTAAAGCGAAATGGATGCCATGACTAGTTCTTCATTTTCCTTTAAAGGTTTCAGCTTTAGCGAGCTATTCACGGTGGATGGCTTAAGTAAGGTCGATTCTGCCTTCTTGGAGTTTTTGAAAGCGGCGAACGCCGTATTACATGCACGATTACTTCGTTATCGTAAAAGAGACCTTTTGTCATCTCAAGGACTAAGCGAATTGTTGATCGAATGCGGTCCGTATGTAGAGGCTTTTCTTGCTGATCTTTTTTCTATTAAAGAAGCGGTAAAACGATTGCAGACAGCAACTTTAAAAGAAAGCCCTATTTTTGCTTTTAAAAAATTCTATGTGCTTCGCGAAGCCCGGCGGGCTTTAAAAAAGGCAGGAGAAGTAGACAATTTTGCTTCTTTGAACCACTGGGTAACCGAACAACTAGTGGAGAATGGTTTAGAAACTGAAGATCGGGAATTAGCGATTGCTACTTGGGGGCAACAATTATTACAAGATTCTAAAGCCAATGCAGAACCAATCGAAAGGTTGACCTCTTGGTGCGTTGCAGCGATGAGTCAGCGCGCTGGGCAGGCGGCCGTAAAAAACTGGGTGAGTTTTCGGATGCATAAACATTTAAACTATGAAAATTTGGTGGAAATTCATCCTGTGCCCGAGGATCCTTTTGGGCGAATAGAGGGGCCCCGTGAATCGCGACGTCATCGTGATGGGTTTGGGTTGACCGACCCGCGAATGGATCGGCGAGAGACTCTAGCTCATGTGCATTATTGCATTTATTGTCACAAAACAGACGGCGATTTTTGTTCCAAAGGGTTCCCCGTAAAGAAAAGTGACCCCAGCCAAGGGTTGAAAATTAATCCACTCGGCGAAACGCTTACAGGATGCCCGCTGGATGAAAAAATCTCAGAAATGCACACTTTAAAAAAGAAGGGTTTTGGAATTGCTGCCTTAGCCGTGGTGATGATCGACAATCCATTGTGTCCCGCAACTGGTCATCGCATTTGTAATGACTGCATGAAAGCGTGTATTTACCAGAAACAGGAGCCCGTTAATATTCCCCAAGTGGAAACGCGCATTTTAACCGACGTGCTTAACCTTCCGTGGGGAGTAGAAATTTACGATTTATTGACGCGTTGGAATCCCTTACGTCAAGAACAATATGTCCCGAAGCCCTATAACGGCAAAAAAGTATTAATTATGGGGATGGGGCCAGCGGGTTTCACTTTAGCTCATTATCTTCTGATGGAAGGCTTTGCGGTAGTGGGGGCTGATGGGTTAAAAATCGAGCCTTTATCGCGCGAGTTACTTCTCAATCCCCTTCGCAGCTACGAGGAATTAAGAGAGCGGTTAGATAATCGGGTGATGGTAGGGTTTGGAGGCGTGGCGGAGTATGGAATCACGGTTCGGTGGGATAAAAATTTCTTAAAACTGATTTACCTTAGCTTGCTTCGCCGACCACATTTTCAAGTATTTGGGAGCATTCGTTTTGGTGGGACTTTGTTGGTGGAAGATGCTTGGCGTTTAGGGTTTGACCACCTCGCCCTTGCTGTGGGGGCAGGACTTCCTCGTGAGTTACAAATCCCGAATAGCTTAGCGCCTGGAATGCGACAAGCGAATGATTTTTTGATGGCACTCCAGTTGACCGGGGCAGCCAAGCCCTCGAGTTTGGCCAATTTGCAGGTTCGATTACCGGCTGTCGTGATCGGTGGTGGATTAACGGCTATTGATACCGCGACGGAAGTGCAAGCGTATTATATCGCCCAGGTCGAAAAAATTGCCCGTCGTTATGAAAAAGCCGTGCAATTTTTTGGAGAAGGTTCGGTAAGGGCCCGTTTTGATAGCATTTCTTTAGCTATTCTCGATGAATTTTTACAGCATGGTCAGGCAGTCATAAACGAACGCTGCCGAGCACCAAAAGAAGGACGGTCGGTGAATTTTATCCCGCTTCTTTGCCAATGGGGCGGCATAACGGTAGCTTATCGCCGCACGATGCAAGAATCACCTGCCTATAAACACAATCACGAAGAAGTAATTAAAGCCCTCGAGGAAGGAATTTATTACGCAGAAGGCCTGGAGCCAAAAGCTGTAAAGATAGACGTGCACGGCTGGGCAACGGCCTTGGTTTGCCGACGGCGGGTGATGGATGAAGAAGGTATTTGGATGACTACTGACGAAGAACAAACCTTGCCCGCTCGATCAATTTTTGTAGCGACGGGCGCGAAACCCAACATTGCTTATATTTATGAACATAAAAGAACATTTTTACGGGAGGGATTTAATTATAAGCGCTTTGAGTTCGCAAACAATCAGTTGGAGCCGCTCAAAGGTGGTGAAATAGAGCATTGCAAGTCCGAAAATTTTGGCCCATTTACCAGCTATGAAGAAAAAGAGCACCGGGTGTCTTTTTTAGGTGATACGCACCCTGTCTTTCATGGGAGCGTGGTTAAAGCCATCGCTTCTGCGAAACGCGCGTTCCCGAAAATTGTCAAGGCATTAGAGCCTAATCATCGATTTAATAGTGACCCAAAGGGGTATGAGGATTTCCGAGAGCAGATGAACGCATTATTTCAGGCAGAAGTTGTCGATGTGCGCCGCCATACCTCTGAGATGGTGGAGTGTCGCATTCGAGCACCGATGGCGGCACGGAATTTCCGGGCTGGCCAATTTTACCGCTTGCAAAATTACGAGTGTCTATCGCCGCTCATTGCTGATACCCGATTACAGACGGAAGCGTTGGCGATGATTGGTGTGAATGAGAGCTCTGAAGCCGATGTCATTGGCTTTATGGTGTTAGAACGCGGTGGAAGTTCCCGGCTGGTGGCCACGTTAAAACCAGGGCAACCGATTTCTATTATGGGGCCGACGGGTTGTTGCGCGAAAATCCCCGAAGGCAATTCCAAAACTATTATGGTCGTGGGCGGCTCAATGGCAGCAGCTCACCTGCGTTCTTTAGGGCCGGCATTACGTAAAGCGGGACACCGCGTGTTCTACGTGGCTTTAATCGAAAAGTTAAAGGCATTGTATTGGCAAGGGGAGCTTGAAGCCGCTAGTGATTCCATTTTGTGGGTAAGTGAGAAGGACGGGCATGTAGATCTTCATCGGCCTCAAGATAAAGCGATGCAAGGCGAATTAATCTCAGTATTGCGTAATTATACTTTAGAAAAACCAGCTATCCCGCTAGAATCCGTTGATCAAGTTTATGTGATCGGGCCGACCTCTTTATTAAGAGGCATTCAGAAAGCGCGGAAAGGGCTTTTGAAGGAATACTTTAAGCCGAAGACAGAATTTATCGCCTCCATTTATGGGCCGATGCAATGCATGATAAAAGGCGTTTGTGCACAATGTTTGCAATGGCAAATCGACCCGGCTACGGGAAAGCGGACTAAAGCTGTGTATGCGTGTTCCTGGCAGCACCAGCCGATGGAGTTAATTGATATCAAAAATATCGACGAACGATTATTACAAAACCGGACCCAAGAGATTTTGTCGGATGTTTGGCTGGATTATTTGTTCGCAACTGAAAGCATTGAGCGGGTATGAGGTGGTAAGTTATAATGCGAGGAGCGTAACTATTCAGCCTGTGGGTCAAAACTAGGTGTTTTGAGCATTCACGTTAGGTACCTGAATAGTTAGCGGGGAGCTTATTCAAGAGGGCGTTAAATGATGTATAAGCAAATTTCCCATGTTGAAGCATGGGAGTTGGTAAAAAAGCGCGACATCGTCATTGCCGATGTGCGCGACCAAGACAGCCATGAAGAAGAACATATTGCTAACGCTTTGCATCTTTCAATGGCAAAATTGCAGGAGTATTTTGAAAAAGCGGATAAAGAGAAACCCATTTTGGTGTACTGTTACCATGGTATTAGCAGCCAATCGGTAGCTCAACATTTGATTAAGCAAGGTTTTAAAGAGGTCTACAGTTTAATCGGTGGTTTCGAGACATGGAAAGCGTATTATCCGACATCCGGCGCCAATAAAAATTAGGGTAGGTACAACCACCTCTCCTGAGGCAGTAAGGGAACCAACGACGGGAGAAAGCCGGAAACAGCTCGTTTATAAATTATCATGTCAACAATTCTTTCAAACGAACTCAAGCAGTCAATTGACCGCATTAGCGATCTGTTGAAAGCCGAAAACGCGACGCTGGTGGCGCATTACTATACGCCTTCAGAAATCCAGGCCTTAGCCGATGAAACCGACGGCTTTGTGGGTGACTCCCTGGCCATGGCCCAGTTTGGGGTGGAGCAAACGGCAACCACTTTGATGGTTGCCGGAGTCCGATTTATGGGCGAAAGTGCAAAAATACTAAGTCCCAACAAACGGGTGCTCATGCCGACGGTGGAGGCTACCTGTTCGTTGGATTTGGGATGTCCGATTGAGACATTTTCTCAATTTTGTGATGAAAATCCTGATCGAACAGTTGTTGTCTATTGCAATACTTCTGCCGCGGTGAAAGCGCGTGCTGAGTGGGTGGTGACTTCTTCGAATGCGGTTGAAATTATCCAGCATCTCGATGACGAAGGGAAAAAGATTTTGTGGGCACCGGATCGTTATCTCGGCAGTTATTTACAAAAAACAACTGAAGCCAATATGATTTTGTGGAAAGGCGCCTGCATTGTGCATGAAGAATTCAAGGGGGAGGCTTTAGCTGAACTACGTAAACAATATCCTCACACGGCTGTTTTAGTTCATCCAGAATCGCCGCCTTCCATTATCGAACAGGCGACTGTTGTTGGTTCAACGACACAATTGTTAAAAGCATCACAAGCATTGCCGAATGATACGTTTATCGTGGCGACTGATCGAGGAATTTTTTACAAAATGCAACAACTATCTCCCCACAAAACTTTTATTGAAGCGCCGACAGCCGGCCATGGAGCGACTTGCCGAAGTTGCGGTCATTGCCCGTGGATGACTATGAATAATTTACAGAGCTTGGAGCAATCCTTAATTACTGGAAGTAATGAAATTGTTTTAGATTCCGAAATCATGGCCAAGGCTAAAGTGCCGCTCCAACGGATGTTGGATTTTAGTTATAACTGTATTCGAGCAACAGCATGAGTATCCTGCCCGATGAAAAATTGCAATGGAAGCTTGATGTATTAAAGTTGGAGAAATTCGTCATCATATTTTTTTATGTTGTGATCAGACGAACCCAATTTTTGTCTCAAGAATGTGGGTTTGGAGTCACTGGATTATTTAAAACAGCGTTTGGATGAGTTGAAGCTAACGGGAGAAGGATATATTTTTCGATCTAAAGCTAATTGTCTTCGAATTTTCTGCCAAGGACCTATTGCGGTAGTGTATCCTGATGGTATTTGGTACCACTACTGTACACCAGTGGTTATCGAGAGGATAATTCAAGAACATTTTATTGGGTGGAATCCAGTGGAGGAGTATATTTTATTTACCCACCCCCATTCTCTTCTCTCCCGGCGGGGGAGGGGATCAGGGAGCCAAAACGGTCTAAAATATTATGAAATTTAATGGGAATTTAAAAAAATTAAAAAGTGTATTGAACACGACGATCGATTATTTTTTGCCTTTTGCAGAGGAAGAAGTATGGTTGAATGAATGGTTGGGGAAATCTATTTCACTTAATCATACGGGGTTGATCCATTGTATCCAGTGCGGACGTAAAACAAATAAGAGTTTTCAGCAGGGTTTTTGCTTTCTCTGTTTACGCCGCTTACAAGAATGCAATCTTTGCATTATTCATCCTGAGCGTTGCCGGGTAGAAATAGGTGGTTGCCCGACAGATGATTGGGTGCACACTTACTGTCATCAAAGTCATGTGATTTATTTGGCCATTTCTTCGGGGTTAAAAGTGGGGATTACCCGCGATACTCAAGTTCCAACGCGTTGGATCGATCAAGGTGCGGTTCAGGCTATTCCCATTTTTTGCACGGCTAATCGTTATCAAGCTGGCCAGGTAGAAGTAGTTTTAAAAGCGTTTATTGCTGACCGTACGGATTGGCGGCGCATGTTAAGAAATGAAACCGACGATGTTGATTTAATAGCGGCGCGAGATGCATTGTTAAAAGAAGCGGAATCTTCGCTTTCTGCCGTTATCGCTCAATTTAAGACTGGCGATGTTCGTAAAATTGAAACCGCCGCGATTACTCAATTGAATTATCCCGTATTGGAATATCCGAGTAAAATTAAAAACTTATTGTTTGAAAAAACCTATTCGATAACTGGTCGCCTCTTGGGCATTAAAGGTCAATACTTTATTTTGGATAACGGCGTCATTAATATCCGAAAATATGGCGGTTATCAGGTGGAATGTAGTGTAATGTAATGTGAGTATGGTGCATTATAACGCTTTGGAAATTAATACGATGACATTATTGGCGGCGTCGTTTTAGTTTTATTAGCTTATTTTTTTATTGTGGATTAATTAAGATTAATTAAAATCAGGTTATATATTTTTTAATGAATTTGCTTGGCTCAGGGCTAATTTTAATTTCCTTATATTTCAACTGGAATTCACCTTCAATCATTATCGAGTTTGCTTGGTTGTTAATTAGTTTATTGGGATTAATCAAAGTTATTTATTTAAAGAAAGAAATCTCTAGTGCTTTACGGCCGAGATTAAATTTGAGGAAGCCTAAATCCTAAAATGAAGAGCGCCCATACGCTGATAAGAATCTGAGAGACGGCGACGTCAAGGATGATATGATCTTATGGCGTGAGTAGAGCTGCTCCCAGAAAAGGCCCGGTAAATAGAACTGCATACGCATATGTAAGCCAGATGTAAAAGTGAGTAAGTAAAAATAGAAAATTAGAAACGATTATCGCATACCATAGTCTTTTTTGAATCGACCCCGTTAAAAAATGATAAAAGCTCGACCATAAACTGCCTCTTGGAATAAATTTCTGAATCGGTTAAAAATTATATAACCAATTAAGTTCCCCCAGTAAACTGAGTTAGCCTGAGGATGAAGGGCACTCTGAATCCCGCTTAAATATAGGAGGTGTTGCTATAATTAAATTTTATTATAGATTCCCATCTAAAATATTTTTTATCCAGGAAAGTATTAATGCCTTGGGAATTATTCTCATATTCCCTCGCGTAGATTTACTGCCATAAACAGCTACTGTAAATGAACATTTACCAATATCGATACCGATAAAATTATTGTATGATCTCATCT
>NZ_VFIV01000091.1 GCF_019425495.1 Coxiella endosymbiont of Ornithodoros amblus
ATCAACACCAAGTATTTTAATATCTTTCATCACCTGCTCTTTATTTAAAATAGAAATTCTGTGTTGGCGCATTATAACGCCCCCTTTAAAGAGCGCACTTTTCATTGGGTTGTTTTTAAGTTTTTAATTAATTCGTAGATTATTTCCAATTTGGATTGGGGGGTGGAATTAGAAAGAATGAAATGCAGGGATTTATCGCCTTGCAATTGGTAACGCTGGGGTTGGCTTTGAATTAGCTTGATTAGCTTTGTAAAGTCGATGGCGGGTTTTTATCGAAGTGAAAATAGCCATGGACCGATATTGATTTTTTGAATACCGAGTTCGTTTGCAATTAAGTGTAGCGTAGCTCGGTAGATTGGAGTAAATGTTGAGTTGCTGGGGCAGCGGGCCAAAACGATCGATAAGCTCTTCTTTGAGTCCCTGGATTTCTGTTTTATTTTTGCAATTAGCTAAGCGTTTATAGAGGATAAGACGAACATTAACATCGGGGATAATCTTCCGGTAAAAGCATTGTAATGTCGAGATCAATTTCAGCCGCTGTATGTAATGGTTTTTCAAATTGGGGTTCCCGCCCAGCTTTTAATGCACTTACCGCCTCTTCCAACAATTCTAATTCTAAGTATAAAGGTATAAAAAAACCCGATATCATGAATTTGCCCGCTTTGTTCGACATCCAATAATTGGCCTGAGCCGAGGATTTCTAAATCATGAGTTGCTAGGTTAAAACCAACACCGAGATCATCCAGTTGGGAAATAGCGCTCGATCGTTTTTGTGCGTCAGGCGTCAGGACTTCTTGATCAGGTATTATTAATAAATAAGCATAAGCTTGATGATGAGAGCGCCCAACGCGACCGCGAAGTTGGTGGAGTTGAGCTAAGCCGAATCGATCCGCGCGATTAATAATAATCGTATTAGCGGTGGGAATATCGATCCCTGATTCAATAATGGTTGTACAAACCAAAAGATTATATTTCTGATGCACGATTTTCTTTCAAAGAAAACTTTTCACCCACGGGATAAAATAAAAGTATTTTTTTCTAAGTGATCGGCGGGAGGAAGGCGTTGTAACAAGGTGGGAAGAGCGCTGATTATAATTCCTGATGATAGAGGGGGTAGGCGGTAAAGCGTTAGCAAGCGTTCGGAAACAATATTTTCGTGGGGGAGGGGGATGATCGTATGGTAATGTTTCCCAGTTAGAAAAATATAAAATAGGGGTGTCGGCGCTAGAAAAAGATGGCAACGAGCGGTATAAATAATTAGCTGAGTGAACATCCGGTGTGTTAATAGCAGAGGTCTCTGATTTTTTTTCCGCAAGAGTGCTAATTGCAAGGCTGATGCTATCACCTTTTAAATTTCCCCATCGGAGTCGATTGTCAATGGATCGAAGAATGGGAGGTGGTAAATGGCTTACCGGAGTCATTTTAACTTTAATCAATTGACGGGCCCTTAATTAATAATTCCGCCGCCAAGGCATTCGTTTCCCAGGTAAAATACCACTGATTGGCCGCGAGTGATTGCTCGTTGTGGATGTTCAAATTGAACATAAAAATGATCATTATCGAGTCGCGTGACGACGCACGTTTGATCAGCTTGACGGTAACGTGTTTTAGCCTTGCAGGTCAAGGCGAAAGAGGGTTCTGTGTCGCGTATCCAATGCAAATTTATGCACGTTAATTCTTGTGAATAAAGCAAAGGATGCTCATACCCTTGAACCACGATCAATACATTCCGTTTTACATCTTTATCAACGACATACCATGGACCTTCACTTGCGTCTGGTCGACCGCCGATATGAAGTCCTTTGCGTTGGCCAACGGTATAAAACATAATTCCGTCGTGTTTTCCGATAATTTTCCCTTCGGGTGTTTCAATATTTCCCGGTTGGGCGAGTAAGAATTCACTGAGGAAGTCTTTAAATTTGCGTTCGCCGATGAAACAGATCCCCATGCTGTCTTTTTTAGCATGGTTAATGAATCCTCTTTTTTTTGCTATCGCACGAACTTCAGATTTTTGATACCCGCCAATGGGAAATACGCTATTCGCCAATTGGTATTGGTTAAGAAGGTGTAAAAAATAACTTTGATCTTTGTGACTATCGTTGCTTTTTAATAGTCGAGATTCGTTATTTTTCTTTTGGATGCAAGCGTAATGGCCGGTGGCCAGATGAGTGGCGCCCAGTTTTTTAACATGGTCTAAAAGTGATTTAAATTTAATTTCCCGATTACAGCAAACGTCCGGATTAGGGGTTCGCCCTTGGGCGAATTCATCGAGGCAATGTTGAAAAACATGGTTCCAATAGGCTTTACTGAAATTCACGACGTATAACGGAATACCAATGTGATCGGCGACCGCTTTCGCATCACTTAAATCTTGTTCGGCGGTACAGAATGGGTCTTTGCTATCAGATTCCCAATTTTGCATGAAAAGACCAATGACTTCGTAACCCTTTTCCTTCAAGACGAGCGCGGCCACTGACGAGTCAACTCCGCCAGACAGCCCAACGGCAATCACTTGATTTTTTTCAAAATTTGGCATCTAAGTAGTGTAGAAGATGATCCCAAAAAGTCAAGGGTAGCCCGTTCCTGTGCCTTCAGAGAATAATTTTTCCTTATGAATCGAGTGGATAAATTTATGATAGTATGGCGTCACGCTGCAGCAGAAATTGGTTTAATCCGGTTAGATATACGAGAATTTTCGCAAGATAATTTTAGTTGATGAAGAGATTGATAGAAAATACAGACTACTTTAAAAGAAGACTTCGGTTTAAACACGAACCTTTGTCACGGTGTCCTTGGGAATTTTGACTTTTTGTTAGAAGCCATCTGGCTACCCCCTATGAGCGCAGCGAAATACGGGGGCGATAGACGAGATCATTATTTTCCCGTATTCTGCTTTGCTCCATACGTATAGGCCCTGGGTTGTTGTGTCAACAATCAGTTTTGACGAAAAGAACG
>NZ_VFIV01000006.1 GCF_019425495.1 Coxiella endosymbiont of Ornithodoros amblus
GTGAAACTGTGAATAAGGTGTATAAAATTACTATTTATTAGCCGGTTTTCAAACTTGCTCACAGCAATTCAAACATAGTTGATCCATGGCTAAAAGGCTAAGAAAAGCACCATCGGTGTTTTTCTTATAGCATTGAAAGCAAAAAGGCTATCCTAAGAAGAATTAAAGCAAAAAAGAACGCAATTATTGTTTTCTTCATGTTAATTTCTTTTTAACGATTAAATGAATGTATTGACTGGGATCAATGATTTTTAATTTTAGCGTTAATTAAACTAACAAAAAGTGGCGTTTTCTATCTGACTTTGGAAGTTTTTATATGGGATGATGGTTACAACAGTTCAGCTACCAGCATCCCGATTAAAATACAGATAAAACAGCCAGAGTCTGATTTTCCAACTTTATTCTTTCTTTGTTGGGCGGAGCCAACTTTTGATGGTTCGTTGTCGTTCGCGCGCAACCGTGAGTTGGTCGGGAGGGGCATCTTGGGAGAGTGTAGAGCCGGCGCCGATGGTGGCGTTTTCGCCTATGGTGAGTGGCGCTACTAACGCTACGTTGGAGCCGATGAACGCGCCGTCTTCGATTTTGGTCTGCCATTTATTAGCACCATCGTAATTGCAAGTAATTGTGCCTGCGCCGATGTTGACATTTTTACCGATGATCGTATCGCCGAGGTAAGTTAAATGATTCGCCTTACTGCCTCTACCTAAAGTGGTTTTTTTCATTTCGACAAAATTACCCACTTTGGTGCCTTCTTCTAAAACGCTGCCAGGACGGATTCTGGCAAAGGGACCCACGCTGCAATTGGCCTTGATAACGGCCTCTTCAATGACGCTGTTGGCGTGAATTTCGGTATTTTCACCAACACTTGTATTTTTTAAAACAACATTGGGGCCAATGCGAACGTTTCGATCCAATTGAACGTTCCCCTCGAGGATGACATTGACATCGATAACGACATCGGTGGCAATTTCTATATTTTCCCCACGAGCATCGAAACGTTCTGGATCAATAATAGTAACCCCAGCCAGCGCCAATTTTTTCGCCATTAAACGCTGATAGTAACATTCTAATTTTGTTAATTCCCAGCGGTCATTAACGCCCTGCACTTCTTCACAACACTGGGCGTGCACGCCGCCCACGGGGCAGCCATCAGCTACGGCCAACGCAACCGCGTCTGTTAAGTAGTATTCTTTTTGACAATTATTATTGTTTAATTGGGGTAACCACTTTTTTAAATTCGTTACCGTCGTTGTCATAATTCCCGTATTAATTTCACGAATTTTTAATTGATGCTCCTCGGCGTCTTTATGTTCGACAATACTTAGAATATTTCCAAGGTCATCGCGAATAATGCGCCCCAGCCCGGTGGGATCAGATAATTCAGCGACTACAACACCCAAACCATTGGTAGGTGTGTTTTCTAATAAACTGTTGAGCGTTTTAGGGGAAATCAACGGAACGTCACCATACAAGATCAAAACTCGATCTTCGTTTTGACAGAAGGGGATTGCTTGCAAAACGGCATGACCGGTTCCGAGTTGCTGGCTTTGTTGAATCCAGTGCGCTGGCAAATAATTAAGCTTTTCGCGCACATTACTTCCACCGTTACCGTAGACCACGTGAATAATGTGAGGATTTAATAATTTGGCCGTGTTGACCACACGTTCTAGAAGAGGAATTCCCCCCAATGGGTGCAATATTTTGGGAGTGTTGGAAGCCATTCGCTTCCCTTGGCCGGCTGCAAGAATAATGACGCTCAATCCCATTTTAATTCTCTTTTTTTGCTAATGCTTTTTGGCACTTTTACGTATCATTTGAATCGCGCGTAACTGAGCGGCGGCTTCAGCCAGTTCTGTCATGGCTTTTGAATATTCAATCCCCGCTTTCTGTTTGGTGAGCTGCCGTTCGGCTTCTTCTTTAGCGGAAATAGCGGCTGCTTCGTCAAGATCGACCGCATGCAACGCGGTGTCCGCCAAAATGGTGACAATTTCTGGCTGAACTTCCAACATGCCGCCTGATATATAAAACACTTCTTCCTTGCCACCTTCTAAAATAGCTTTAATTTGTCCTGGTTTCAAAGAAGTTAATAATTGGCGATGGCCTGGGTAGATACCCAATTCACCCATGCTCGCTGTGACGACAATCATCTCCACTTCGCCGCTGAAAATAGCGGCTTCGGCGGAAATAATTTCTAATTGCATTTTTTTAGTCATAGTCTTCTTGAAAACTTTTTGTAGTCCGTATGGAGCGAAACGGAATACGGGTTTTTAATTGAAAAATCTTTAATTTCCCGTATTCCGTTTCGCTCCATACGGACTACGCTGTCGTCAGGACGGTTTTATATTATAGTTATAGCGATTTCGCTTTCTCAATGGCTTCTTCGATTGAGCCTACCATGTAAAAAGCTTGCTCGGGCAGCTCATCGTATTCGCCATTGATGATCCCTTTAAAAGCGCAAATCGTATCTTGCAACGAAACATATTTACCTGGAGCCCCGGTAAACACTTCAGCCACAAAAAAAGGTTGCGATAAAAAGCGTTGGATCTTGCGCGCGCGTCGGACGGCTCGTTTATCGTCTTCGGATAATTCATCCATTCCAAGAATGGCAATGATATCTTTTAATTCTTCGTATCGCTGCAAGATCTCTTGAACGCCTCGAGCCACTCGATAATGTTCTTCACCAATGATTAATGGATCAAGCTGGCGGCTGGTGGAATCCAACGGATCAATGGCTGGATAAATTCCCCGTTCGGCAATTTGCCGCGAGAGCACGACTGTTGCATCCAAATGCGCGAAAGTGGTTGCTGGCGATGGATCAGTTAAATCGTCAGCGGGAACATAAACAGCTTGGATCGAAGTAATGGACCCTTTTTTAGTGGAAGTAATGCGTTCTTGCAGGGCCCCCATCTCTTCGGCCAATGTCGGTTGATAGCCCACAGCCGATGGCATTCGACCGAGAAGGGCAGAGACTTCAACCCCTGCCAAAGTGTAACGGAAAATATTATCGATAAACAATAGAACGTCGCGTCCTTCGTCGCGGAAGGCCTCAGCTAACGTAAGTCCCGTTAAGCCTACCCGCAAACGGTTCCCTGGCGGTTCGTTCATTTGTCCATACACTAATGCCACTTTATCCAAGACATTAGATTCTTTCATTTCATGATAAAAATCATTACCTTCTCGCGTTCTTTCTCCCACTCCTGCAAAAACAGAATAACCACTGTGTTCAATGGCGATATTACGGATTAATTCCATCATATTAACCGTTTTTCCAACGCCCGCGCCTCCGAAAAGACCAACTTTACCTCCCTTAGCAAAGGGACAAAGCAAATCGACCACTTTAATACCGGTTTCTAATAATTCAGTGGCGCCAGATTGCTCAATAAAGCTGGGTGCTGGTCGATGAATAGGGAGTTTTTCTTTTGAATTGATGGGACCTAGCTCATCGATCGGCTCACCCAGCACATTCATGATGCGCCCTAAGGTTTCTTTTCCTACTGGAACTTCAATCGATTTTTCCGTATTTTTTACGGCGATATCGCGTTTTAAGCCCTCAGTGTTGCCCATGGCAATTGTGCGCACAACACCGTCCCCAAGTTGCTGTTGGACTTCGAGCGTTAAATTATTTTCATCCACCTGCAAAGCATCGTATACTTTCGGGACAGCATGACGGGGAAATTCAACATCAACGACAGCGCCAATAATTTCAATGGTTATACCTGGTTTTTCTGTTGCCATTCTGTTACCTCTTTTATTGTAACTATTCAGCCTATAGATAGAAACGACCATTTTTTGGCCTTTTACGTTAGGTGCCTGAATAGTTATCTTTAATATTTATGACTCACTCTACCGCCGCCGCTCCGGCTACAATTTCTGCAATTTCTTG
The DNA here is from genome assembly GCF_019425495.1 of Coxiella endosymbiont of Ornithodoros amblus. Classification (GTDB taxonomy): domain Bacteria; phylum Pseudomonadota; class Gammaproteobacteria; order Coxiellales; family Coxiellaceae; genus Coxiella. The sequence continues at coordinate 3,884 of NZ_VFIV01000006.1, forward strand.
CGTGATACCTGCTTGGCGCGCTTTGTTATAGATGAGCCATAACTCATCGATTAATTGCCCAGCATTTTCTGTTGCATTTTTCATGGCCACCATTCGAGCGCTTTGTTCACACGCAATATTTTCAATCACGGCTTGGTAAACTTGCGATTCGATATAGCGAACCAATAATATCTCTAACAAATATTTAGATTCATCAGGTTCATAAATGTAATCCCAATAACCGCCTTTGACTTCTTCTTCATCAGTTTTTAGTGGTAATAGCTGTCGGGCCAGCGGCTTTTGCAGCATCGTATTCACAAATTCGTTATTGGCAATATAAATAGCATCGATTTTTTGTTTGTCATATTGATCCAACATTACTTTTACAATACCAATGATATCTTGGACTTCCGGAGCATCCCCCAGATGATTCGCTACAGTCAAAACGTTTCCCTTATAACGGCGGAAAAATGCTTCCCCTTTTCGACCAATGACGCAGAGGTCCACGCCGATATTGTCGGCCTGCCATTTTGTCATATCGGCAATGGCGGTACGAAATAAATTAACGTTTAATCCGCCACATAAACCTCGATCGGTGGTAACGATGATATAACCTACGCGCTTGATATTTTCGCGTTGTTGCAAATAGGGGTGAGGATATTCTGAATGACTGGCGGCAATGTGACTAATTACTTTGCGGATTTTGCTGGCATAAGGACGAGACATCGCCATACGATCCTGTGCTTTTCGCATTTTACTCGCGGCGACAAGCTCCATCGCACGCGTTATTTTTTGCGTATTTTTAATGCTTGCAATTTTCGTTCGTATTTCTCGTGCTTTGGGCATCGCTTTTCTCAGATCATCTCGGCATAGGGAAGAATCCAGGCGCGCCTTGCGCGCTGCGCATTTCGTGCGCTGAATCCTCGCTTACGTGGAATGACAATTTAGTAACTCTGAGTTTTTACAAACTCCTCTATAACCGCTTTAATTTTTTCTATTATTTTTTCGGAATAATTCGGATTTTTATTAATTTCGTCTAAGAGATCTTGGTGTTGATCGTGAAGGAAGCTTAATAGCGATCTTTCAAAATCAACGACTTTCTTAAGCTCCACTTGATCGAGATAACTGTTATTGACCACGTACCAAATAATTGCCATTTCGGCTACACTTAATGGCTGGTATTGGGGCTGTTTTAAAATCTCCATCACGCGTTGACCGTGTTCTAATTGTTTGCGAGTGGCCTCGTCTAAATCGGAAGCAAATTGGGAGAACGCTTCTAATTCGCGGTACTGCGCTAATGCAATTCGCAATCCACCGATTAGTTTTTTAATAATTTTAGTTTGAGCCGCGCCTCCCACCCGTGAGACAGACAAACCTGCATTGACGGCAGGGCGAATACCCGCGTTAAATAAATTAACGTCAAGATAAATTTGACCGTCGGTAATGGAAATTACGTTTGTTGGGATAAAGGCCGAAACGTCACCTGCTTGAGTTTCGATAATAGGCAATGCGGTTAATGAGCCTGTTTTTCCAGTTACTTTTCCTTTAGTAAACTGTTTGATATACGCTTCGTTCACATGGGCAGCGCGCTCCAATAAGCGCGAATGCAAATAAAAAATATCCCCTGGGTAAGCTTCACGACCAGGGGGGCGTCTCAACAAGAGAGAAATTTGACGATAGGCCCACGCTTGTTTGGTAAGATCGTCATAAACAATTAACGCATCTTGCCCCCGATCGCGAAAATATTCTCCCATTGTGCAACCCGCGTAAGGCGCTAAATATTGCAAAGCAGCCGCTTCAGAGGCGCTCGCATTAACAACAATGGTGTGTTCCATAGCCCCATGTTCTTCTAATTTTCGCACGACAGCCGCTACCGACGATTGTTTTTGTCCAATAGCGACGTAAATACATTTCACGCCAGTGTGTTTTTGATCGATGATCGTATCGATAGCAATAGCGGTCTTTCCGGTTTGGCGATCGCCGATAATTAATTCACGCTGCCCTCGACCGATCGGCACCATGGCATCGATTGATTTAAGACCGGTCGGTAAAGAGGTGTCCACGGATTTTCGAGTGATGACGCCGGGCGCCACTTTCTCTATCGGGGAAGTTTCAGAAGTATCAATAGGTCCTTTGCCATCAATGGGTTTACCCAATCCATCCACTACTCGCCCCAGAAGGGCTTCTCCCACGGGAACTTCAAGGATTCGCCCCGTGCATCGCACTGTCATACCTTCTTCTAAATGTCCATAAGGCCCCATCACGACTGCGCCGACGTAATCGCGCTCAAGATTAAAGGCAAGTCCATAAGTGTTTTCAGGAAATTCGACCATTTCTCCAAACATAACATCGCGCAGTCCATAAACACGGACAATCCCATCCTTAACATTAAGAATTGTTCCTTCCGTACGCTCTTCGGCTTTAATTCCGAATTTTTCGATGCGGGATTCAATAATGTCGCTAATTTCGGCTGCTCGTAATTGCGTGCTCATAAACTTATTACCCCTTTAAATTTTCCACCAACCGGGTTAGTTTGCCTTTGATAGAACCATCCATTACCCAATTGCCGGCGCGAATAATAACACCGCCGAGCAAAGATTCGTCCTTTATCATTTTTAATTTAACTTCGGTATTAAATCGCTTTTCCAATTGCTTTTGTATTTGTTGGCGGTGTTCGTCGTTTAATGGAAAAACATAAGTGACAGAAGCTTCGATTATACCTTGGTATTTATTCAATAACTGCTGGTACGCCAAAGCAATGTCCGGCAAAATCATTAATCTTTTTTCATCAATGAGCAATTGAAGAAAGTGATCTATTTTATCTTTCAATTGTTTTGTTGATTCCGGTTCGATGGTTTGAATGAGATCAGATAATAAAGTTTTTATTTCTTTATCCGAAAATTTCGGGTTAATAATCTGGCGAGCCACTTCTTTATTTTTAATAATTTTAGAAAAAGCAATGAATACATCTAGCCATACCTCTAGCTGATTGGCCTTTTGGCCATCCGCAAAGGCTGCTTTTGCGTAAGGTCTTGCTAGTGTTAAATGCAGTGCCATTAAATTTCACTCACTAGTTCATCAACTAAACGGTCGTTACTGGCCTTATCCACTTCGCGCTGTAAAATTTTTTGTGCGCCTGCCACGGCAATAGTTGAAATTTGCTTCAATAATTCAGTTTTTGCAGCGTTGTATTCTTGCTCAATTTCATTTTTGGCAAGTTGTATAAGATGAGCGCCTTCTTCTCGCGCTTTATTTTTCGCTTCTTCGATAATGTGATTGGCGCGCTGATTGGCTTGTTCGATAATATGGGCGGCCTGTGTTTTTGCTTCCGTTAATTGTTCTTTGGATTTAATTTCCGAAAGCTCGAGTTCTTTACGGCCTTCTTCAGCGGCTGCTAACCCATCAGCGATATTTTTACGTCGCGCTTCCAATGCTTTCCTCAAGGGCGGCCAAATGAATTTCATCGTCAAGCCGATAAAAACAACGAATACCAGCATTTGTACAATGAGCGATGAGTTAATATCCACAATCGTTACCTCTTATTATTTACCATTGTTATCTCTCCCGCGTGCCGCTGTGACCCTCGCCCAAGTAGCACAGACGGGAATACAGGCGCGCTTTGTCCGTTGGGTCTCCCCGCCCCCGACGCGGGTAGAAGGTGCTATCAATGGCCTGCTGCTCGCGTGACCGCTTCAACAACAGCATTTAAAAATGGATTCCGGGCAAAAATTAAAATCAATCCCATTACTAGCGAAATAGCGGCAAAAGCGTCAACCAAACCGGCCATTAAAAACATACGAATCATTAACATACTAGATAATTCGGGTTGGCGAGCCACTCCTTCGAGGAACTTACCGCCTAACATTCCGAAACCAATAGCGGTTCCCATCGCAGCGAGCCCGATAAATAAACCGGCAGCGATTGCTGAGAGGCCTTGCACACTTGCAATTAATTGAGCGACATTCATAATTTCTCCTTCTTACATTAATGGAATTCTGCTGCGAGGCTGATGTAGACAACCGTCAGCATCATAAAAATAAACGCTTGAACTGTTATCACTAATAAGTGGAAGAGTGTCCAAACCATGCCTAATGTAAACTGACTCCACCACGGCAACAAGGCGATTAGGATGAAAATTAATTCTCCCGCAAAAAGATTGCCAAAAAGCCGCAGCGCTAACGAAATGGGCTTAACCCCTTCATCAATCAATCGGAAGACAACGTTAATAGGCATAAGATACCAACCAAAGGGCCTAATCAATACTTCTTTCCACAGCCCAATAGCGCCTTTCATCTTGAAGTTATAAAAAATGACGAGAACGAAAACAGTAATGGACATCGCAAAAGTTAAAGTCGGATCAGCCGTAGGGACGGCCTTAAAATTCTCAACTCCGCCCATATGAAATAAACGAGGAATAAGGTCCACCGGCACTAGATCCATAAAATTCATCAAGAAAACCCAAATAAAAATAGTCAGCGCGAGTGGGGCTACTAAACTGCGATCGCCATGAAAAGAATCTTTCACCGTGCCATCCACCGCTTCTACGGCCATTTCAATCGCATTTTGCCATTTTCCAGGAACGCTAGCTGTAGCACGCCGCGCTACTGTATAAAAAATGAGGATAAATAAGGTGCCCAGAACAACAGAAATAATGAGGGTATCCAAATTAAGAGTCCAAAAGCCGCCATCGGTGAAAGCAAAGTTATGCAGGTTCAGCTTCCAATGGGACATGTGGTGCTGAACATATTCGGCTGATGTTAATTTTGGCTGTACGTACATCTACACCCTATCTAAATTTAATCAGTAGCGGTGCGAGCCAAAATCCAAACTGGGCCCCCACAAACCCTACAATAAACGGCACAATAGCAACCGGAATAAAAAGCACAATAAGCACTACCAATCCGGCGCTTAACGCCAAGTTAATCAACTTTCCAAGATAGAAAGCCACTAAAATCCGCTTAACCGCTCGTGGGCTCGTAGTCGCAAACAAACGGCGGGCAAAATAGAAACTGGGGATGACACAAGCTGCGCCGCCCAACAACGCAGACAACACCTCCGTTGCACCGCTAATCCACCAACCCGCCGCAATGATGACAACCACCAACGCTTGCAGTCTAACAAACCGGTAGGCGATACCGCGAGCATAGCGTGTCGCCAAATCACCAGACGACTTTTGACGCAAAAAACCCCTCCGCCGGAACACGGTTACAATTTTTGCGAGTATATAGATTTTCAAAGGGAGAGGCAAGCTCATATCAATTATCAATAGGCTCGTATCATGAAGTGTCTGATTCTCTATATTGATTGATAAGCAAGCTGTAGTCCCCAGCATTGTTTCTACGTTAGCATGGATGACCACCAGATCAACAAAAATTGATAGTTATAGTAAAATATTAAAGGTCTCCATTAGACAGAAAATCTATGTGCTTTTTGATGAAATCACTTAGGTTCACAATTTTCAAATTCAGCTTAAAAATATCTGTAGAAAAAGGAAATGTGAAGTGCGTCCTTTCATCTTCCAGCAGTTCTGTCTTATAAAGATGATAGTGCTTATTTAACAGGCCGAAAACGAGTTATAGAATAATCCGTTAGAATATATGAAAACGGGGGGCGGTATGCCTAAATATGTATTACGCGAAGAACGAGAATATTTAGTCAATTTAATCGATGATATTATTATGAAAGACATCGTCGGTTATCACAGTATACGTTACCCGCATATTATTAAAATTATTCGTCTTAACTAATCGAACGTGCTGGAAAACAAGTCAGTATCAATAAAAAATAGCCAATATACTTAAAATATCACCGGGCACCGCCAAACACTATTTGGCTATATTCAAGGAAACTTATTTAATTTGGTTAGTGCCACGATTTGAAAAAACGAATGAAACATTGCTCTCCCAAGAAGGTTTATACTACCGATATCGGTATGCGAAATATCGTCGTAGGATTTAGAGATCGTGGGGTGATTTTTGAGAACATTGTTTTTATCAAAATAAAAATAAAGATTCTCAGTATGTTTCCACTGCCGAGCAAGAAATTGATTTTTTCGTTAATGGGACACTCACATTGAAGGTAAACAACTGGAAGCTTTTAATTTGTTTAGCGCCAACCAAAAAATAGTCATCAAAAACTACGGGGATTTGCAAAATATTAAAGACGTTTTATAAGCCGTTAACGGCTACAAAAGTACTAGCACGTCCCTCACTTTGAGAACCTTTATGCGTAATTTATATGGACTTTCTTTCGAAGCGGTATGTCGCCAGTACCTCTTGAGACTCAGAGAAAATTTTGACCTTCCCGTTGAAATTGATGACTTAATTGAGTTACTAAAACAAACTATTAGCAAAGACTTTAAATAACAATGGCTCCAAATTCTCGAAAACGCTGAATGGGGTGAAGAGGCAATTTCTCATTAATTAAAAAATTCTTCCCATTTTCTCGCTCTCCAAAATCGATCAGCCGAGTTAGTTTATCAATATCCGGATGCTTTTGTATTTTTATGCGCTCTTTGTCTTCTGGAACGAGCCAAGACTCATCCCAAATCGGATAAGGTAGGAAGGATAAAATGAAGCCCAATCCAATTCACCAGGATCTTATGATGACAGCGCTGAGCCAGTTTATTGGTGGGCATTCGCCAATGGTCATGAAGAAATAGCCTCGTGGTTGCGAGAAGTTTTAGAAGTAAAACCTAATCCTATCGATATCAATGACTGCCTAATTCAAGCAAGCTGTTGCGAGGACTTAGAATCCATGGAACGGTTGTTGAAAATAGGAAATCGGGAACTTGGCAAAGATGTTTCTAAGCATTTAGTTCCTTTTTCGGACGCCGTTGCAACAGCTTGCGAGGCACGAAAAATCTGGGACTTAAACAAGCTAATTGCGTATATCGATGAGGAAACTTTAAAAGAAGGATTAAACAACGGGAGATTGGGCTCAAATGTGCATTGTAGTCTTGGTGCTTTAATCACAAAGCTTGCGCGAGTGGTAATCTTTCAACCGTCTTACGAATTGAAGCGTTAGCTAAGAATGAATTTCATGATCAAAGCTTAGATATAAAATCCGACGACGGCAATCTTCTCACCGAAGTTTGTGGTAGTGGGAGTTTGAAAATCTTTATGCACGTTTTAAAACATATACCAGAGATACTGCGAAGAGATGCTCTAAATTACCCTGAAGTGGTTCGCAGTTCTTGTGAGGGAAGCAGTCACATTATACTTTCCTAAATTCTCAAACCTTTTACCAACGAAGAAATTGATATATTTTTTTTCACTGGAGATTGAGTGGAAAAAAAATTCTCTTTATTTTACAAGCAATATAAAAATTTTGAGCTTCGTATTTCAAACGACCTCTGAAAAGCCGAAAGAATAAATCGTTAGCTCTCGTCTTTATAAAGAATTTGTAGGGCGCACCTTTTTGAAAAATAATTTCCATTGCGCTAGCTTTCTCTTAGAGAGGATGTCCGAATCTTACCATCGTGCAATAATCCAATCGGTTTTATCACGGTTAGAAGAAAATTCATCATCGCAGTTAGAGATTATTAGAGAAAGATTAATTCAATATTATTCAGAGTTATTATGGAAATTCACAATAGTATCGGAAGATAACACCTTTAGCATTTGGAAAAAACAAAATAAAAAAGGGGCCGAGTGGGGAGCCATTACTCTTATCAACAAGTGCTAAAGACTAAAAAAATTTAAAATCCGTTCTAGGTTTTTTTTTCATTAGTCTTAATTTTTAAAAATTATCGTCGTCCCCGCCTTCGCAAAAATGATGAAGTCTAAAGTATCTATGACTTGTGGGTGATGATTAGGTCGGGGAGGTGACGCAGAAAAAAACTTGCATCACATAAAATTAACTAAAAAATTTCCACATAGAGGAAATGATTTATTACTTTATGTCGAAAAACTCCTCCTAAGGATCTTAGTTTAATCCGTTTAAGCGATGAAATATGTTTTTTATTGTAAATTTGGTAGGAGATTTGATCGCTGAAAATTCATCCCAGGAAACAGGGACATGTTTTTTCACAGATGTTCTATAAGGCACCAAACAGGTGTCGCCTCGGTTATTTCGAATATAATCGATAAATATTATTGAGCCGTTTTCCTTTACTCAATTCAGCTGTATAGAGATATGGATTAACCTAGACAATTAATTTAGCTAACTTCTGCGCGAATTCATGCAGTTTCTCACAATCCAATTGCGACTAAATAGGAACGTATACCTGAACCCTTTCCTCTAGAAATCTTAAAAAAACTTCGCAAACCAAAAGTCTTCAATACTTCAAAAAAATCAGTCGCGCAATTAATCACAGTTTTCCAACTGACCACCGGATGAAAGTCGCTGCTGCCCCAGAGGTGAATTTCCAAGATGCCCATTTGAACTAATACAAGAAAGCCTTTTTCATTATGAATCGTCAGATATTTTTTCTCTCTTTTTCTTCTATTTCAACGTTATAAAAAAATTCATCGTTATTTTGATCAGGGTATTTTTGAAAAAACATTCTTTGTTTGTAGATTAGGATAGCCAAGCAGCATCACCGGGCGGTTAACAATGTGAGGTAGTAAGCGATCGGCTATTTCGCTATAAAAATATTCCAACTGATGTTTCGTAATTTTCTCTTCGGGATATATAACTTTTTCAGAATCGGTTAATCTAATATTATTAGACTTATTTTTTAATTTCGTTTTTTTGACTGGTTATAATTTAACCGCTTTAGCTTCCTTGTCTTTATTCAAACCTTTAAAACTAGCTGCCTCAAACTTTTCTCTTTCGTCCATTCAGCGAATTCAATCTAATCCACTAATTCGGGTTTTACCCAATGATTACCTGCTTTTATCTCAAAAGGAGGTAACTCAGAAAAGGTGGTGGCTTTTATCGAACTTTATTAATTTTTCGTAAATGTCTTTTAACGATAGACTGCTAAACCCGGTGCCAACTCTCCCGTAATAAATCAATTTTTATTTTTATAATAAACTAATAATAAAGCGTCACAATAGAATTAATATCCCAGAGGTTTTGTATATCCACGAATCACGAATTCTTGTTATCGTTTGTACTTGAGCTTTATTCAACTAGAGCTTCTTCATTGATCAAAAGCAGCGTCGATTTTTGGAAATAATTCCTTCCAGACCGAGTTCGCAAGAACGTTCTAGAATAGATTTTATATTTTCTTTTATATGATTAGAATAAAGTATGCTTCCATTTTTTTCTTTCCATTGTAAAATTAACTTTTTTAATAATCGTCAGTCTAGAGATTTTTCGTACTTATTCCATGAGGAGGTAATTTCATTGAACTCCAATAAGTGAGTTAACATTTTTGTTTTAGAGAATCAAAAAATTTTCTTAGACGCTATTGTATTCTTTAAGATATCAATTACCAAATGATTAAATTTAAAAAAAACGAGCGATCGTTTTCAAAAATCTGTTCTTTCTATAATGAAGGACGCCACCATGATTTTTGACGTTGCTATTTTTCCTGTAGAGTTACATTAAAATTAAAGATAATGTGAAAAAATTTTTCTTCATTCTCTCTGTTCCATCGGCTACACAGTCGTCCAGCCACTAAAATAGTTCGTGATATTACCCATTCAAAATCTTTATCTGTCCATTTCTTAACTGTTAATAAGCTGATATTAGGGTAGATAAGTGGTGGACGTTAGCAGGCAATAACTCTAATTCAGTTCGATTTTTTCGGATTAAATCGCGCAGCATTTCCATATTATGGATGGTGATTAGTTTTATTCCCTAATGACACTGTTGTGTCTTGAAGACACGATTCTGCCAATTCACAATCGTTTTCCCACCTTCTTCCATGTCATTTTTTCTTCAAACGCGATTGCTTTGCGTTTTTGAGTTCTTCTCGTTCTTGCATTTATAACGGATAAATCAATGAGCGAGAAAGAAGAATGCCGATAATAAATTTTTCAAGAAGAAGTGGTTTCGTTATTTGAATCAAACATTGCGAAAAACAGGTCGCGACATTGCAAAGGATTAGCTTTCGGCGGTAATGAGCAGATGGAAAATCTTTTGTCATTTCTGATTCGTGAGTGGTTTTAGAAAATCGATATTCTGTCAATGCGTTTTCTAAGTTTGACCTTAAGGAACGTGACGTCCCGCGTTCATAGTACTCGCATTTGATAATGTTACCGGCTTTTTGGATGACTATAATATGACTTCTCCTATAATCAGGAATGGCGATTTCTATCGACTCAAAAAGTTTATTCAAATCGGGTAAGCCACGATAACTAAATAAAAAATAATTCGCTTGAAATTCATTTAAATTTTCATGAATTAAAGTGGTCATGCTGTCGATATAATGAGGTTCTTCAAAAAACGATCGATTACCGTCATTTCTTTAAATGAATTTTTTTCGCAAACTTCTTCTAAAGCTGACTCTGTTGTTGAAGTGGAGTATTGTGGAAACAATGGCAATACAATTAGCTGGTGACATGTGCTTCTTGCAATTTTTTAAGTGCTATCTCCTATCTCAATCGAGGGTTTACCATAACGCATGCCAAGAGCCACAAAAATCATCGCTTAAAGCTTCTTCCGCGTGCTCACGAAGCATTGCGCTATAAACTAATAACGGAGAACCCTCCAGCATCCAAATTTTTTGGTACAGTCTACCCGAACGTTTCGGGTGGAAGGGTAAAATATACAAATGAACGATGACCCAGCGCACTAGAGAAGGGACGTCGATGACTTTCGGGTCTGAAAAATACCTTAAATATCGACGCACCGCTGGCACGGATGGTTCATCCGGCGTGCCCAGATTAATCAATAAAGCCCCTATTTTTTACTATTTTTCATTTCTAAAATCTTCTCTCGCTTTATAGCTCGTTTGGCCAAAGCTTATCTTGTAAAGTGTTAAGATGCTAGAAATTGTTTTAGCCAGTCAAAACCATAACAAGCTTGCCAAAATATAAGAATTATTGCGGGATTTGAAAATAAAATTTATTCCTCAAACGGAGTTTTCAGTTCCTGATATTGAAGGAACGAGCTCGACGTTTATTGAAAATGCCATTATTAAAGCGCGTCATGCAGCCAAACAAACTGGGCTTCCAGCTTTGGCGGATGATTCGGGTTTAACGGTCGCCGCTTTAAATTCCGCACCAGGTGTTTTTTCATCGCGATACGCCGGCAAAAAACACAACCGATGCTGAGTGGATTCAAAAAATACTGGAGGCATTGGAAGCGGCGGATGACTCGGATCGTAGCGCGTCTTTTCATTGTGTTATTGCGTTAATGGAAAACGAAAATGATCCAGCACCACTTATTTGTCATGGCGTTTGGGAGGGGGAGATCACGTGTGAGCCGCGAGGCAAAAATGGATTTGGTTACAACCCCATTTTTTATATGCCTTCCTATCAGCGCATCGCCGCCGAACTAAACCCCCAGGAAAAAAGTCATTAGCCACCGTTGTCAGGCTTTACAGCAAGTATCGGCTGTTTTGACAGAGGCCTTTTTGATATAGAGAAACTTCTCCCCGAGGTTAATCAAAAAGTGCCTGGCATATGTTGCACAAATGTTCCATAATAGAAAATTTACCCCAATAAAAAGCACTTAGGCTAGGAGATATTTAATGAGTCCTCTTCGTTAGTTCGCGCTTTCTCTTCCTTTCTTATTCATGTCGCTCGCTTATGCAGGCGGGCCGGAATATACACCCAAAAACGTATCAGTGAGTTGGGTTAATGTGGAAGGTTTTTTAACCGCGTTCTTAAAAAAGGAAGTCGAATTAAAATTTAACCGGTAACCTCTCATCATTTGGAACCTTTGCGAGCTCGCATTATCCATCATACGCTGTATATTCGGTCGGCCTTGGATGCCTCCTATTCAAAAACGACCCGTGGTTACGGTAACAATGCCAACGTTGACGCGCTTAGTGGTTAATGGCCCTACTAACGTGAGAGCTGACCGATTGCATAGCTCTAGATTGTCAATTCTTTCCTTGGGTTGGGGAAACATTCAATTAAAAGGCAAATGAAAGTGAATAACATTGTGCAGCGGGGTCAGAATTACATTTATTAGCTTGGGCCGGCCCGATAGCAGCACCTTATCGATAGATAGCCGAGGCAACGGAAGTCTTTATTTGGTGGCGGGTTGTGGGTAAAACGCTTTATGCCCGTTTAGCCACCAACGCCATTTTGGGGGCGCAATATTTGCAAGCCAATCACATCCAAGTGCAAACACAAAACAATGCTTCTGCTTACGTGATGCCACTTAATATCTTGCGCGCCTTTGCTTCAGGAAGGGCGAATATTTATTATTATAGCTACCCAAAATTTAACACGAGATACTAAACAATCTGGAAATGTGTTGCAAATGGCGTGGAGGGAGTGAGTAGAAAAAGGCCAATAAATCAGCATAAATTGCTTTCTTAGCATAATAGCTCTATATACGCCCCGTCTCCTCACAAAAGCGTTCCGAACGGATTTCGTTTTTTTATCTAACCTCTAAGAGGCCTCTCTGTTAAACCTCTTAACGTAACATATCGCATCAGTTTAAAGAAAGAAATCTCGGTCGCTTGCAGTCGAGATTTTTAACTCAATTCACTTGAATCATTACTCGCCGGTTGCAGGTATTCCTTTCAGGTGTGCGATAGCTGGCAATGGGTTGTTTCGCACCAAAACTCACAAGGCTGAACTGGGTAGGAGAAAATCCATGGTTCCATGAGAAGAAACCCGATGACTTCGGCGTATTGTTTACTTTCATAATCGCGGTAACGACGCGAATGAACCGTGCCGGTGAAAGCGTAGACCTTTATGGGGGGTAATGAACGATATGCGTTCATTTGTAATTATGCAAATACAAAACGATTAAACGTAGAGTTTCTATCTGTTTCTCTTTAACAGTTGTCGTTTTTGTCGCGAAAAAGCGGTTTACGGGTAGGATAAGCTGTAACCGAAAGCCTTGTTGGATCATTTGAACGCCCCGACTTTGCAAGGTTGCCGCTAAGGCTTTTTGACGAGCGTGAGTGAGAGGCGTCGTTACCTGCAGCACTGAAAATAGAGGCGGCAGCGTGGATTTGTGAGCACAAGCAGTCAAGCTTACGGTAAAGATGACGAGGGCAGAAATTAAAATTTTTCGATGGCGTATAACAGGTTCATGGGGATTCCTCATAATTAAATCGGTAATTTTAAACCAAAACAGGAGTCCTAATCCAACGTTTGCCGACATCGCTTAAGGCCGATCAGCAACGCAATAGTGGCGAAAAGAAAAATAGGCTAAAAGTCAGGAAGGATTTCATACCATGAATTTTCCTTTAATAAAATTCCACTGGTGATTCGCAAAAAAATTTGTCAAGGGCAATACTTCTTCTAACCATCGAGCCCATTGTGGCATCCCAGCAAAAGGGAAAATGAAACCAGAGAGTAAAATCGAACCTAAAAAGAAGAAGAATGCTGACTGCACGGCTTGCAATTGATTTTTAGCGATGCTTGAAAAAGTTAGTTCCACGGATAAATTGGCGGCAATAAAAGGCAGTGCGCTAATGAGCAATAAAGCAATACTCCCTTCAATAGGCACGCCAAATAAATAATGTGACACCACTAAGATTATAGAAACTTGAAGGTAACCGATGATAATACGGGGTGATTTTTCCGATCATCACTTCCAAATGCCGAACCGGTGTGGCCTACTGTTCCGCGTTCTCATTCGCGAGTCATCACTAAACTGGTATTTAATATCATTGTCATGGTCAGAAAGATGTCCTAAAGCCCTGGAACAATATTATATTGGGTGATATTTTCGGGATTGTGTTTACTATGTAAAACTATATTTGAGGGGTTCTGGTTGCGAGCGCAAATCATTGAGATTTCCTTTAAAAAAAGGGTTTTGAAAATAGTATTCCTAACGTTGGTATAGCTTCAAGTGCACTGACGACTGCCACCGGATCGCTTACGCCCGCTTTAGCTTTAATTAATATCTAAGGACGCAAACCGCGGATTAAATTTCGTGTAAAATCTGGAGGGATATTAATGATGAATAATACATCGCCTTTGGCCGGCAAGGTGTTGGCTTCTTTTAAGAATTTAGGTTGAGCGGTAATGATAAAATATTCGATATTTTTTACACTTTGAATAAAGGTTCGAGTAAAATCGCTGTGATCAGATGAAATTAAGGTGATGGGTAAGTATTTCGGATTTGTGTTAATATCAAAGCTGAATAAAATTAATTAAATTAAAGAAAGCATAATGATCATCACAAAAATTAACCGAGATCGTGCCGCATTTGTACGAATTCTTTAAAGGCGACGGCTACACAGCGATTCCACGAAAAATAGTATGTTCACTCACGGGCTCCTTTTTACTGACGAGTGCGATAAAAACATCCTCAAAGATAGGAGAGATTTTTTCCCAACGATAAGTGGGAGTTTTAAATGGCGCAATATTTTTTTTCTAAACGTTAGTTTCTCTACTACTGGCGTGTACAGCGTTTTCGAAAGCGGTGACGAGTTCCACGTCGGACAATTTTAATTTTCCCGTTAATTTGAATTTGATTAAATGGCTACCGGAAACTTTCCAAGTCGTTAGACGCAAGTCCTCAGTGATGGATTGTTCGGTTTCTTGCGAGAGGATGTGCCCGTACGCGATATAAGCGAGATGGGTGCAACGCTCTCCCCGCCTCGTCAATACAATGAGTACCAACAGGGGTGGTATTCCCTTCCTAGCTAAAAGATGAATTTGATCCCAAATTCACATTGGGCTTTCGGATCAATGCCTGCCGTTGGTTCGTCGAGCAATAGCATTTTGGCCGATGAACTAATGTAGCAGAGAGGAAGCCATTGTTTCCAGCTCCCCTATAAAGTTTCTGCTAATTGTTGGCTTCTTTCTGTTAAGCCTAATTTTTCATGCCATATAATCACGCGATAAAATCAAAGTTTCTGCGACGATTAAATCCTTGTATAAACTAGAACGCTAAGTCATGTAGTCGGATTGCCGTTTTATTTCTAAAGATTGAGTATAACATCATAACCCAAACATTGACATGAGCCCGAATCGGTTACTAATAAGCCGCATAACATCCGAATATTGGTGGTTTTGCGATTGCTGTTAGGGTCCAAAAACCGTAGATTTCGCCATTTTTTTACTTGTAAAGACGCATTAACGACCACCTGAACTCCATTGAAACTTTCATTAAGATTTTTTACATCGATAACATAAGTGGATTTAGGCATGAGAGTTACTCAATGACTCCTCGTGCAGATAAACAGCCACGGGCTAACTAGCATGGAATTTTAGGGTGTTTTTTCGAAAATGTCGCATTCCACCCAGTAAACTAATTCCGCTCTGGATTTTTTGCTGTAAAATGATAGGTCGCATATATTCAGCTTCAGGAGAAATATAAGCGACTTTCGCACGTTGTATTGTGCAACATCGCTTTAAATTTAATGATGGTACCTAATTTAAATCGACTGAGTAATGGTTCGGAAATATAAAAAAATCAATTTAATATTGTTGGGCGTGAGTCAAGCTGTCACCGGCTGGCCAGCAGGGACATATTCTCCCCCCATAAATAAGGTGTCAAAAATGTTCTTTTTTTGCCACGACAATTTTTTGATCTAATTGCCAGGCCAATTTTTGGCTACATTGGCCTGATCTGCATCGACCACGGCTTGTTGTGCAAAAATAAGGTGTTTGCGTTCGTCGATAATGCGATTTAAAATGATTTGCCGTTGACCCTTCACAAGATTTTCGAGGTTTTCTTTTTCCTGCGTCAACTTCGCTCTTGTTTCCTAATAATTCTGATTGCTGGGGCTGGAGTCGAGGATAAACAATGTTTGATCTTCTTTCGCCGAATCACTCCGATAAACGAGTAGCGATTTGAGGAGCCCATAGACGCTGGAGGAAAGGTAAATAAATTGGTCTTCTACGGTACCCTTGAAGGAAAACTAGCTGATTTTTAGAACAGTCTGAGAGCAGCAGTATAGCGAATAAAAGCAAAAAAATTAGTCGAATGAAGCGCATTCCCGGAATCCTTTCCATTGAGCATAACCTAGAAATTTATGTTGTTCACTGAGTTAGTGTTATAGTTTCATTTCCGCTTGCGGGAAGAACCTTAACTCGCTTCCGAAAATAGTAGTTATTGGTTTTTTATGGACTTAATTTTGGATTGAATAAAAGAAAAGTTGATGATTCCTATGTGCTCAATTTTAATTTTTTCAACAGCTTAAGGTTGTCATCGTGGGCATCCATTTTGGAGTGGCATATATAGTTATAAAGAATCACATACCATTTTTTACGATTGTGAAAATAGGAATAATAAGTAACATCTTTAGCTAAAGCATTATTTTTTGCAAACGTTATTAACGATTGTTTGTCGTAACGGTCCTTAATGCGGATGCTGTAATTGGTTGGCGGAAGTTACAACAATAAAATTTCATCGAGCAGTTGTTGTTTTATTTTCGCTATCTTATATTTCTTTGCCAAGGCAAGGTATTTTTATTGATAAGCACAGATATAGTCGGGAGTGAAAGGTAAAATAATCTCTGCTAAGCGCTCTAATTTATAAAAAGGACTAAACCAAAAACCGACGCAGGCCTCTATAAAAATCACTAGAAGACTAATTAAAAAAACAGTAATTTTTTGGAAAAATGATCCATAGGATTTCTTCTCTGAAAGGCTGTTGTTTATTTCCAAGTTTTTTAAGACTAATGACAAAGGGAGCAATTGCAGTTAAGAAATTGCGGCTAATAGCGGGAATAAAGGCTCATTTAATTCCTCAAAAAAATCGACTAAATCGGGATGCAGAACAAATACCTCTTTTTCATCGGAACTTTGATGTATAGGCACTTTCCCTGAGGTTACAATTTGATAGGGTTGAGTATCCGATAATAATGGCATTAATTTTGAGGCTACTTTATTGACAGGAACAAGGCTGTCTAAATAAACGCGACTCTCTCGGATGGTGACAAGTAATAATTCGAGCCGTTGGATAGTTCTTTGTAAAAAATTAAATTTTGTGCGCACCCAAAGTAATGTTTGATGCTTTCAGCGAGCAAATATCCGGGTTGTGGAAAAAAGCGATTTCATAATGATCGGTCTATCTTTTTAAGATATGAAGGAAGTAGCCGTGTCGTTCAGCAAGCAAACGAATACGTTTAGAAACAGAGGCCCTATCCCCTATTAAAACTTCGCGATAAGTTTGTAATACAAAGGGTGGTTATCATCTTTCAGTAATGTAAGCATGATTGACTGCTATGGAGCATAGGTTTATTGACGTTTCTGTTCAGTATAACAAATTGTCAACAGACCTTAGTTGAGACTTGTTTTACAATCCCCTTATTTTAAGGGGGATTTAAATAATTTTATATAATTTTTGTAATTTAGTTTTTTCTTAAGAACTTAAAAAAACCCCAGCGCTCGTGATGGAGATCTCCTTAAAAATTCATTCAATTTTAACTGAGCATAACCGGGAGGAGTCGTTGAGTGGGTGAATGAGTTTTCACAAGCTTCAGCAATTTCAGCGGCAATGAGATTAGGAAAGACGGCTTGTAATAAAATGCCGATGGCTTTTCGATCTTCCTCATCAATTCGAAAGCGTAAAAAATTCCAATAGCCCGTAATATTATGACAGGCGTCGCTCAGCTGTTGGGCAGGATTTCGTTTGTAAGAATTAAATTTTACCAAAGTTTCCGCAATGAGACGCTGCTCAGTTTAGTTTGTTATTTTCAACTCAACGTCAATTGGAGTTTTCAATTTCTTGATGGGTTAAAATTACTTTGATCGATTATATTTGGCGGACCGTTAAAGCGCTAAAGAGACGCATTCGTGCCATGAATGGACAGCCGGAAGTTTTTTTAATCTTGCCGAAGAAATCGGCCGCATTGGTTATAGCCGCACCAAATAGCATATAAGATAATGTTTATATTAACTCCATTCGGTGAGCGTAACTGATGAATGGCTATTTGCACAGCCGGCTGCGTGGTTAATTGGTCTACAAATTTTACAAAAGGATGATCAGCAAAATTCATGTCCATAATGAGCCATTGCCGTTCGTATTATTATGTACTCACTGCGTGCATTTTCTTTTGAAAATTATGCAAGATTAAAGGATAAAAAGCCGTATTTTGTTCTTGTTGTTTGTGAATTGTATTTTTCAACATTGCTTTATATAATTCACGCTGTTCTTCTGATCCAAAACTCGCGATCAGAGTAGTGCAGCACACTAACTTTTCTTTAATTTTCTCGGTTAGTTGATTGCGTGGAATGGTTAATAATTGAATCGCTTCTACCAAAGCGAAATCCACTTTTTTCGACCGGTGAATAACTCAATCGCTATTCTCGATTTCGTAATTTTCTAAAAAATTTTCGAAATGATTGGAAAAGTTTCTAACACCTGAATAAGAATAATAACTGACATTGGTATTATCCAGATTTTCTTTGATATCAGTTACAATCATATACCCGAGACGATACAACTCAACTTCATTATCATAAAGGTGTCGATCTTTCAGTTTTTTTTAATTGATTGAGTTTTTTTAGTCCGTTCCGCTTGCGGTAAATATTTTCGCAACATTTGGCGGTAAATACTAATCGATTTTTTCATTGTCTCGGAAAAATTGACATAACGCTCCATCCCATTTTTTCCATGTTTTAACAATAACATGCGCGGATATAGTATATCCAAAAAACCTTAAGGGAGTAAGTATGAGGTAATCCTAACTACACTTTGAATTAGGTAAACAATAGCAGGTGTAAAAACAATGGTACGAGGATTAAAATTTAGTAAAATCAAATTGTTAATATCTATTTCCATGCTTGTTCTGCTTGCGGTAACTATTTTTGCGGTTTACGGACAACCCCTATCACACTTCGATCTCAATTACGAAGAAAGTCGTTATTACGGGGCGCATCTTTGCGCTTACTCTGAATTTACCTGCATCGCGGTGAAGCTAGCAATACTTGAATAAAATTATTCCCTAAAATAGCGGGAGATTGTCAAACGCTTGAATAGGACTAATATGGCGCTCAGCAACCGTCATTAGATCGTCGTGCCAACGGAACTTACGGAAGTGGAATATTTAGATTTGTATCCTTTTCCTCCAAATATCCATCCTACTCATCAAAAAAGTGTTGGTAGTCATTTAGGGCTTCATACTTTTACTGCCTATGATGAGAAAAGGCAATTAGTCCATTGAGGGACTGTTTCGGGATGGCAAGAATGGTGTCGGGATGGAAATGTAACACGGTGGTAGGGAACTTTAGAATTGTCCGATTAGGAGGGGCCCCGAATGCGTTTCTAACAAATGCCCTGTTGAAAACGAAGGAGGTCATTGATATCCCGTATTGCATGTTTTATTTTCGCGGTTATGTGCTTCTGTGCTTCATGGCTCAACTTTCCCCGGTTAGAGCACGCAAGCCACGGTTGCATTCGTCTCTTTTATAATAATGATGCTAAATGCTTGAATAAGCATTTCTTGAACGTCAGTGCCTAGGTCATCGTGACATGCTAGCTGGCCTGGAGCCTGCTTTGTAACTAAGTAACTTGACTGTCGTTTCTACATCTTCTACTGTCGTGGAGCATGAAGAAGCAACTTTTTTTGGCCCAACAAAATGAAATCCATTCCACTTTGTGGACAGTTAATTAAGCGGAGCTGGTTGATACATCCCAGCCCTCTGACGCAGCGTTTGTGCAAGACAACTGATGGACAAATTCAACACCACCTGCTTCGCGAAGTTTTAGACCTACCGGCTGACGAAGAGACTCAACTCCTGGGTATTTCTCAGCCAGAATTAGCCTTGATCCGTGAAATTGAATGGCGATATTTCGAAACCTTATGGGTTGCGGCCCGTGTAGTAATCCAAAAGAAAACCCTGGAAAGAGAGGCCTCCCCACTTAGCCATATCGGCAAGCGCTCTTCAGGCGATATATTATTTGCAAATGCCAAATTTACTCGCGGCGATTTGGAGTTTATGCAAATTACCGCTGATCACCCTTATTATTTTTATGTTAAAGAGATTACGAATCGAGGTTGTATTTTGGCTCGACGTTCTTTGTTTTATTTCGAAGGAGATCCCTTGTTGGTGAGCGAATTTTTTCCCCGCGCTATTTTTAGAGAGTTCTGTATCGAATGATTAATCTTCGCCAACAAATACCTCATTATTTACGGTTAATGCGCTTTGATAAGCCGGTTGGTATTTTTTTGCTATTGTGGCCGACTTTGTGGGCTGTTTGGATTGCAGCCAAAGGGGCCCCTTCTTTTAAAATAACCGTGATTTTTATTGCCGGTAGTGTGGTTATGCGCGCCGCGGGCTGTATTGTGAATGATTTTGCTGATCGTCATCTGGATAAACATGTTCAGCGTACTCAAATGCGTCCGCTTGCGAGCGGATCGGTGAGCGTTACTGAAGCGATGCTTCTCTTTGCCGTTTTGAGTTTAATTGCCTTCACATTAGTGTTGTTATTAAACCGTTTGACCGTGGAACTTGCCGTTATTGGCACTTTATTGGTGCTCGTTTACCCATTTTTAAAACGATTCACTCATTTACCTCAATTATGGTTAGGCGTTGCGTTTTCATGGAGTATCCCAATGGTGTTTGCCGCGACGGTAGGGCACGTTCCAGCCGTGGCTTGGTTATTATTTTTTACAGCAGTTCTATGGCCTATCGTGTATGATACGCAATATGCAATGATTGATCGCGAAGACGACATTAAAATAGGCATAAAATCGACGGCTATTTTGTTTGGTCGTTATGATCGCCTCATGATCGGATTACTTCAAGGCATCGTGCTCCTGACATTTGGATTCTTAGGTTGTTATTTGCGGTTTAATTATTGGTTTTATTTGGGATGGTTAGTAGCATTAGGGTTAATGTGTTATCAGCAGTTTTTAATCCGTCACCGGAAGCCACTGGGTTGTTTTACTGCTTTTTGGAATAATCATTGGGTCGGCTTTTTTATTTTTCTTGGCATTCTTCTGGCCTACAGAAATTGACTAAAATTTAGCCATGTCTTGATTTTATTATGGTAAGGTTTGCTAATCAAGCATAATTTATAGGATAATGTAGAAAATAGGCGGTAGAGTTAAAGAATTATTAGGCTGGTTTATGAAAAAAAAATTCCTCGTTTTTATTCTTATCCTCTTTTCATTAGTAGCCGCCCCCTTCCTTTATGCTGAAGATTTGGTTCAAGTTTATTATCAAGCCCTCGCGAGTGATCCCGCTTTTCAAAAAGCACACGCGGACTGGTTGTCGGCAAGAGAAAACCTTCCTATCGCTATGTCAGGTAGCGGAACGCCGGGATCGGGTCTATTTACTTTCGTAAATATAATAGCCGGCCTGAATCGCACCTATCAACGGATTGAAAAGGGAGAATCCAGCGTTAGTAGTTACTTTAATCAACATAATTACCAAGTCACGGTCACTCAACCAATTTTTAATTACGCTACCTGGAAGGCAATAAGTAGCGCTAGTTTTTCAGTGAAAGCGGCTACGGCAACTTACATAGAAGCCACCCAAGATTTAATATTTCGAACGGCTAAGGCTTACTTTGATGTTTTAGATGCCTACGACCAATTGCAATTCACTTTGGCACAAAAGGAATCGTTTTATCATCAATTGGTGACAGCACAAGAGAAATTTAAAGTCGGCTTAATTGCAATTACCGGCGTTTACGACGCTCAAGCGAGCTATGATCAAGCGATAGCACAAGAAATTCAAGATCGAAATAATTTAGATAACCAGCTTGAAAACCTACGGGCGATTACAGGTCAGGAATACCGCTCGTTGGCTAGCCTGAAAAAATCGATTCCGCTAGTGATACCCCATCCTCGAAACATCGATGCCTGGACGGCCATGGCAGAGCGACAAAGTTTTGCTATTCAATCCGCATTGTATACCATGCTAGCGCAGCGCGAGATCGTTAAACAGACGGCAGCCCAGCGCTATCCTACCCTGATAGGGACTTTTTCTTATGGTGTTCAAGAAAGGGGCCTCGCCCCAAGTTTTACAGGTACTCCTCTAGTGGACACCCTTTCAGATACGACCACGACAACAGCTATGGCTGGGCTTTATTTAAATTTTCCGGTTTTTCAAAGCGATTTTGTGACCCATTCTACTCGGCAGGAAAAATATAATTATTTATCGGTTAGCGACCAACTTAATTTCACTCATCGCGATGTGCTACGACAAACGCGCCAAGCTTATTTAGGGGTTGATTCGGGGATTAGTAAAATCAGAGCGGACCGTCAAGCAATCATTTCTGCGAAAAACAAACTGGAAGCTACGCAGGCAGGCTACGTAGTGGGAACCCGAACCATGGTAGACGTATTAAGTTCGGTGACTTCTTTGTATCAAGCTCAGCAACAATGGGCAACGGATCGATACAGTTACATCATCAACATCATTACTTTAAAACAACAAGCGGGAACCTTATGCCCCTATGATTTAGCACAAATAAATACCTGGCTAGGAAAAGTGATACGATTTGATGTTGAAAAAAGCCGCTGAATGTGAAGGTATTCACGCCTTCAACCCCTCCACACACAGTTAAGCACTTCCGTTCTTCTAGTAGAGTGCAGCCCGGGCCATCAATTCCATCGGCCTCTAATTAAAGCATCACGCCATCACATATCCCCCGTCCACAGGACGTCTCTCGTCGAAACCGTACGTCCCCATTATGCAATTCAATTATTTGCCTCGCGTATGCTAGCCGAAGCTGCTGCATTCAATAAAGAAACATCATTTGGATGATCTCCATATTATTCACCAAAACGGCTGGTACAAAGTTTTATCAGGTCATTATCCACTCGCCAGGCAGCCACCATCACTTTGCATCGTCTACCTCCTTCCCTCCAGAAATTAAAACCGTTGGTTGTCGGAGTACCAAAAACCCAATCAACTTTGATCAAACCGCTATCTTTTCAAAAAAAGCCTCTCACCTATCCCCACCGAGATAGTAACTCTTCTCAATAAAAACTTAAACCCCGTCGCCCTCCGCGGGGCATCTGCTGTATTATTGAAGCATAAAAAACCTTCACGGCGGAGTCAGGAGGAGACCTAAAAGACTAGGGGCTAAGAAAAACACCGATGGTGCTTTTCTTAGCCTTTTAGCCGGGACTCCCGTGACTTCGGCTGTGAAAGCCCTCGATTCTTTGTCTGTCAGTAGACGGCCCACGCACGGGAACGACGGACATCTTTTCAACCACTTGATATTCCCTCTTTACTTCGCCCCCTTAAGTTGAGCTCTAGGTGCCTGCGAGGGAATGACAAAACTGTAAGAGTCAAAATTAGAGTTACTGTTCACCCCTCCTCCCGTTCCTGTTTCCGAATATTTTTATCACCCCAAAGTTTTAATCACCACGCATTAAATTCAACGATATTTTTAGAGTTCATCATGAGAATTAATATTACGCCTCACCTCTTTGAGGTGCCATTTAAAAGTTTACCGTGTTTCATCGTCTTCTGGAGACACTTCAAACATTAATTTTTTGTGCCCAAATTTTTCGACTAACGCAAAAATTACATCCTTCCACCAGTTCTTTGGGTCAGCAATTTCTTCGCTGATTCCTTCTGATTCAATCATTGATGTGTAAGCACCGGCTTCAAAAAACGTCCGCCTTCTTCAATGAATTAATTAAGAGTTTTTGATTGTTTTAATTTTTTTGATGACTAATCTCTTTAAGGCCACCCCGACTCCGCTCATAATCGTAATTTCAGGTTTTAGTTTTAAACCTATTTTTTGAATTTGCTTGACTGCATCGATGTGAAAATCAAGACTAAAATTCCTGGCGCGCTCAAACATGCCGCTTGAAACTTCCACGACATCAAATCCTAACACTTTCGTTTCTTCTAAATATCGATCGATATTGTTGGAGTTTTGAATAACGACTCGTTCAATAAAACCGTCCGTGTTAACGTAGACATTATATTTATGAGCTAGGTCAGTGGAGGCTGTGACGGTTTTTGTATCTAATGAAGCTTGTGTGCCTCCCACGAATTTAACCCGTCAATGTAGTAACCCCTCGTTTCCGATAGCGCTTCAAACTGCTGAACGCTGAAAATTTCATAAGTAATGGCCACGGATTTCAATTTGACCGGTATGGCGTGGTTTGGGTGGCAGTCCAAAAAGATCGACAAAAGCAAAATTGCGTTTTAACGTTTGGTTAGACATTCTTCCTTCATGAGCCATTAATTCAATCCTCGACCTCGAGTAAATAAACAATATGACGAATTTTAACCAGGAGAGGATCGCAATGGCAATCACTATTGCCGTAACTGGTGAATGGAATGAAGAAGAAAAACGCGTAGCGATTACGCCAACCTTGGTACCACGATTAATACAACGAGACATCGAAATACGATTGCAAGCTGGCGTTGGCCAAGGGCTGATTTTTCTGATTCGGCTTACGGTAATGTTTCATTGCGTAAAAATTTAACGGAATGTTATCGTGATGCGGTGATCATTTTTCGCGTAACGCCGCCAAGCATTGCCGATATAAAAAATGCTGCAGGATGCTTTGGTAATTGGTTTGTTGGCTCCGTATGGGGATGAAAAAAGAATCACGGCGTTAGAAGAACAAAATATAACCGCGTTTGCTTTAGAATTATTGGCGCGAATCACCCTTGCTCAAGCCATGGATGTTTTATCTTCGCAAGCGTCTATCGTTGGTTACAAAGCGGTTCTCGTGGCTGCTAATACGGTAGGTAACTATTTTCCGATGTTATAACCACGGCAGCGATACGATTCGCCCTATTAAAATGCTAGTCATTGGAGCAGGTGTCGCCGGTTTGCAAGCGATTGCAACGGCGAAACGGTTGGGCGCCATCGTCTCCGCGTATTATGTTCGTCCGGAAGCGAAAGAACAAGTCGAGTCGCTGGGCGCACAAATGGTGAAATTATCGATTAGCGGCGGTGGTAGCAGTAGATATGCCAGAGAGTTGACCCCCGAAGAACGACAGCAACAACAAATCGAATTAACAAAACACATCGTAAGCGCTCAAGTCATTATTACTACCACTGCTGTTCCTGGAAAAAAGCACCGCTAATTATCTCTAAAGCTGTCGTCGTCCAAATGCAAAGCGGTTCAGTCGTTGTCGATGTGGCAAGCCCCGATGGAAGGAAATTGCGAGCTGACTGAAGTCGGTAGATTATCAAGGCGTAAAAATTATCGGGCCCACCAACTTGCCCAACGGTTTAGCTCGCGATGCTAGCCAGCTTTTCGGTAGCAATCTTATTCATTTTTTGGAATTGTTGTTGAATGAGAAGAATGAAATAGCGATTGATTAGCAGGATGAAATTTTAAATAAAACCACGATTACTAAAGGTACTCTACCCATTATGCGACAAAAACAAATTCCAATGTCCTTTCCGCGAAAGTGAGAATGACGGGTTAAAAAAGGATAAATTATGTTTAAATTAATAACTGCACTTTACATTGTTATGCTCGCTGCGTTTGCGGGGTATGAGATTATTGGCCGCGTTCCCAGAATCTTACACACGCCATTAATGTCGGGAACAAATTTTATTCATGGCATTGTGTTTATTGGAGCAATGATTTAGTCTCTGTACAAACCCCGTTAATACGCGTTTTCGAATGCTCGCGATGTTTAAAACCAGTCAAGATAAGGATAAAAGTTCGTGTTTGGGTTTCTGGTAAAAGAGTAGCGATGACAGCTATGCCACAAATGATTGCACTTTATAACGGCATGGGTGGCGGTGCTGCGGCTGCTATCACTGCGAGTGAAACCTAAGCGAGCCACCCATTTATTGAATTAACATTAGCGCTGATTGGTGGTTTGATTGGAATGATTGCTTTTAGTGGCAGCTTAATCGCTTTTTCAAAATTACAAGGCATTATTCGCAAACCTATCACATTACCTTTGCACAATATCAGCATGGCTATTTTCGGATTGATAATCTTCGGTTTAATTAGATATTCTTCTTTTTTATTCTGAACAGAAAGAGTTATTGGCAATTTATTCCGGCCTTTTATTTTTATACGGCATTTTCGTCGCACTTCCTATTGGCGATGCAAACATGCCCGTAGTCATTTCATTATTTAACGCCATGACAGGATTGACTGTGGCTTTTGAAGGTTTTGTATTGGTGAACCAGCTTATGATGGTCGCCGGTATTATCGTGGGCGCTTCCGGAACGTTATTAACTTTAATTAATGGCGAAAACAATTAATCAATCGGTGACCGCCATTTTATTTACTCCTCACCACGATGGACCTGTTATTACTCAAGGAGTTGAAGGAGTATTAAAACCCATCAATGCTAAGGATGCCGGCGTCATGCTCGCGTATACACAAAAAATTATTATCGTTCCGGGTTACGGAATGGCAGTCGCACAAGCACAAAACAAAATTTAGGAACTCGCCAAATTATTAATGGGACGCCAGATTCAGGTTGAATTTGCAATCCATCCCATTACTGGTCGTATGCCAGGTTATATGAACGTTTTTTGGCGGAGGTAGGCGTGCCATATGACTTCGTTTTTACAATGGATGAAGTTAATGAAGAATTCGCCGTAATAGATGTCGCGATGGTCATTGACGTTAATGACATCGTCAATCCGATAGCGAGTCAATCAAAAGATAGCCCTCTTTATGGCCTGCCTTTTTTGCACGTAGAGCGTGCGAAAAACGTGATCGTTATTAAGCGTGGTCAAGGACCCGGTTTTTCCGGCGTTGAAAACAGTCTTTTTTACAATGTCATTAAGAACGATCATTTTCCTTTCGTCAATACTCTACTCTATCGGTCGTAAAATCGATTATTCAAAGCTGAAGCTAACTAAAGAAATCGGTTTATTAAAAAACGATTTCATTCAATTTAGTATCACGGACGGTATTTCTGAATACCCTCAATATGAAAATCCGTTAATTGTTAAAATCATTTACGAAAATATTTTATATGTGGTTGTCACAATCTTTGTAGGTCTCCAAAATAAGCTTTTATCAAACTTAAGGCCGTAAAGGTTGCGGTTTCTGTGCGTAAAATGCGAGGATCAAGAAAAAGAACTTGAAAACCGGATTGAGTAGCCCGTTGAACTTCATCGTTGCTTAAACTGCCTTCGGGACCGATTAAAAGAGTGATGCGTTGTGAAGTAATTTTAAAATTAGCCATGGATTTTTTGGCATTCGGATGGGATACTAATGAAAGTCCTTTGCGTTTTTTGGATAGCCAATCGTAAAAGTTAAGCTTTCATTAATTCAGGGATGCAACAGCGCCCGGATTGTTCACAGCCGCTGATTGTAACGCCTTTCCAATGTGCTAACTTTTGTATTTTAGGTTTTGTACTAGTTCGCTCAGTTACTCAATATTAACGGTACAATGCGATTGACGCCGAGTTCCATCGCTTTTTGAATAGCGTAATCCATTTTTTCACTGGGGGATATTCCTTAGCCCAGTTCAATAAACAAAGATGGCTCAGTTTGGCCCGCTTCTTTTGAGTCAATGGTTATTTCAAGCTGTTTTTTGTATTCGTGTTATTCTCACACCATAATTATTTCCATCGCCGTTAAATAAAATAATTTTATGTCCTTCTTTAAAACGTAATACATTTAACAAATAATGATAATTGCGTGAATCTAAAGTTACGGTTGAGTCTACGGATAATGATCTAGATAATAAATTTCGTTGTATTCGCACCAAAAGCACCCCTCGCGAAAGTAGAAAGTAGTCCGCATCAAGCGAAGCGAAATACGGGGATTTTACCATTGTTCCCATATTTTGCTTCGCTTTCATGTAGGTACTTCTAACATGAAAGTTTACCCGCTATAATGTCGTGATGAAAAAAACAGACCTTATAAGTGACTTGCCTAAATTTAGCTCTATCGTCGAAAGCGACATTGAGTCTTCTTTAGAGCAGTTATTAGTTGATAATTATGATGAAATCAACCAGCTCGTCAAATCAAGAGATTATACCTGGGAGGCATTCATGCAACCCTTAGAAGACATTAATGATCGACTGCATCGTTATTGGGCGCCCATTAGTCACCTGAACGCGGTTGTGAATAATCCGAGATTACGCGAAATTTATCATGTCTGTCTACCTAAACTAACGGATTATTCTACTAAGCTCAGTCATCATCAAGGACTCTATCAAGCTATTCAATCAATCGCTGATGGTATGGAGTATCAAAAACTCAACAACCCACAACGAAAAGTAATTGATAATTATCTACGCGATTTTAAATTAACCGGCGTGACATTATCATCCGAAAAAAAGGAACAATACGCGGACCTGACGAAAACACTATCACAATTGAAAAATCAATTTGAAGAAAATTTATTAGACGCAACCCAAGGTTGGCATAAGCAGATTTTGGATGAAAATAAATTACGCGGTATTCCTAGTCATGCACTTATCGCAGCTCGTGAAACAGCAGAACAGCGCGGTTTAAAGGGATGGTTATTTACGTTAGAAATCCCCTCTTATTTAGCCGTCATAACGCATGCTGATTCGCGTTTGTTACGCGAAGAAATTTATACGGCATTTGTCACTCGCGCTTCCGACCAAGGTCCTAACGCTAAGAAATGGGACAACACCGCGTTAATGGAACAAATATTGGACGTTCGTTTAAAACTGGCGAACCTTTTAGGGTTCACTAATTTTTCTGAATATTCGTTAGCGACCAAAATGGTAAAATCACCGCAACAAGTAATTGCCTTCATAAATCAACTCGTAGAGGCAACCTTTCCAAAAGCGGAACGAGAATTCCAAGAGCTTAGCGAATTTTCAAAAAAAGAATTAAATATTGAAAAGTTAGAAGCCTGGGATATGGCTTACGCGGCCGAAAAATACCGCCAGCGTTATTTTTCTATTTCCCAAGAGGACCTACGTCCTTATTTTCCAGAGCCACAAGTCATTCAAGGGCTATTTAAGATCGTAAATCGACTTTTCCAAATAACCATTAGACCCGTAAGCCCTGCTGACGTTTGGCATTCGGGCACACATTGTTATGCTGTTTATGATAATAAAGACCAATTACGTGCTTATTTTTACTTTGATCTTTATGCCCGTGAAAACAAACATGGCGGCGCGTGGATGGATGATCACCGCCCGAGGCGCTGTTTATTCGATGGAAAAATACAATTGCCCATCGCCTTTGTGGTTTGTAATTTAAATCCTCCAACTGCGAATCAACCTGCTTTATTCAGTCATGACGATGTTGTCACTTTGTTTCACGAATTTGGACATGCTCTTCAGCATATGTTGACTAAAATTGACTATGCGGAAATTTCTGGAATTCATGGCGTTCCGTGGGATGCCGTAGAGTTAGCCAGTCAATTTTTAGAAAATTGGGCATGGCAAAAAGAGTCGTTATTTATGATAGCCAAGCACTATCAAACGGACGAAACCATGTCGGACGAGCTGTTCCAACACTTGCACGAAACTAAAAATTTTCATGCGGGATTGGAAATGATGCGCCAGTTGGAATTTGCCTTATTCGATATGCGATTACATATGGAATTTGATGCGGCGCAAAAAAATCGGATTCAAGAGATTCTTAATGAAGTACGAAAAACTGTTTGCGTAATTCCCGTTCCTGATTTTAATCGCTTTCAGCATAGCTTCTCACATATTTTTGCAGGCGACTACGCGGCGGGTTATTATAGCTACAAATGGGCAGAGGTAATGGCAGCCGATGCTTTTTCTCTCTTTGAAGAAAACGGAATATTCGATCAAGATAGCGCGCGGCAATTCTCAGCGTGTATTTTAGAATCGGGTGG
Organism: Coxiella endosymbiont of Ornithodoros amblus; assembly: GCF_019425495.1. GTDB lineage: Bacteria > Pseudomonadota > Gammaproteobacteria > Coxiellales > Coxiellaceae > Coxiella. The sequence continues at coordinate 33,547 of NZ_VFIV01000006.1, forward strand.
TTCAGAAGATCCTTTAAGTTTATTTAAAGCTTTTCGAGGACGAGAGCCAAAAGTGGAAGCTTTGTTGCGACAAAGAGGAATTGTATGATCCCCTGTCCTCCTTTTCTAGGAACAGAACAACCGGTCCGGCCTCTCTCTCGGTTTCGGAAGGGGTGTCTTGATAATAAAACAGGAAAAACATGTTATATTTACACGGTCTTGGCCATTATCACCCTGACAACATGATTGATAGTTCCTTCTCTTCTTTAGAATCCCTCAATATCAACACCAACAATGAATGGATGTTAAACCGCGTTACCGCTCAATTACATTAGAGAAACCCACATAAAAATACCACTCTCGCCTTTCAGCAGATGGAAACCTCCTATGTCGATAGCGCAGCGAGAGCCGTTTATCACGCTTTAAGTCGTGCAGGAATTGAAACAAATCAAGTAGGATTAGTAGTAGCCGGTGAATGTATTCTTCAATACACCTTACCCGCCAACGCCAGCATTATTGCAGCAGCGGATATTCAAAGCATAGCCATCGATATAAACACAGCGTGTTCTTACTGCCAAATGCATTATTTAAATTACCTTCACGGATCCATATTGCAGGAATATATCGTTGTAGTTAATCCCAGTTTTACCACTATTTATCGATTTTACTGACCGCAATACGGCCGTTTTATTTGCTGATGGGGCTTGGCCCCGCTGCGCGGTTGTTTCAAAACGGCATGAAAGCGCGTGGCTGTTAATGGACTCACATATTGATTCAAGTCCTAAAAAATGGCCAGTGGTAACTTCGCTAACGGGCGGATATTTTTACAATAAGGTCGCGGGTGCAGCATTTTGCAATTAAAACAACAGTAAGCGAAATTAATTGTTTATCCAAACAAAATGCGGTTAATTTGAATGAAATTTATTTTATTGGAGATCAAACGAATTTAATGATGTTACGGTCTGCTGCACCCCGAGCTGGTATTGCGCCCAAAAAACATCTTTACAATGTAAACTGCTTTGGCAATTGCAGTGCAGCAAGCGCTACCAGCGTTTTTTCTGAACGATGGAGTTCATTTAAATCGAATGATCAAGTATTAATGAGCGTGGTCGGAGCGGGCTTAACCTGGGGGCATCTGATTAAAGACCTGCACGCCGAAGGTATTTCGGGCGCTGCCTGCGCCGCCACTGCTAATGGTCAATCACGTTCTTTTCGTGGAGCACACGGGTAGTTGTGGCAAAATTATCGCCGAAACGGATATCCACAGATGATTGGTTTTTCCAATGTCATTTTTCGTCATGATCCCTTAAAACCAGGCTACTTAGAGATCGATGCGATTTGGCAATTATTGGGATTATATATCTCTTTACGAGCTGGAGTGGGATCGGGGCGTGCTTTGGTACAAAAAAGTCGATTTTTTGGATAAATTAGACTGCACAATTAAGATGCTCCGTTACGAAATTTCTATCCGACGTTATTCTCATCTGGAACAACAAGAAGTTTCCATGGTGTTGGGCGATGGCAGCGTATTCGCCGATGGTGAGCTCGTATATCAAATTAATCAAGCTTAAAAGGCTTCGTTTTTAAATATTCGTTTGACGACTATCCATTGAAATCCCCAACACGCTATTGGCGGTATGAGGGCGGTTAACCGCATGGAGGAAACGATTTAATTCATGAGCATCTTTACAGAAAATTTACAGCCCTATAGCGCGACTGAACTCGTTGAGGCTATACCCACAAAAACCTCCTTTTTTCTTTATCAATAAAATCCTTTCCGTCGATGAAAACTGTATCGAAGGTATTTATACTTTTAAACTGACAGAATTTTCTTACCAAGACCATTTCCCTAGCAACCCATTAACGCTTGAAGTAATTTTGTTAGAATCAATGGTGCAAATGGATTTAGTAGCATCCCACTTGTATCTCTTATTCAAAGAAATAGCGAGAAACGAAGTAATGAATTTAGTGACTTTATTTACAGAGGGAAATGTTGAATTTTTATCGCAAATCAAACTGACTGATATCGATAACTATCCGTGCAGAGGAAACCTTATGGCGACGAAAAAAATTAAAAAGCCACCCAAAAACCCATAAGGCAGATGGGACGCTAGTTGGTATTGCTGAGCTTGGTGGCATCGGAGTGAAGAACTTATAAATCATCGTGTTGTGATTACGAGGTTAAGCATCATTGCGCTTAACGCTAATTCTGTAAAACATTTTGAAAGTGCTTTACGACAAGGCATCTCTGGTATCCGATATCATTCGTCCCTTCAACAATTAAATTTTTTATGCCAAGTGGCCGACATTCCTCAAGGAGTTGAAACCATAGCTTCTCGCTATTTTAGTGAAGAACAGCGCCTTAGTATGAACTAGCAGCCATGGTATACGTGTCTGTTACTCCTGTAGATCGCTGACGTGATGCGGGCTTTGATATTCCCAAAGCGATGATCAAAATCACTTGATTGGACGACGAGCGCAATTATTGGAACCGGAATTGGCGGTATGGATAACATCGGTGGGGTAGTGGGGTAGTTAGTCCCCGGGGTCGACGCCGGACGGGTAAGGTGGTTAGGAAGTACGGTGATGGAATAAATTACGGCAAGCGCTTCCAGTGCAAAAGCCAGTGGACTGCTGGGTTTCGGAGGGGCCAACTTTTCGAGGTATCAAGTGTCTGCAGTTCGGGAACCGAAGCCATCGCCAGTGCTTTTTATGCCTTAAAAAACGGCAGAGCTTTCCGTTTTCTCGCGGGCGGTGTCAAAGGCACTTCGCCCTACATTATGGAGAGATTTTGATGCCATGCGTATGTTGGCCAAAGTTTTTACGGAGCGCCAGAAAAAGCTTCTCGTCTCATGAGCGCATTGGCCAGCGGTTTTGTGCCACAGCCGGCGCTGCATTACTGATGTTAGAAACATTGGAAAGCGTTGAGCAGCGCGGGCTCGAATTTATGCTGAGATTTTAAGCGCCAGCGGAATTGTGGCGGTCAACAGTAAGGCGCGCTTCTATGACGGCACATAATTCCCTTGGAGTTCAGCGCTGTATTCAATCGGGTTGCATATGCTACCATTTCTACTTCAGAAATTAATGCTATCAATGTCCATTTAACGGGCACGATGGCTGATAAATTGGAACTTAAATTAGGCTAATTCATTAAAGTGTGAACCTAACGAATTACCGTGGATTAATTTGACAAAGTCGTTAATTGGGCATCCGCTAGGTGCTGCTGGCAACTTAGAAGCCGTCGCATCGGTGTTGCAGCTTATTAATAAAGGATTTATTCACGCTTCTTTAAATTGTGAAGATATTCATTCTGAATAAGAAGTGTTTCAAGATCGAATTGTTTAACGAGCCCAAGAAAAACAAATCGATTTTGATTTTGAAACGCTGGCAATAATAAATTAACGAAGAGATTAAGAATGGATAAAGTAAAGATTAATAAAATCAAACGATTATAACCCATTTCAGTAAAGCCCCTGATGCCGTGGCCCAAGCCACCTACGCTTCTCGTTTTCTTGACGATTTGAAAATTAATTCTGCACAGTTGATTGATATCGTTATTAGCTTTTGAAGACAAGTTCAATACTGAAATTTCTGATGATCAAGCGGATAGTATTCTAACTATTGAAGATGCGGTTAATTTAATTTCGAGTCAGGTTAAAACCGTTGCTGTTTAATCGATGGGTTTCTATTTAGGAAATGACATCGTTGATTTTAAGGAGTCGGAAACGCATGAAAAATTCCTTAATCAGCGCTTTTTAGATCGGGTTTATTCTGCTTTAGAATAACAAACCATACTAACGGCTGAAAATCCGGATGCTGTTTTATCGGCCATAAAAGAAGCAGATTATAAGACTTATAGCACAAATGCGTAAGAAAACTTTACTTCTCACCTAAAATGTTTGTATTGCCGGATCTTGCCCTTAGTAATTTAAGTCAGTGGTTAAAGGATTTTTTTCCTTTTACCTAACAACTAACAATCAATATTAATTGGAATGGGCAGTAGTTAAATGTAAGGTAATGCCGGTAGCAAAGCGTGATTCATGCACTGATTTTAGTAGACAGAAGGGAATTAATGGAATGGCCTCGCTTAGTCATCCAAGTGCGCCGTTTGAAGGAATGTGTTTCTTATCAATCGCAGACAATTGCCGTGAGGCAACTGCTGGGTAATTGGGCGTGTCGCCAAAAATTCGGCGATGATATTCACGTAATCCATCCTTTATCTTTAAAAAGAATGTCAAGCACCTCAGTCCGCCAACTTAGGGATGACGAAGGAGGAATGGTGAGGTGGCGAGAAGACGGATTCGGCTTAGCAAGGTGCCAAACAATTAGCTGCTAGAGGAATGAATATATTTATTGTTCACCGAGAGACTGCCTAGGTGCGATGGAAAAATTAATCAGGCGTTTAGCGAAATTAAGTCGTATGGCGTTCAGTTTCGGGTTTGTAACACGGATGCCTTGAGTACTGAGGTTCTTGAGGAGCTTCAATCGATCATGGGAGCGAAAAGCAAGGTAAATTGCTGCTTCATTCTATCGCCTTCGGTAATCTAAAACCCATTGTCCCGGAAAAGCCGTTAGAAGAAACGTACAATGGAGGTATTGAAGAGTTCAACGGCATTGGGTATACTCCCGGATATCTTAAAAGAGAAACTGGAGCACCATGCTGAACAATTACCGTAACTGACTTTATTCCAATCGCCTCAGTACAGCCAAGCCGGTCGTTAATTGAACAAGAAGATATGACTAACACGATTTATAGCATGGGGACGAGTTTATTAACGTGGACTCAAGCACTTCACCAAGCAGGATTATTTGACAAAGATACGCGAGTGATTGGTTTAACTAGTGAAGACAATGAGATCGCATGGAAAGGCTGTGCGCGGTGGTTTCAGCAGCTAGGGGTGGCTTTAGCGGGCGGTCTTTCGTTCCATTGCCGTTGAATTTACTGCATATGTTATTCGTTCTAATCTTCTCCAACCTGGAGTTACCGATACCCTGCTCTTCGCCTCGTCCCCGGTAACAACCGCTTGAAAGCCTTGGAAAAATGAAAAATCCCTTTAAACGATTAACGTGACCGGCAGATGTCGTCAACACCGTGCTTTGCTAGCGGTGCCGAATCGGGCTATTAACACGGCACTATTATTCGAGTGGACCGGTGGGGAAAGAATCAGAAGCATTTGATGAATGGTTTTTAGTGGTGTCTGAAGTCCAGCTAACTTGACAGATTTTTCCATTTGGGAATGATGGCCTAATGGAGAAGCGAAACTGTGAATAAATGGGAAAAATCTCCTATGGATTCGATGAATCGGAATTCAAAAGGCGGTGCCAATGGATGAAGGAGTAGGGATTGAATTGGGAATCCTGCTTTCCCGAATTAAGCGGCTTCAGGGGGCTGATCGAAAAACACATAGGGCAAATTGCCATCCCTCTTACCCCTAAGCAGGCCGTGTGTGATGATGGAACGCTATGTCCAGGCACACCTCTCTCCCTTACGTTCCTGTAGCAATGCTATAGGGAACGTTGAGGTTATCGATGTCCCGCGTTTTTACGCGACTGCCCAATGCGGTGACATTCAAACTTAAAATATCTAGCAAGTGATTTCCCGCAGTCCGATTTTTTTTCATTTAAGGACTTAAATTCACTAAAAATTTTCTTTGCCTGGGTGACAGAACACTTCAACGCAATAAAAAATGTGGCTGAACAAAGCACTCAATACGGGAAATTAGTAAGAATTGATCAATACCAAGTGCATGATCACCTAATTCTCAATTTTGTTTATACCACGGCGGAAGATGTGGTCCAGAATATGACTATCTTTTATACTTGATAATGCATGTGAGTTTATTCAAAGTACCCTCGCAGAGCATTTATCGTTTGCTTATTTATTAAAATCGAGTTTTGATCCGGAAAAAGCCGTCAACGAAAACTCTCCTGGCGGGAGAAGGGCACAAAAAGTCATTGCCTCTTGCATGTTATCGGCAGCCGTTTGTAAAAGAACGTTAGGCATTTCGCCTCGACAATTAGCAGGAGGAATGCGGCGCCCATTACGCCAGCAAGCTTGCTAATATAGTCGGGATCAATTTGCATGTCACGAATGCATTCACGGCTATTTACCTTGCAACTGGACAAGATTGTGCTTGCATCATTAAAATGTAGTCCTTTCTTTGATATTTTATATTTGCCGGAATCGGATGAAGCTAAATTCGTATTAACTATGCCTCTAATTACCGTTGGGAAAGTAGGGAGTGGAATGCAATTGCCGCAACAACAAAACAATTTAAACTCATCAATTGTGTAGGAAAACACTCATCAAAACGATTAGCCGAACTCATCACGGCGAGTGCATTAGTAATTAGAAGTCTCGTTAGCAGTGGCTATCGAAGCTAATAAATTCGCTAAAGCACATATGATCTTTGGACAAAAAAGAAGAAATGTAAAGTTCATGAAAAAATTTAAAATCTATAAATAGGATTTCAATGATTTTTTTTATTAATATTTCGTGGTTATTACTGCTTTTCGGTCTACGGGCAAATCTTAGTTAAAGGTACTTACATCCTATGCAGTAACTATACGAGCCACATAGATTTCCCTGCTTTAATGTTAGCGACGCGATGTTCTTTCAAAGAATTTAGCATGTTAGCAGCGAAGGATTATTTTTTTTAAGGGACGAGAGAAAATACCGTTTTCGGCTAAATCAATGAATTTAATTGAGGTAGACTGTAAACACCCCGTTAAAGACTTAAGAGAAATTCGGCGACATTGCAAAAAGTTCAAAGAAAAAAGCATAATTAATTATCTATCCTGAAAGAATACGCTCGATAACCGGCGAGCTTTTACCTTTTAAAAGGAGCTGCTTTCAAAGGGCTTACGCTTAATTTACCAATTGTACCCTTATATAAAGGAACTGAAAATTTCCCTAAAGGGGCTCGAATGGTCCGTCCTGGGCGAATTAAAATGTATATCGGCAAACCGATTTATCCAGAAGCAGTCGTAGCGGAATCTGCAGCGGCCTCCTTTTCTGAGCATTGTGCCTTGTTGACAGAAACGATTCATACGGCAATTGTTCAATTGCGGCAATTAACTGATGATAATGGGTGGCAAGAAAAAGAGGAACTTGCATGATTATGAAATGGTGGGACTAGGGGCGTCTGATAAACAGCCCGACATCCATCAGATGCCAAAATTTTTACTTTATGTAGAAAAAATACTAGGTTGTAATATTGCCCAACAGGATTTTCCCATTTAATTTGGAAAATCCAACTGCCATCCCCTATTCGCTGTCAGACTTTTTACAGCAATTGGAGCGCGATTTTCGCTCCGATCAAATTTCACAAGATAAACTGGAGCGTTTGCGACATGCCTACCTATCGTAAAAATTTCCGAGATCTATTTCGCATTTCGACAGGGTTTAATTTCTGGGCCCCCGGATTATTTTTTTATTCGGAAATCAGCGAATAAGTCGTTGCATTATTAAGCTTGGTAACGAATCATAATGTCTAAGTAATTCCTTAGGATCTCTGCTTGAATCGCAATTAAACAAAAAATAATTTTCGCTGGGGCATTTCCCAGATTCCTTTCAGTTCTCCACGTTAAGTGGTTGGCTTGCAACACGTTCGGTCGGTATTCAATCCGATCAGTACGGCACCTTTAGCGAAAGGGTATTAAGTTTACAAGTTGTGACACCATAAGGCGTCATGGAAAATATCACCGTTCTGCGTGCTTCTTGTGCGCTTAATTTGCGTGAATGATTTATCGGCTGTGAAGGAAGACTTAGTATTATCACTCAAGCAACGATGAAAGTGTATCCATTGCCTGAAAAAGAACATTTTAACGCGATCTTATTTCCTAATTTTAGCACTGGACTTAAAGGGATCCACCGCTGCGCTACTTAAAAAGAACTTCCGCAGATGATGCGTTTGATGGATAGCGATGAAACAGATTTGAGTTTCATTTAAAGCCTAAAAAATCACAATTTAAATCGTGAATTCAATCGGGCACTGACTCAATGCATGGCATGGGTGGTTCAAAATAAAATTGGACGTCCCGGTTATGTCGGGCGTCACATTTCACACAAGCAATCATAGATCATGACGGCGCTTTATCCCATCATCATAGCATTGATTATGAACATGAGCTGTGGCTAGAGGCGTTTATTGGCACGATAGGAATGAAATCGTTGGCGGCTCTCTGATTCTAAATGATAGATCTCTTAAATGCATAACCGCTGATTTTGTTATTACTCTTATATTGTGATTTTGCTGTAGGCTATTCCTGTCATTATCTTGAGTAGCCTTGCGTAGCTTACGTCTGTCAAAACTTGGCATTACGCGATATTAAAATTTCTCGGTCATATTCGTGTTATTTTGACGAGTTTTGCCAATGTATTGTTAAAATTGCCGCATCATCGCTGGAAAATCAAAAGCGACGCTGAATTAGATCCAAATAAATGGTATGTTCTCATCAGCAATCATAAATCGGGGTTTGATATATTAGTATTAGCGCTTGGTTATGTTTTTAACTGAAAAAGTCCACCGCTTAAATTTTTTATGGAGAGAGGATTATTATGCTTTTTCCCTTTGGTCGGTTTTGGCTGCTGGTTGTTGGGGTACCTTTTTGTGCATCGGTATTCCAACGACTCTATCCATCGTCACCCAGAGTTGAAAGCGAAAGATATCGAAATTACCAAAAATCCTCCAAAAAATTTAAAATATTTCCTATGAGCACTGTGAACTTTGTTGAGGGCACCCGATTCACTCTACTTAAACACCAACACCAAACTTCTCCTTATTTACATTTGTTGCGCCCTAAAGCGTGGCGGGATTGGGATAGTAATAAACGCTTTACAAAATAAATTAGCAGGAATTATTAACGTCACTTTCCATTATTCCAAGTCCCTTTCCTTGCGGGAATCGTCGCGAGATTGCGGTGTAGTATGAGTTATTTCCACTAACTCAAAATCTTATTGGAAATTACTACGAAGACACAACGTTCCGTCTTCATTTTCAGAAGTGGTTAACACTCTGTGGCAGGAAAAAGATTTATTGATCGAAGAATTAAAAAAGACAATGGGTAATTACTCTGTCATTGCACACAAGAGGTAAGGACTAAAAACTTAAAGTCCATCATCCCGCTCAGACAGGGATCCAGTGCATACATGCACAGCGCACCGAAGGTGCGCCTGGTTCCTGCCTGCGCCGAATGACGAAGTCTAAAATTGGAATGGCTGTGAGAAGGCATTTTATTTAAAATACTAGTACTGAGGAGATCATGATCATATCAAAAAACGAACTTAAAAAAGCAGCCGCTATTGAAGCGACTCAATTCATTAAAAGCGTCAATATCGTTGGAGTAGGAACTGGTTCTACCGTCAATTGTTTCATTGATGCTTTAGCGGAAATTAAACATCACATTGAAGGGGCTGTTGCAAGCTCTGTAGTCACTGAAAATCGCTTAAAAGAGCACGGTATTCCAGTTGTCAATCTTAATTCCGTTTCCAACGTGGATGTCTACGTGGATGGAGCTGATGAATTTAATAAACATTTTTATCTTACCAAAGGCGGCGGTGGCGCCCTTGCCCGTGAAAAAATCATCGCGGCAGCCGCTAAACGCTTTATTTGTATTGTCGATGAAAGTAAACAAGTGGACGTGCTAGGACAATTCCCCTTAGCGATTGAAGTTATCCCAATGGCTTGCAGCTTTATTGCACGTGAAATCGTCAAGCTCAAGGGAGACCCGGTTTATCGACAAGGATTCACGACGGATAACGGTAATGTGATTTTAGACATTCACAACCTGGCCATCCTCAATCCTGTTGAGTTAGAAACCATTTTCAATAACATCCCAGGTGTCGTTGCCAACGGTCTCTTCGCGCACCGACCCGCCGATGATTTGTTAATAGGCACCTCGGTAGGCGTTCAGCTTCATCATAGAAGATGAAAGCGCAAGCGTTTTATAATCGGTCCGGCGGAAGGCAGCAAGAAAGCTTTCCTCGACTTCGATTTTTACACTTGCACTTCTCGTTATCATGAGTATAATGCTCGCTCCAAGTGCACTGGGGTTTTTTAATCCTCTGTGCTGTGCGTAATTGACCTCGCACTTGCGGACAAGGAGAAGTCTTAGTTCCTTGACGCTCCTTTTTATCGCGTAAGTTCATCAGGAGTTTTGGACTTTTTGCGCGTGATAGAAAAGGGAATGTAATATCTTATGGATCACTAGGTTCACAGGAGATCATAAAAAGGATATTCTGCATGTAATCAGCCGTTGCCTTTTCAAGGCGGCTCTAGCCAAAAGGAATAATTTATGTTAGTCTTAACACGAACAAATAGTCAGGCTATAAAGATTGGAAACGAGGGTGAAATTACCGTCACCGTCCTCGAGGTTCGCGGAAATCAAGTGCGCATAGGTATTGATGCACCCAAGCACATCGCTGTCCACCGAGAGGAGATTTACCAGCGAATTCGGGAAGAAAAACCAAAAACTCCACCTATTCTTGAGGAAGTTGAATGAACTACCTGTGCTGCTTTTGATTCAGGTGAGACTGTCTTTCCTCTATACATAACAAAAGCAGTTAAGTTGATGAAATGGTCAGAAAAGCTGCTGAGTATTCAGTAGAATTCCTGATGTTATTGAAGGATAAGGGGTTCTTGATGAAAGACATCAGTGGGTTAGT
>NZ_VFIV01000054.1 GCF_019425495.1 Coxiella endosymbiont of Ornithodoros amblus
TTTCTCTTAACGCTATTTATATATCATGATGGAGACCCACAATCCCCGCGACTTCGGCTGTGTGTGTGAAGCCTCCATTCTTTATCTATCGGTAGGCGGCCTACGCACGAAGATGACGGGCTTTTTTACATCCTGACAAGAGCCGCACAACCACTTATTCGTTGTTGACGTTAGGCCTAATAAAATGAAATTTGTTACAGCCAATTGGAAGCGCCTGCGTGGAATGATGGTGGCAGGCTTTGATTGTTGGCGACATGCCTAGATTACCTCTTAATAAAGTGTTTAAGGATCAAGTAAAGGGGTAGTAGCATCGTCATTTTTCTCTTCATTGTCATCCGAAAGATGTTGTGCATTATTACGATGAGCTAAACGATAAGGAGCATTGGCGTTCCATAACACAGTAATTAGGCGTTGATAATAAAGATATCAATAGCCTTAATAGCGTCCGAAGCTCCATAAGAGCAGTATATAAGAAGAGCAGTATATTAAGATCAATAAAAATAGCAGAAGCTAATCGCGCTACCGTTCGAATGGCAAAGGTTAGTGTAGATTCGCCCTCATCATCCGTCCTCTCGGCGGGAGTGTAAAAACTAAGGCGCGGAAACCAACGACGATGTTGTACTAGAAGCCCTTGAGTTTGTTATGGACGAAGCTACTTCGCTGAGTGATAAATAATAATTGGGTGCTGCACCCAATAATGGGACACATCCGAGTAATATCCTTCCTATATGTAGGAATATTGATCTTATCGTAGATAATAAATCTCAAATCCTGTTCGTGTGAATACACACATCTCTAAAAAACTTACCGCCATTTCTCTTGCTAATGAGTGGAGGCATCGAGCATGCGTTATTATTGCGAGATCGGTACAAAAGCACGGCAATCGCTAACGATTATAGCTATGCCGAAGTTTTTTCGATGCTGCACGTGGTGTAAAAATAAATCTCCTAAAGCGGCAGAAATTGCGCGCATCATAGATGATTGAATAAATAGAGAAAAAGTGATCTACGACGAAAAATATAAATAAAACTGCTGTATTCAATGAATACATTCGTTACTAAATACCCTGCCATTGAAATACCTATAGTGGGCAGAATTGCTGGGTTGAAGAGTGCGCTCAAAGAATGGAAAAGCGCACGAGCTAGAGGGCCATATTGGGCGGCAATAGCAAAAACCAGAGCTGGCCCCATTCGCTTCTTAGGCGATTAACGATTGGTGAGAATGCCCGTTGTAATCGAGCTGGATCATTTTGTTCTATAAATTGGCGATTTCACAGCCCAAACTAGTTGCTTGATTAGCTGAATTATTGAGAATAAAATCGGGTAGAGTCTGAATCGTGGGGTAATTCCACACCAACTAAATAAGCTACTGACATTATTTCCTGTAATACCGTAAGGCCTCAGCTCGTTGCTATCCACAGTATCTGATTGCGGACTGTCTGTTATAAACACGAGGGTCGTCAGGTCAGGGTGGCAATTATTACCAGATCTTAATAAGGGGTTGATTGCTTATGAGACAAAGTATTTCTAACGCACAATCAGTTATGATTTGCCATGCCTCGTGAGGCATTTTAATTTTCTCCAAAGGAGGTAAAAAGGGAATCAGCGAATAATGATGAAATTCACTAAACTTAAACTGGACGGATCGTTTTTCTTCTTAAGTTGCGAGAGATTACGTAATATTTCCAGGATTAAAAATTAAAATCATCCTACCAGAAGGAAGTTAAGGGAATATTAGTTCTGTTGAAGCTTCGATCTCACCATATAGAAAAACCTATTTAAAGCGTGTATATTAAAACCCTTTTTACGGTAGGGCTCAGGGAGCAGTAGGAAAACTGGGAGGTATTTTGTTGTGAAATTTTTTCTTGCCGTAAGTCTGCTGGTAGCAGCTTTGTTTATTTCATTTCCCAGCGCACTCGTTCGCGAAAAACACCCACTTAAGATAAAATAAGACGCACGCTTCAAACGTCATCCGGTAGGAAAAAGCGTTGCGAAACAAAGTAAATAATTTACAAGTGGAATTACATCAGGTTAAAACCCGCAATCATCTGGAACAGGAAAAATCGACCACAAATACACTCGCACACCTAGGGGCATTAGAAGAAGACGTCGACTTAGGCCATGCACTGTGCGATTACTTTGGAGCATTACGTTTTCGTCATGGGATTACCGTAACAACTTCATCTTTGTTGGGACTCAAAAGCGCCTTTAATGCTTCGGATTTATGAATATCCCAGCATGAATGAAGATCTTCTTTTGTTATAGAACGACAATACTTTGAGCGTCATTTGTTGGAGGTCGGCGATACGTTAGATAACCGGGCCATTGTTCTTTTAAGTGGGGCTTTAAGAAGGAGAAATTATTCATCGGGGTGTTTTGATCATCGAAGCTGGGGAGATGTTAACCTTACCACGGCTGAACTCGATATAATGCCGATGTTGAGTACTTTGGCAAATGGTTTTTGCGTTGGATTATTATGATGACTCGCCGTCAGCCAGCAGCAGTCGCGTGACAAATGCCCGCATGTGGTTTTTTGACCATCGGAATTTATTCGGCCCTCCTCTCTATTTTACCCTGGGTCAAATGTATGTTCCGTTTGGGAAATACAGCAGCGCGATGTTGACTACGCCGCTCACTAAATCGTTGGCAAGAATCGAAGCTTGTGCCGCTGTATTAGGCTCACCACGAGGGTTTTTACACCTCTGTGTATAGAGCTTTCTTTTTTAAGGGGATCAAATCCGGCTCTGACCATGTTTTCAGACAAGAGGAATTAATTCAGGATACCAAAGTAGAGGTTTTGATATAGGAGAGGGGTATGTTACGAATATTACTAATTCAGAAGGGATACAAGATTGATATTTCTCCTTTTGTAACCACCTTTCCTGGAAATATTCGACGAGGTGTGCTGACTCAATTTGGTGGATTCGGCGAAACGCCAAACGGAAATAATTTACAACACCGTTCCTATGCTGAACGCTCATATGGAATTTTCTCATAGCCCTTTGGGGGTGCTGCTCGAATTACGGCCGTTCGTTCCTTTGTGTTGCAAGATATAGATTTCAATGGGCGGGTGCTCGCCTTCAATTTACTAAAAAACAGTTATTCTTTTGTGATCAGCACCTCAATTTAGAAAAAAATACAATGGCGGGGATCGAATTTCGTCACGACGTTCATATGGCCGGGTATTGCCAGTACCACAGGCTCCGGCTAATTCGGGGGCAACTCCAGTTGATGCTTATTTTTAAGTGCTTGGATGAGCTAAAAGTACCTTGTAACATTGATATGAGGGATAGCAAAATTATAGGTGCTCTATAAACTACCGACACCGCCATATTGGAAGTATTTTAAGCAAATGATAATCAAAACATCGCAAACCAACTAAACACTTATCGGATTGAAGGTACGACCTCTATTGAAATTAATCCTTATAAACAGCGAGAGATGAAAAGTTTTTCTCAGTAAATATAAACAAGCGAGAGGTTATTTTTCGTCCCTGTTCAAGAATCTATATAACCTTGAAATAACCTATTTATCATTCCATGGGATTGGATAAGTTGAGAGTCGTTTTTCGGGATATTCACACAAGTCATTAATTAAGCATTCAGAACATTTAGGCCGTCGTGCTATGCAAATATAGCGGCCGTGTAAAACTAGCCAGTGGTGAGCATCCGCTAAATATTTTTTCGGAACTACTTCCATTAATTTCTTTTCAATAAGGAGCGGTGTTTTTCCTCGCGCCAAACCGGTGCGGTTAGCCACACGAAAAATATGCGTATCCACGGCGATAGCGTGTTCGCCAAATGCCGTGTTTAAAATCACGTTTGCTGTTTTGCGGCCAACGCCGGGTAAAGCTTCCAGTTCCTCACGCGTTCGAGGTACTTTGGAGTGATAGTTTTCAATTAATACTTTGCACGTTTTAATAATATTTTTAGCTTTCGTATTATAAAGCCCAATCGATTTAATGTATTTTTTTAATCCGCTTTCACCCAGTGCTAACATCTTGGTCGGCGTATTGGCGACGCGATATAAATCTTTAGTGGCTTTATTAACACTGATGTCGGTGGCTTTTGCCGATAGCATTACCGAAATTAATAATTCAAACCCAGAATGATAAATTAATTCGGAGACCGGTTTATGATTGCGCGTTTTAAAACGATGAAAAATTTCTTCACGTTCGGTTTGATCCATTAGAATTTCCCTTTTTTACTCGGACGCGTTCGATAGAAGCACGGATGGCAGTTTTTCGTGCATCCAACGTTTGTTTGGGTGTATTGATTAATTTAGCTTCTTGGTGCTTGCGACGTTGCTCGGATTTATGGCGGGAAAGTCTTTTTTGTTTTTCTTCATAACGAGAACGCCATTGTTGAGCCTTTTTCTTTTTTTCGTAAGGGGTGGGTGGCGTAATTATTTTAATATCGATGCAATTCACCGGACAAGGTGGGAGGCATAGTTCACAGCCGGTGCAAGCGTCGGTGATCACCGTGTGCATTAATTTAGAAGCGCCGATAATTGCATCGGTAGGACACGCTTGGATGCATTTCGTGCAGCCGATACATTCATCTTCGCGAATGAAAGCAACACTGGCCGGTTTAGTTTTTTTTTTCAACGCAGCGATAGAAGGGGTGGGATCTTGATGAAGGGCATCGGCTAATTTTAAAAGTGTCTCCACACCGCCGGGTAGACACCGGTCGATAGGAGCTTCGTTGTTAGCCATTGCTGCGGCATAAGGGCGGCAAGCAGTGTATTCACACAAGCCACATTGGGTCTGTGCTAAGATGGCATCGATATCGTCAATTAATTTTTTTTTCTCACTCATGGGCCAATCGAGCAGTGGTTTCAGGTAATAATCGTTGCATTAAAGGTTCAAAAGGATTAATGGAATGATCGAGCAATGGCGTTTTTAAATTTACAAAATTTAATTCATCGCAATTTAAAAATTGTTCGACTCTTTTTGCCGTGACTGGCAAGATGGGTTTTAAATAGGTCGTTAAAATTTTAAATAAATTAAGCCCTTGGGTGCATACGGCTTGTACTTGAGCTTCTTGATTAATTTCTTTAGCGAGCTCCCAGGGCTTTTTCGCGTCGATATATTGATTGGCTCGGTCTGCCAGCGACATAATAACACGAACCGCTTTACTGTAATTGAGGGACTCGTAATGATCTGTGATCGTTTGTTCAGCGTGTAAAAAGGATGCGTATAAATCAGCTTTTGGCAATTCGCTCGCTAATTTTCCGCCAAATTTTTTCGCAATAAAGCTAGCGCACCGGCTGGCGAGATTGACGTATTTTCCGATTAGATCGGCATTAACCCGTTGAATAAAGTCATCCAAATTTAAGTCGATATCTTCAACTTGAGCGCTTAATTTGGCGGCATAATAATACCGTAGATATTCAGGACTTAAATAATCCAAGTAATGGTGCGCTGTAATAAAAGTTCCACGGGATTTTGACATTTTATGGCCGTTTACTGTGAGATAACCATGGACATAAATGGTCGTTGGTAACCGAAAACCAGCGCCGGAAAGTATTGCTGGCCAAAAAAGTGCATGGAAATACACGATATCTTTTCCAACAAAATGATAGAGCTCAGTTTGACTTCCTTCTTTCCAATAAGCATCGAAATTCACAGAGGGGCGCTGTTTGGAGAGGTTTTTTAAACTAGCCATATAGCCGATGGGTGCATCCAGCCAAACGTAAAAATATTTATTAGCCGCATGGGGAATTTCAAAACCAAAGTAAGGTGCATCCCGAGAAATATCCCACGACTTTAAATCCTCAGAGAACCATTCTTTGAGTTTATTAGCGACTTGAGGTTGCAAGTGTCCCGCATCGATCCATTTTTTTAATAATTGAGTATAGCAATTTAAGGAAAAGAAAAAATGTTCCGAATTTTTTTCAATGGGCTTTGCGCCGGATAAAGCAGAAACAGGATCGATTAATTCAGTTGGGCTATAGGTGGCACCGCAAATTTCACAGACATCGCCATATTGATCTTTGGCGCCACACCGCGGACACGTACCGCGAATGAAGCGATCAGGCAGAAAAATTTCTTTTACGGGATCGTAGGCTTGGGAGATGGTCTTCGCAAAAATATCGCCTTTATCTTTAAGGTAGGTGTAGATTAATTCGGCTAATTCACGGTTTTCGGGGGAATGGGTCGTGTAAAAGTTGTCGTATTCAATTAAGAATCCTCTCAAATCTCGAGCGTGCTCCTTATGCATTTTAGCCACCAGCGCTTCGGGGGGGAGCCCTTGTTTTTCTGCGGCGATCATAATGGCTGTGCCATGTGCATCTTCACCGCAAATGAAAAGGCAATCGTTTCCCTTCAGCCGCTGAAATCGGACCCAAATATCCGCCTGGATGTGTTCAACCATGTGGCCCAAATGAATAGGTCCATTGGCGTAAGGCAAAGCGGCAGTCACTAGAATTTGTCTTTTCTCTGTCGTCATGTAGAAGACACTATACCTAGTTTGAGCCGAATTTTCATCATTTTGACAGGGTCTGAAGGCCCATCTGTATCTTTAATGCGTTACGCCAAATTTTAATTCAGTTTTAATCGGATTCATCTAATAGAGTGAAATAGTATTTGTATTCAAGAAAAAACATCGGGAGGTTCTCTGAAAAAATGATACTATGAATTATAGTTTGGAATAACGCGAAAGGTTGGAAAATGCCGAATTTTGCCAAGATTATTGAATCGCTTTGTCATAACGATATCGCTCCAGGCTTGGCTGCTGAAGAAGTCGCGGTTTGAATGCTGAAGATTATTAGTACCACCGGCTGATGGGAAGCTAATTTGGAGAAGTTTCACCCGGATCGAGAATTTTAACTGCTCATAAATGCATTTACTTCCCATATTAATCGTATTAAAAAAGAAGATTCGGTCAGATTTATGGCATTTATCTTACTGGATGTGCTTGCTTTCAGTTAGATACTCTTCGGGTGAGGTCACTGCTGAGAGTATTAATAAAGCGGTGCGGAAGAATGTCAGGCATTTTAATAATAAAGATGAATTGTCTGGAAAGGAGTTAGTGGAATTAAGAGAAGTACCCGAGGTTAAAAAGCTGTCGAATTAAAAGAGAAAAAAGAGATAATGCAAAGACTTAAAGAGTTATAGCTTCATGACGTTTTTATTCAAGTAATACAGACACAACCAAAAATTCCCTGTAGCCGGTTTGATAAAGCAATTAAAGAATATAAACACCTACTAAAAACCCGAACAATATAATCACGATCTGGCTACAATCGTACAGTGTATTTGTAAACTCTATCCGTCTTTTGATGCATGCCTGCAGGGTAATTTTAATGAGGCTTTGGCGTGTCTATTACACCACCTCTTTCTCTCCTCTCGCATTTTAATGTTATAGATATAGTGCGCAATGATAATTATTTTGAAATATTGAATCCAAATAGAAAAATGATAGATAAACGATTTCAATTGTTGAAAACGAAGTTATTGATTCCAGATATGCTAACTCAATTTGATAAAATCCATAATTTAACCGCTTTCAATGCCGCTATTCGCGATGAAAATAAACTGCTTGAAGAAAAAGCAGGAAGTCGATAGTAAAATTTATACATCCTTTCAGGAAATCTTTGACAATTCCCTAATCCTCTATTAACCAAAAAGAAGTGAATTTATTAACTGACCCTTTTCGCTTGTGTATCATTTAAAAATCAGGGCATTACAGCTATCTATACAGATAAGGCTATATTTTGTGATGGCAGCAGCGAAAAACTGCGATTATACAATATTTCTCCAAAGCGAACGATAGTCTCTATAGAAAGAAAGCAGATGAATATTGAAGATATCGATATTTGCGCGTCTTATCATTCAGGAGAAAAAAGCAAGGGATCATTGGCTACTGGTTACTGGCGTTACACCCTGTCTGCCTATTGTTATTTACAACTCTGAATCAAAAAACATTGGGTATACCACGTACAGCCGGCATCGCTTAGCGACACTTCTATTCATCCATTAGGATACCTTCGAGGATTTACTCCTTTTATTGCCTTGAAAAAGGATGAAAGAAGTAATAACGTATATTATTGAAGGAAGAAAATTATCCTTTCAAATTGTGATTGTCAATTGTGATATAGAGCATAGAGATTTTTATCGATTGATAAAAAACTTGGTGAGCTCAGTATTTCTCTTACCGATATTAAATACATTTTATGTGAGTTTAAAAAATATTCCCGGAATAATCGAGTACAACCTTGGTTATCAACCGTCCACACAGCGATACGCTATTTATCGTCCAGATGAAAGAAAATTTCTAGTACCGGCGACTTTAATTTCGCGGGGAAAAGGATATGATAGAAAAGGAAGAAGAGTTTAAAACAGAAATAGTCACTCAATGTTTAGCTTATTTTCAACAAGGGTAGAGGAAGAGAAAGAAGACCTAATTGTTGGTCGTCAGGGATTTTGGTTTGATTAAAAGAGTTAGCTTTGGAATCGGGATACTCCATACACGAAGGAAAGCGATGAGTTTGTTTCCTGAGCAGGTGGAATTAATGGAAAGGCTTGTTTTAATTGAAGCAATTGATTATTGGGTTGAAAATAATTTCCCTTACATTTTCTAAGCCGTA
>NZ_VFIV01000055.1 GCF_019425495.1 Coxiella endosymbiont of Ornithodoros amblus
TTAATATCTTTCATCACCTGCTCTTTATTTAAAATAGAAATTCTGTGTTGGCGCATTATAACGCCCCCTTTAAAGAGCGCACTTTTCATTGGGTTGTTTGTTGAAAATCTGAACTTTTAATCAAACCAAGCAGGAACTTTATGAATGAGGAGGTTAGGAAAAGTGTGTTAGTATATTCCGGTTATCACTGAGAAGGCGGATTTACTATGAAGCATTTATTTTTATGAATTTTTTTATTAATTTTTTCTTCTTTTGCGTTTGCATTTAATCCTTTTTCGGAATCGGCCGGAAATTAGGACACCGTGCGCGAAGGCCGTCAATCGGTCTACCAATGCCGAGATTAGTCGCGCTGCCCCCTTAAAATTTGCGTCTTTGACTTGAACACGGTACATTAAGTCCTTTTTTTAAGAGGAGTAACATTATGAGTCTATTGAGTGTATTAGGCGTAGGGGTCACTTATGCTGCACCACCAGTTACAGCTCGAGCGCCGCATCCAGGAGGTTTTTGGTCCATGCTGTGGTTACCGCTCCTATTAATTCTGGTGTTTTATTTTCTGTTAATTCGTCCTCAAAGCAAGCGAGCTAAAGAACATCGACAACTGCTGGAAGGTATTTCTTTAGGTGATGAGGTGGTGACGACAGGGGGCGTTGTTGCAAGGGTGTCGCGACTAAAAGACAATTTTGTTGTCCTTGAAATTAGCAAAGGTACCGAAATCACTGTACAGAAATCTTCTATAGCTTCTATGTTGCCAAAAGGAACGATTGATTTGATTTTAACAAGTTAGGGTAATGCATGAATCGATATCCGTTGTGGCGTTATGTATTAGTCGCCGTACTCATCGTCATCAGTTTCATTTGTGCGTTACCTAACTTATGTGGGCAAGATCCGGCTATTCAAATATCAGCTAAGAATAGTGCTCCCATTGAGGATGTTGAAGAAAAAATCAAATCAACCTTAAACGCTCAACATATTTCTTATCTTTCGGTTCGGCTTGTCAATAACATCGTTTTAGTTCGCTTTCCCAATACCGAAGATCAGCTTAAAGCGCAGGATGTGATTCAGGCTGTTGTTGGTACTGATTATTCCGTTGCATTGAATCTGGTGCCGCGGACGCCCCGATGGTTACAGGCGATCGGCGCAAAACCGATGCACTTAGGATTGGACCTGCGCGGCGGTATCCATTTTTTATTAGATGTGGATGTGGACGCCATGGTGAAAGCCCAGGAATTGGGCGACTTACATAACATGGCAACGGCGCTTCGAGAAGCCCGCATTTCATATACAGAGATGTTAAGCAACCAAAATGGCGTAATGATCCATTTCCGTAACCAAGAAGCCCGTGATCAGGCGCGCACACTCTTGGAGAAACAATTTCCTGACTACCGTTTTGAAGCCACGGCCTCGAGTCTTCGAGGCACTATTTTAATAACGACATTGCACCAAATCCAGCAAAATGCAGTGGATCAAATAGCAATGATCCTCAGAAACCGTGTTAATGAGTTAGGCGTTGCGGAACCGGCTATCCAACAGCAAGGAGGAAGCCAAATCAGCGTTGATTTGCCTGGCATTCAAGACACGGCTCGAGCCAAAGATATTATTGGTAAAGTAGCGACCATTCGTTTGCAATTGGTGGATGTTGAACATGATGCTAAAACAGCCACAACCAAGGGGCCTGTGCCTTTTGGTTCAAAATTATATACCTTCGAAAAGCAGCCCGTGTTATTAAAGAAGCAAGTCGTATTAAAAGGAACTTCGATTATTAACGCCTTGAGCGTTATTGGAGAAGATGGCCGGCCAGCGGTGCGAGTTCGGGTGGGTGGCGGCGATTTGCCTTCTTTTAATCGAATTACGGGAGAAAATATCGGCAAACCCTTAGCCGTTGTTTACGTAGAAACTCAAACTACGCGTCATTTAGTCAATGGAAAGGTAGTGACTCAACACCGGCAAATTGAGCGTATTATTAATATAGCGACTATTCAAACTGCTCTTGGAAACGATTTCCAAATAACTAACTTATCTACGATGGATTATGCAAAAAATTTAGCCTTGTTATTACGCTATGGTTCTTATCCTGTCCCCGTTGATTTTGTGCAAGAACGAGTGGTGGGTCCGAGTTTGGGCCAAGAAAATATCCACATGGGGATTTTATCTACCGAAATTGGCGTCTTATTGGTGATTGTGTTTACGGCGTTCTACTATCGTCTGTTCGGTGTCATTGCTGACATCGCGTTAGCTTTGAATATCGTCTTTATTGTTGGGGTGTTATCCATTTTAGGTGCAACCCTTACTTTGCCCGGTATTGCGGGTATTGTGTTAACGGTGGGAATGGCCGTGGATGCGAATGTGCTAATTAACGAGCGAATACGAGAAGAGTTGCGTAATGGGATGTCGCCGCAAGCAAGTATCAAAGCCGGATACGATCGGGCTTTTGCTACCATTGTGGATGCCAATATGACCACGCTGATTGTAATGATTATCTTATTTGCTTTAGGCTCGGGGCCCGTCCAAGGCTTCGCTGTGACGACAACTATTGGCTTGTTGTCGTCGATGGTGACAGCGATTTTCTTTACGCGGGCGGTGGTGAATTTAGTGTACGGACGGCGCAAAACTTCACGTTTGTCTATTGGGATTAACGAAAAACCCGCAGAGGCTAAGAGGTAATGGAATTTTTTAAGACCAATACTAAGATTCCATTCATGCGCCAACGTAAGTGTGCGGGAATTTTTTCAGTCATTATTTTTCTAGCCTCTATTATTACGCTGGCTGTTAATGGATTGAATTTAGGTCTTGATTTTATCGGTGGTACACAAGTAGAAGTTAATTTTACAAAGCCTGTCGATACGAACCAAATTCGGAAAAACTTGGCAGAGGCGGGATTTCCTCAAGCAGTTGTTCGTGTTTACGATGTTCATCACATTTCTGTTCGGGTGGCCCCGCATAAAGAATTAACCCAGGAGCAATTAAAAGAAAAATTAATGTCTGCAATACCAGGAGGGCATATTGGTTCTTTGGATTATATCGGTCCTCAAGTCGGCAAACAATTGATGAGTAATGGTATTTTGGCGTTGATTGTGGCGTTGATTGCTACGATGATTTATATCGCCCTTCGATTCGAGATGCGGTTTGCGTTTAGTGCCGCGATTGCTTTAATTCACGATCCGGTTTTGATTTTAGGTATTTTTTCTTTTTTCCATATCGAATTTAACTTGATCGTGTTGGCGGCTGTGTTAACGGTTATCGGTTATTCACTTAACGATACTATCGTTGTTTATGACCGTGTCCGTGAGAATTTCCGTAAGGTTCGTCGTAGGAGTCCAACTGAGATTGTGGATCTTTCAATTAATCAAACTCTTTCTCGGACTATTATGACTTCTGGGTTAACATTGATTGTCGTGCTTGTTTTATTTATTTTTGGTGGTTCTACTCTGCGGCCTTTTGCATTGGCTTTGATCATCGGCATTGTTATCGGGACTTATTCCTCCATTTATATTGCGGGGTCCTTGGCGGTAACGTTTGGTCTAAGCCGTCAGCATCTTATTCGTTCGCCCAAGAAAATTGAGGATGATTTGCCTTAATTGGGACGGTTGATTTCTCATTCCTTAGTTGATCGATTGCTGCCTTCCAAGCGGGGGAGGGATCACATTTTGCGGACACGCCGTGAACTCATCTCTGAGAGCTCGGAAGCCGCCATCCTGGCGTTTTTGTCTCTAGTTGATTGAAAATTAGCTTGAGTACATTTCCTGCTTAATTAGGAAAAATTAACGGATGAAGGCCATGGAAAAGGCAATCTTCATAGTTTTAATCTCATTGTTAGGTGCTTCTATTGCATTTGGGCGGATAGGTCCAATGAGTATTGCGGCACTGATTTGTGCGAAAAATTGGGGTTTTGAATGTATCAAAGTACAGCGAACCTAGAGTTGGCAGAACTTGTTCCCCGATGAAAAGCAGCGTGATTTAGTTCAAAGGCTTAGCCGCACTGGTACTTATTTGTATCCGGGTCAAACCTTGGCGGTTTCAAAAGATTTAAAAGACGTCACAATTTACAGTATTTTTCCTTTCGCACTGACAATTAAAAATCCTGGCGAAAAATTAATTATTCTTAACCAAGATCAATTGGTTTGGGGTGCTTATCATTCAGAGGTCAATTGATTAAATGGGGCTCATTTCCTCGGGTAAGAATTATTCTTGCAATGTAAGCCGTTCGTGTGAGGCGATCACAGGTATCTTTTATATTTTTTGTAAGAAGGGACGGGGTATAAATCCAATGTATTCTCCATCAAGATGAGCGGTTGTGGTGTTATTCCTATTTATTATATATATATGTTCTTTTTAAAGGATGCACGCTTTACGGTTCTAATGAAGTTATCGGTTATCGGGATAGCCACGGTTGTGTGCGATTATTCAAACAAAATGCTAAATGGTTAAACAAAAATTTTGTAAATATGGCTACTAAAGACGGCCATTTAGGGAAAAAAGTTCTAGTAGAGAAACTCCCCATTGGGGAATAGTGCGAGTTAAAAATGTTTCAAAACAAGTGATTATTTTTTTTCAAGCTAGGTCCAATGACGAGCCTTATATTATCCATATCAATACTACCATAGCAGCTAATGGCTGATCTGTCTTAGCCACTGATGAGAAAAAGTCAAATATACTTATGCCAATGGTGGAAATGATATTTTAAAACTTAAAATAATCAACTGTAGTAAAGTGATAGATATTTGTGAATTTTCGCGTAGACGTTTTGGCGATAATAATTGTGGAAATTATTGGGTTGTAGAAAATGTTGACTCTTCGAGTGGGGCTGTTAGCGCAATACATTAGTACGGATTTTGCTTATTGACTTGAAAAAATATATCTTGAAGAACGAAGAATTGCTGCTATGAAACGAATAGCTGTTTTTATCTTAACATTAAGTTTTTTTCAATTAGTTATTCTGATAAAAGATCTGTCTTCCAGGAGTATTACAAAGAAAACTATCCAACGACAAAAAATGGATTAAAATAATTAGTGAAAAAATAATGGGGGAGCGACATGTTATTTAGCCAGCATGTATATGAACGATTTTGGAGTTCGGAGAGATTTTGAAAAAGGATTTATTATATGACGCACCCGGCAGAATTAAGATATTTGCTAGTCCAATTACATCCGGGAAATTATTGTTTTTAACAACAAAAAGATTTTGGAAAGGCGGTGCCTTGGTTTAAAAAAGCAGTGGATACTGGCGCTCAATTTTTTTTACTGGAATTAGCTATCTGAATAGATGCGGTGTTAAAAACATATTGATATTGCTAAAAAATATTTCATTGGACAGCTCAAAACGAATTTCTATGGCTCAATATAAACTGGGCAAAATTTTCTTAGCGAGCAGACAGGCTGGCTATAGGAATAGAAAGAATTTTCTTAACCAAAGCGGCCGACAAATATAACTATCCCGATGCTCAGTATTTACTGGACACAATACTATATGCTGGAAATGAAACAGAAAAAGATCCTATAAAAGGAGTTGAATGGTTGGAAAAAGTGGCTGCTAACGAAAATAAAGAAGCAAGAAAAACATTGGATAAAATTAATCGAATTAATAGGAGCGATATCAAGGCTAATAGTGAGAATTGTTCTGAATTCACACCTTCACAAATCATGGTTGGACTCATGCAAAAAGCAGACCTTCAATTTAACAACCCTATTACAGCCACTGCCTGTATGAAAAATTTTACTAAAGAGCTGAAATCCATGACCTTAGATAAAAACCTATTTTAAATTGAATTTGAATTCAGCGAATTTTAAAGACATTCTACCAGAAAAGATTCTATCTTAAATTTAAATAATGCAATTAAATTATAAAGAAACTTTTCAATCCCTCTCTCGAGTGGCCAATTGCAGTTATACTCAATCACTCTTTAAGATTGGGGAAA
This sequence comes from Coxiella endosymbiont of Ornithodoros amblus, assembly GCF_019425495.1. Classification (GTDB taxonomy): domain Bacteria; phylum Pseudomonadota; class Gammaproteobacteria; order Coxiellales; family Coxiellaceae; genus Coxiella. The sequence continues at coordinate 5,913 of NZ_VFIV01000055.1, forward strand.
ATGTATGAAAATGGATTAGGTGTTCAAAAAGACCCACCATGAAATTGCATTTCAATTGTATACGAAAGCGGTGCAAAAAAATTATTTAAAAGCCAAATATGCTATTGGAACTTATTATTTATGGAACTTATTATTTACAAGAAAAAGGGGTTCCTCAAGATTATAAAAAAAGCAATCAGTTGGTTTATAAGGGCTGCCTTGAAAGATAGTTTGCAAGATCAATTTGTCTTAGGCAACATTTATGGGCGAGACATTAAAGCTACCAATAATAAAATTCTTTTCAAGAGCTTTAATGGGGCGAAAGCTGTGTACAGCTTAGCTGTTGTGGGTGGAAACTTACCTATTGCTGCTTATCGTTTAACAGAACTTTATGTCAGCGATTTTCTAAATCTCGATAGATAATAGTGTTTCTTTATAAAAAACACAAAATTGGAAAATTCCTATGATCTTTACCAAAAATCAGGGAAAAGAGGCCTAGAGAAAGCTAATGAGGTCTAGATTATTTTTATTTGCAACAAAGTCAGATTACATCAGAGAAAACGTTTGAAATAGCACAAAAAGCTTATCAAATTTTGAATGATCCAGTAGGATTTATGAATGAACATAATTTTTTCTGAAAAATTATGACAAAGCAGAAGAGTAGTACTAACTAAAAGTCGGCCAAACAAGGGAATCTCATCGTTCAATATTTATTAGGAAACACGTACTATTTGGGTCGAGGCGTTCATCGCGACGTTAACAAGGCCATTGATTGGTTAAAAAAATCGGCTGTGAAAAATTATGTGTCCGCTAAAGTAAGGCTTGTCTTTATTTATGAAATGAGCAAACATAATTATAGAAGCCAAAAAGCGATATACTTTAGCTTCTGAACTTCATAACCCTCAAGTGCTCTATAATCTGGATTTAATGTATGAGTATGAAAAGGAGTAAAAGTGATCCATAAAAAGCTTTCCTCTTATACAAAGGCTCGGCTCAAAATGGGTTTTCTTGGCGGCAGTTCAGATTGCATGAGTGTATTTAAAGGGGCGGTTGGTTTTGAGACCCGAATACCGGATTAAAAATTTATAGTCAAGCGGCGCAAAAAATAATTCATTTGCAACTTATCAATTAGGCTTGATGAGAGAGGCAGCTGTTGCGAAAAAAATCGATTTTAATAAAGCCAGATTGTACTATGAAAAAGCCGCTAAAGACGGGACTGTAGAAGCACAATTAGTGTTAGCTTAATTTTATGAATTTGGTATTATAGTGTTACGGCAGACATTTCAAAATTGATTAATTTTTTTAATGCAATGCCATTGATTATTTAAATTCCGGTAAAGTTTAACGAGCAACAGCGGTTTTATAAAAAATCATAAAATTAGAGTTTAATTTCGAGCCCGCAAGAGAGACGGCTTCCCATTATCTCTGTCAAAAAGCAGATAGAAAAAGAAGCCGTTGAATTCTAATCTTGATACTGACAGTCCCGCCATTCCACACAGGAATTACTGGTTCGTTTCCTCTGACTTAAAGACTCACTTTTGAAATTATTTCTAATAAAGATTTGTACATCCTTGGGTTACCAGCAATTACGCTGCCGTTTTCGATATAATTGTTTTCTCCTTTAAAATCACTTACTAGACCTCCGGCTTCCGTAATTAACAAAATGCCAGCGGCCATGTCCCAGGGACGAAGAGACATTTCCCAAAAGCCATCCAGCCGCCCAGCAGCAACATAAGCAAGATCCAAGGCGGCAGCACCAGCGCGGCGAATACCGTTGGTTTGGAGAAATACAGCCTCAAAAGTTTTGAGATAAGCAAGAAAAAGTTCTTTTTCTTTTTTAAAAGGAAAGCCAGTTCCTATTAAGGCATGGCTTAATTTCTGACAGGAGCTAACACGAATTTTACGATTATTGAGTTGCGCTCCACTGCCTCTAGTAGCCGTAAATAATTCTTGACGCAGAGGATCATAGACCAATCCAGTTTCCAGCGTTCCGCGGTATTTTAAAGCGATCGATATCGCAAATTGTGGAAAACCATGAATAAAATTGGCCGTTCCATCAAGGGGATCAATAATCCATGTATAATCATTTTTATATTTTTGAAGGCCCATTTCTTCAGCCAGTATAGCGTGGTTTGGGTAGGCTTTATGAATAGTGTTAATAATTTCCTCTTCGGACAGCCGATCCACCTGGGTCACAAAATCGTTGTGCGTTTTTTCATTAATATCGAGGACATAAAGTCTATCAACAAGGCGCACAATGATGCGGGCAGCATTGCGGGCGGCCTGAATCGCGATGTTAAGCATCGGATGCATCATTTTCTCCTGATTAAAATGGCGGTAATAATAGCAGATGATATTTGCGTGCTAGTTTTCGATAACTTTTTTTAATTTCATCTGCCGTCGCATCACGCGAGGCACCTAGAATTTTATAATAATCTTGATATTCCATGGTGTTAAATGATAGCGAACTTATGGA
>NZ_VFIV01000023.1 GCF_019425495.1 Coxiella endosymbiont of Ornithodoros amblus
ACGTATGGAGCAAAGCAGAATACGGGAAAATAATGATCTCGTCTATCGCCCCCGTATTTCGCTGCGCTCATAGGGGGTACTGAACTATTGCTAAATACCTAGAATCTACACTTTGTAATAGCGCCTCCTTAATCTTGTATTTTTCTTCTTTAAATTCATAATTAAATTTATCTGTTAATTTAAATAAAGTGCAATAGAGTGAAAATTATTTTGAATAAAACGATTTGAATCGTACCATTGATTCACCTAAGGTTGCTCACTTTGCTGCGAGATTTTAGCTTGACTCTCGGTGCTGGTTACGGAATAAGCAGAGTTTTGTAGAGTTAAAGCAGATATATCAATGTTAAATTCGTTTCAAGGGATAGATTGAAATGGAATTACACACACTTTCCCAATCTCAAGTTTGGCACTGTTGCCGAAAAAAGCAATACGGAAATTTATGCAGCTGGGAAAGCTATCATTCCCTTAAATTAAGGGTACAACGTATTTGCAAAAATTGGAGCAGCCCAAGTCTTTATTACCACCCTTCCTGGTATGCAGGATGTTTTGGCATTATATTTGTCAAATACCCACGGTGAAATTTTACCTTATGGTGCCTTGAGGGTTGATTATTCACCTTCTCAAAAAGTGGGATTCTTTTCGCAGGTACGCCCGAAGGCGATAACATTCCAGCTAGATACGTTGTGATGGGTGATTTAAATTACAATTTTTAGCCCGCATCTTTAATTGTGATCTTGTCATTGGCGCCTAGATGTCAGAATAACAGTCTGCCTTTAGCCTTTACAAGGGCTTTTCGCTCATTTACAATCCTTCGTCAGTCAGTTAATTAAATTGAATGACCAAAAATTAATTTGGAAAATCCCTGGTAGTAGGGCAGTTCTATTATTTAATTTTAAAATAGTGGTAGGATGCCATGTCAATAAATTTGATTATTTTTACGGCCTTAGTTTGTTTTTCTCTAATTCTCCTTTTCGTTTTCATTTCTATGTTTGGTCGAGGAAGAGATCGATTAGACGATTCGCCATGGAAAAATGATAATAAGGATCAAATTTACGTTGGTAATTTGCCCTATCATATAGTGGAAAACGATTTGCATCAATATTTTTCCCGTTTTGGTGCGATTGAATCTGTTAAAATTGTTAGAAATTTTCGTACGGGCCATTCAAAAGGCTATGCGTTTGTGACGTACCTTACTACAAAACAAGCCGTTAAAGCGTTAGACGCTCATGGCAAAGATTTACAAGGACGATCTTTAGTCGTTCGGATTGCTAAATCAAGAGAGCAGCAACACGCATACACGTAACCACCTTGAAAGCGCTAATAATCGAAGATTTAAAAAAGACTTATAAAAATCACCTTTAAGCCCTGAAAGACATTAGTTTTTCGGTCAAGGAGGGCCTTTTTTTGCTGTCCCTTGTAGAGACTGACGGCGCGCTAAAGAAGCGTAAAGAAACGAGCCTATTCGGATACATAAAAACAGGACGTAAATGCGTGTCATGCGGTAAAAAAATAGTAGTAGTAATGGGTAGGCAAAGAAATGGACAATTTTAAGTGCTCGTACTATCGTTAAACGACATTTGAGACCGCCGGAAAGGCTGCGAGCCATATCTGTGCGTTTTTCCTAAGGTCCTAATTGTTTTAAATATTTTTTTGGCTCGCGGCATTGCTTTTTGACGCGAAATTCCGTAGTAAGCCGCTTGTTGTAGAACAATATCGAGAACGGTTTGAAATCTGTTGAAATTGAGTTCTTGAGGAGCAATACTAATGCACCCTTTTTCCGCGGCAAATTCATGATTAATACCATGACCGTAATAAGCAAACACCTTTCCGCTAGTTTTGTTTACTAAAGAAGTAATGAATAGCTATCCTCCTCTATTTATCCAGTCCTATTGGGACCCAACAAAGAGAAATTCACTTTAGGATTCGCATACGCCATTATCAGGTAGATGATGCCCGTTTAGTTGTACAATGCCTGTCCTAGGTGCAAAAGCAAAAGGGGCTACCGTATTGACGCGAACTCTTTGTCAATCGGTTGTTCGTGAAAATGCTCGTTGGAAAGTACGCTTAATATAGCCAACTTAGCAAAAAGAGAAACCGTTGTTGTCGCCAAAGCTATTGTCAATGCAGCGGGGGCATGGGTTTCTCATGTGCTGGATAACATCGCTAAAGTAAAGTCGACTTCGCAAATTCGTTTGTCAAAATTAAAGTCTCGTTTTCCTAAATTGGTTCGACTTGGAGAGTCAGTACCCTTTTGCCAGACGGTGATTTAAGGGCGATTTTAATCAATTTTTATCAGCTATGAAAAAATATACCTAGCTGCCGAAAGCACTATTATTCCATTATGCCAACCATTATCGATCGTTAATGAACCTTTTTTAGAAAGCGCGCGTCGATTGACCATCTCGAAGCATTTTGGAGGCGGTTTGTATGGAAAGGAAGCAGACTATCTAAATTAAAAACGAATAGGCAAAAACGACTGAGGATATTTTGTGGCGTCGAACAAAATGGGGTTTATTGTCGGACCAAGAAATCAATCAACTTGAGGTATTTTTATTTAAATGATGTTGAACAATGAATTTTTTGACCATGATGCGTTCGAACTGGCTCAGAATTTACTAGGTAAAATAATTCATGTGTATTATGGAAAACAATGGTTGTGCGCTCAAATTATTGAAACCGAAGCTTATTACAAACATGAAAAAGGCAGTCACGCTTCATTGGGCTTTACTGAAAAACGCAAAGGATTATTTATGCTTGCCGGCACGATTTATATGTATTATGCACGTGGGGGTGATTCACTTAACATTAGTTGTCAAGGAGAAGGCAATGCTGTTTTAATAAAATCAGCTATCCCTTATCGTGAGGCTAAAAATTTAGAAACGATGATAGCTACGATGCAACAACTCAACCCTTCTAAAAATAAAGCTGCTTGCCGTAAGCCTGAAAAATTGTGTTCAGGTCAAACTTTGCTATGCAAATCGCTTAATTTACGCGTTAAAGAATGGGACCAAAAACAGTTTTCAAAGAAGCATTTTTTTATCAGTGATAACGGTTATCGCCCTTTGAAAATTATAAAAACTCGCCGCTTAGGGATTCCAAAAGGACGCGATGAACATTTATTCTACCGACTGCTCGATCATCATTATGCTGCTTATTGCACAAATAATCCCTTGAATAAAAGGAGCTGGCAAGAAGGAAAAGATTATTTCATTATACCTTCCAAAACGGATGAGGTATAATCGACTAATTTTTCGGAAAATAACAGACCTAAGGTTTTTAATAATAAAATTTATTGAAGGAAAACAGTTGAAAATTGATCTGTTAATTAACAATAGGGCGTGGGATGCTATCGAAATTTTTCTGAAATTCCGTTTGACTCCTTAGAAAAAATGTCGCGTGTTAATATCGACTGGCTGGTCAAATTAACGCGCTGATTACTGCCGTCCATGATTAAAAAAGGGAAGGGAAGGGAAGTATTGTGTGAATATTGGTTCTGTTTATTCATATTGTGCCCGTCCCTTCACAGGCGGTGTATGCCGCTAGCAAAGCCTTTGTAAAATCATTGCGACCACAGCCCGAATTAAAGAAAACCGGCATTTCGGTTTGTTGTGTTTTTACGGGGTCGACTGAAGTGCTTTCCAAGAGCGGCAGGGGTTGTCAATGATTCAAAACGTTTTACATTGCCCTCAACTATTGTAGTATAATTGGTTTTTTTATCGTCTTGATAGAATACATTCTTGTTTTTTGGTTACCAAAAATTATAAATTTCTCAGCCTATCCAGATGCGTCGAATAGAGAAAAAGTGGTCAAATTAATTCTACCAAAAGCGAGGAAATATGTTTCGACTTGATCTTCTAAGCGATCCTTTAGAACAATTTAAATTATGGTATGACGAGGCTATCTGTCATGAAACCCTTCATCCAGATGTGATGGTGCTGGCAACCGCTGATTTAAAAGGCAAGCCTTCTGCACGAAATATTTTGTATAAGGGAATTTCTAAGGGTGGCTTTCTCATTTTTACGAATTACCACAGTCGGAAAGCTTATGAACTAGATGAAAATCCGCAGGCTGCTTGGGTTTTTTATTGGCCAAAAACCTATAAGCAAGTGCGCGGTGAGGGTCGAGTTGAACGCTTAACGCAAGAGGAATCAGAAGCTTACTTTGAAACGCGTTCTTGTGAAAGTCAAATCGCGGCATGGGTTTCGGAACAAAGTCAGGAAATTCCTGATCGTGAGTATCTCATCATGCGCTATAAAAAATATCGGGAAAAATTTCAAGATAACGTGCGTTGTCCCGAATTTTGGGGCGGATTTCGTTTAATTCCCGATTGTATGGAATTTTGGGTGGGGCAGGAACACCGTTTGCACGATCGCTTTTGTTACCTTAAAGAAAACAAAAAATGGAAAATTATACGCCTTGCACCTTAAAGAAGTTTAATAATCCGTAAAGGAATTTAGAATGAGAAAAATTGGCCATGATACTAAAGGAAAAACTTATTAGGAAGTTTATAATCCCGCGATAGAAGAAGTAAGCGCGCAAGGTGGGATTGGACACTGCAGAAAAAGTGGCAGAAACTGTTGAGTCCGCTTCTAGATTGGCACCTTCATGGGTTACAGCGCCACCGCAATGGGATTGGCTTTGCCAAAAACGGAACACTCATTACTTGCGACGTGAATGAAAAGTCCACCGCACTTGCTAGGAAATATTGGGAAAAAGCAGGGCTAAGCGATAAGATCAAGTTTCGTCTCTCAGCGGCGAAAGATACATTGGCCGAATTAATTCATGCTGGTCAAGCCTGGCAATACGATATTATTTACATTGATGTGGATAAAGCCAACACGGGTCTTATTTTATGAAGAATCTTTAAAGTTGCTGCGAGAAGGGTGATTGATAGCCGTTGATAAAGATGAGTGCGTCCGTAGCCGATAGCATCGCTGCGATTTTCTTTCATTACTTCAGTTATCTTTTTTTAAAAATAGAAATTCTATGTTAGCGTATTATAACGCCCCCTTTAAGGGGGGCAGTGGCACTAGTCTGCTTGTTGAAAATCTACACTTTTAATCGCACACCCGGGTCAACACTAGCACTTGACGGCTTTTGCCTATTAAGTTTACAATTGTCCGTTCAATGCAATACTTCCCTGAAGATAATGACGCGCCTCTTTTACCGATTGCTTCTGAAAAACGGTCTTTTTATCTCTATCCTTCGATGGTTATCACGCTAAGTTCTTTATTTTTATTTTATAAATACCTACTTCAGGTTTCGCCAAGCGTTATCGCCGATGATTTAATGCGCGTTTTTCATATCAGTGGAGGAGGGCTAGGTAATTTAGCGGCTATGTATTTTTATAGTTACGTGGTTGCTCAGTTAGCGGTAGGTATTTTGCTCGATAAATACAGCCCTCGACTCTTAACCAGCCTTGCTATCGTTTGTTGTGCTTTGGGATCAATAATTTTTTCTATCGCTGACACATTGTGGGTGGCTGCTTTTTCGCGGCTGCTGGTCGGTGCAGGGGCGGCGTTTGCCACCATTAGTTATATGAAAATGGCCAGTATTTGGTTTCGCTCCAATCAATTTGCTTTTGTTGGTGGATTATTAGCGACCGCCGCTATGTTGGGGGCTTTATGCGGCGAAGCGCCATTAGCGTTTCTTGTTCATCACCTGGGTTGGAGAAATAGTCTTTTTATTCATGGCCTTTTAGGTCTTGATATCGCTGGGATTTTTTATCTCTTTATTCGCGATAAAAAATCAGTAGCTTCCCCAACTGATTACGAATCTCAAACCGTTACGTTAAAAAATATCCTCCAAGTTTTAAGAAATAAGTTAAATTGGTTTTTGGCCTTGTATAGCGGCCTCGCCTTTGCTCCCGTCGCTGTTTTTGGCGGCCTGTGGGGCAATCCTTTCTTGCAGGAGGCCTATCATTTTACAAGCACTCAGGCGGCTAGTTTAATTTCGCTTCTGTTCATTGGAGTGGCCATCGGTGGCCCGCTATGGGGCTATCTTGCCAATCAATTAAAAAAACGACACTCGATTATCGTCTTTGGAACCGGACTAGCCTTGATTTCCATTTTGTTGGTAATTTATAGCCCCCATCAATCCCTTTTGCTTTTAGAAGTTTCATTGTTTTTATTTGGTTTAGGGAGTGGTGCGTTTATGTTAGGTTTTGCAATAGGAAAAGAAATCAATAAAGCCGCATTATCAGCAACCGTAGTGGCTTTAATTAATACAGGCGATGCCATTTTCAGCGCGATCAGTGAGCCGCTAGTTGGAAAAGTATTAGATGGATTATGGACAGGGCAGATGGCAAACGGCGTTCCTCATTTTTCAGTTCAACATTATCAGATAGCTCTTTTGTTGTTGCCCATTGACTTAATTGGCGCGCTTTTATTTATCGGTTTGTTTCACTGGAAAAAACCGCCATGCTATTCTTTTTTCCTAAGGAAAAAACGATATAGTGGTGATTATTTCGATAATCACCACTAATTTTTCCAATAACTTTCATTAACAATTTTTTATTTTGGCAGCCGGCGTCTTACCCAAACTCACTTTTCCCGCAAAAATAAAAATACGTCTTCCATTCTCACCTTCCGATATGATAGATTGAGGCGTTCCCCTTTTCTGACAAGTTTTAAAATGAATATAATGAATATTTGGAAAACACCATTTAATGTGCAAAAAGCCGCTAAGCATTGCAAGAACACTATGGTTGAACATCTAGGGATTGAATTTACCAAGGTGGGAAAAAATTATCTTCGCGGCTGTATGCCGATTGACCATCGCACGCAGCAACCGATAGGACTTATGCACGGTGGGGCTTCTTGTGTCCTAGCTGAAACGCTGGGGAGCATAGCCGCTAATTTTTGTGTCGATTCCAACGAGTTTTATTGCGTAGGGTTAGATATTAATACTAACCATGTACGTTCTGTGCGCTCAGGTTTTGTAATCGGCACTGCTAAGCCTTTTCATATTGGTAAGAGCACGCAAGTATGGGGCATTGAAATTTTCGATGAAAAGGACCGCCTAGTTTCAGTTTCTCGTCTAACAATGGCGGTATTGAAAAAACGGCGACTCAACGAGAAATAAGGTAAAAGCTAATTACTGCCCCTATCAAGGGTACAGATTTGCCTATTTTTGGACAGGCTAAAAGCTTGAAACCCCAACTATCCGTGTCAGTATCGGCTTATGCGAAGCATGGCGGAGTTTTTTTAGGTCCTCACTCACTTATCCACTTGGATAACGTATCAATAATTTTCTGCGCCTGATCATTGCTAGATATAGTAAACTTAGAACGCTGTTTGAATTCTCCGTTGCGTTTTTGGTAGCGACGAATAGTATAGCTAACAGGGTTGTATTCCTGTTTGCTTCGGCTCCATGTTTGGATTTTAAAAAGAATGGTGCACCATGCGCCTTTCGTTAGAACGACTTTATCGAGCTCTTTAAGAGTCACCACGCCGTATTCAACATATTCGACGCTCAAATCATCAACGGATTCTACCACGTTCTTTTCTCCTGGTTTAACGCCTCTTCAGTGTAGCCAAAATTGAAATTTATACAAGGGGATGTATCGTTTCCACCATTTCAGTCTTACTATTTGACTAGTGACAGAGGGGTTAATCCCGGCTAGACCATCTATGAATCATGCGATCAAAAACAAATCATGCTCATATAACGAAAATAACCACACCCCATGGCGAGGTGATCACCCCCGCTTTTCATGCCAGTGGGAACTCGGGTTGGTGGCTGCACACAGTTAAATTATTTTTGGCAGGAACACCTATCACATGTTAGTCGCTCCGGGCTTGGAAATGATTCAAGCGGCGGGGGGCGGAGAATGCATGGCGTTTATGGGGATGGGATAAGCCGATACTGACGGATAGTGGGGGTTTCAAGCTTTATTGTTCAGGTATTATAGTACATGTAATAATGGTCAGATTGAGATGATTATTTTTCACATTTTCCTGCTCAAAATGAATCGGAAGAACAATGGTCTGACCTGGATCCTGGCAGAATTAATTTTATTTAATCGTGCGCGACCGATTTATTCTTTGCCCCCCTCACAATTATATTTTAAAAAACGAACAGCACCGGTTAGACCAAAGTCCAGCTTATCATATCTTAAATTACATATCGCTTGGCGGCAGTCAGTCATTGATGCTCCTTTTATTCGAGCTCGTTTTATTCAAGGGAATAATGTGGTGGAAGGCACTATCCGTGTTAGTGTTCAACGTTACTTGAACGTGGGGTTAAATATCGTTCCTATGAAGGGATAATAAATTATCCTCCATTTTTTATTCATACTTAGGAGCGACCATGTAAATTCCGGGTGCGTTACGTAAATAGCCTTTATAGTCCATTCCATAACCAAAAACGTAGTGGTTACCTACTTTCAAGCCTGTAAAGTCAGCGTGTTGATGGCCACCAGGCAAACGAGCGTCGCATTTATCCACAAGAACGGCGGAATACACTTCTCCCGCTCCACATTTCTTGCAATAATCAATAATAGCACCTAAAGTGAGGCCCCCATCGAGAATATCATCAACGACTAAAACCGTGCGACCCTCCATGCTGCAAGTGGGCTCTGCTTTCCATTCTAAATTTTTACCTCGTGTTTCCCCGTGATAGCGGGTTGCGTGGACGTAATCAACTTCAAGCGGAAAATCCAAGCGCGGTAATAAATTACCAAGAGGAACAATACCGCCCACGACAACACATAAAAAAATGGGATTTGAAGAAGACAATGCTTGGCTGATTTCTACGGCCAATGTGTCCAGAGCGGCTTCAACTTCCGTTTTTGAATAGAGGCAAGTGGCTGTTTTAAATACTTCACGAATATTTTCTCGTTGCTCTTTTTCGTTGTATCGATCAGCATGTTCATTATCATTTTCTCCTTTTTCTTTTTTTACTAATAACCCTTCCGGGACGTAAATTGTTTGCGTGGGGAAAGCACACTCAGCACCATAAGTGGTAATGATATTTATAATTTTTAACATTATTTTTTGTTGAATGGATTGAAACTTTATCCACTCCGTTGTTTTTGTGAAAGTGTACACCATCATATTTAATGAAGAAGGGGTGAACTCGAATAAATTAACAAATAAAGTTTGCGTTACATCAATTTCAGGATCGTTTCGCAACATTTCTTCAATCGCTTTGGCTAAATCCGTAATTTTACTAGCGTCCGAATAACGCACGCCGACAATAATTTTCAGACGTCGATTTATCATTCGTGAAGGATTTTCAAGAGCCGCATTAGATAAGATTCCATTAGGAACATAAAGTGGACGCTTATCAAATGTCCGAATTCGCGTCAATCGCCAGCCAATGTTTTCGACAGTACCTTCGATTTGTCGATCCGGCGATCGAATCCAATCTCCCACGGAAAAAGGGCGATCCCAGTAAATCATCATGCCACCAAAAAAATTACCCAACGTATCCTTTGCTGCAAAGCCAATAACAGCCATGCCAACGCCACCAAAAGCTAATAGCGCCGATATTTTAATACCAATCGTTTGCAATAACATTAATAAAACGAAGACAATAATAACGACACGCGTTAGTTGGGCGATGGCATGTACGCTAGTTTCATCGCTAACCTTACCCACTTTTTGACGAGCTTGATGCGTCATTCCATCTTCTAGATAGCGAATAAATCGCATGGCAAACCAAAAAATAATGACCAAAGTGAAAATTAGACGACCCGAGGAAAGTGCATTCGTAAAATCGTCGTTGGAAGAAAATAATGTAGTTAGGATAGAAACGGTAAAACTAACAATGATCAGCCAGATGTAAACCTGCAACGGCTGATGGAGCGCTTGTAAAAAAGCTTGCAACCAAATTCGCTGTTGTCGCTGGAATCGAGGCAATAATCGACAGTAAAGCAACCATTCTAAAACACTGGCAATGCTGCCGATAATAAGAAGAAGTGCGATTTTAATGATGGAATTATGGGTACTTAATAACGGGCTCACACCTGCACCTGCCCTCTTCCTTCATTTAGAAGAAGGGATTTTTTTAAAGTTCGAAAACGAAGATGATACCTCAAATTAGAATCCCATGCCTCCCCTATCCCATACCATTAACCACAAGTGCTAAAGACTAAAAAATTTAAAAGCCCTCGTGTCACGGTGCTTTTCTTAGCCTTTTGACCGGGATTCCCGTGATTTGAGGCGCGTGAAAGCCCTTGGGTCTCGTTCATCGATGGGCAAAGCTTGGTGGGAGTCGGCAGTTACTCTCTACCGTGCCCCGGAAAATGTTTAGCCACTGCTGGCATTCCGATGGGCGTTCAGGGGTATCGATTACGATACTGCCCAAGACTTCAACAACCCTTGGGTCACTACTGAAACTGCGTTCATCGATGATTTTTTTGCCCTGGTCAACGTCTAGACTTCTACCGGCGTCATATTGACATCGATCCCCTTTTAATTCATGAATCGCCGTTTTCAACATATTTTCTAAATGCTTTCGTGTTTGAACCGGATCCCGCGCTGGTAACGCTTTCCAAAATAACGCATGCTTGGCAGGTCCGTAAATCCCTGTTGAAATCGCTGAACACGCCCCCTCTTGGTCCACAGCCACAAACAGCGGACGAATTTTTAATTGATTGAATGAGCCAACGAAGTTGGGAGAGGTTTTCATAGTTGCGAGTGAATAAAATAACTCCAGCGCGGCGACCTGGGGATGTTGAAGCAATTCACGCTCTTGCGGCGAAAGCACCGCATCCTCAAGGTCAATAATGGCAAAACCCAAGGTTTATTCCTTATTTTTTTCGGGCTTATTAAAAGCGTTTGGCAGATGATGCACATTGCCTTTTGAGGTTAATCCCTTAATTTTAGCGACTCCTTCCTTTTCCATCTCATCGATACGCAAAATCATATGCATAGGAATGTAACTTCGTTTTACACCCTGGAATTCTGTTTTCAGTTTTTCTTCCGAAGTATCGACAATAAGGGAATTAGCTTCGGAGAAGAGTAATTCCTCAAATTCAATAAAGCCCATCAGATTTTCTTCCGACATGAATCGAGCATAAATTTCATAAATTTTTTCATCTTGACTAAAAATGACTCGATAAATGCGTTGTTTTTCGTGCATTGCTACCTCAGGAACCTTTCATTTCATTTAGATATTGAGTTTCTTCAGGCAAGTAATAATCAACGCTAGTTGACCACAAGGGCTCTTCTCCCATTCGACACACTTGCCGTTGATGGTCTTTTCAAGATCTCGGCTAAATTTTTCGGCAATTTCCCGATCAATCTCAGGGCTTTCCACAAACCAGATTCGGGCTCGAGTCTCGGAAGGGACAATGGTCTCCTCTACCCTTCCAAACCAAAATTTTAGAATTTCGTCAATACAATCCATAACGGCGCCTTTATATCATGTTATTGGAACGAGGTAAAACCATTCATTCCCCGTCCCTTTTTCTTCCCCACAGCGATAACACTTAGCCTTCAATATAGACCCGATCGCCAGCAGAAACTCAGTCAAAAAGTTCGACAACGTCGTGATTATGCATACGAATGCATCCTCGGGAACCGGGTTTCCCACTTTCTTAAACGATTTTTACCTACTTCAAGGCCAGAGAGCCATAAAATCCGTGTTAAAACCCAATCCCGGTCTGGGTAGCAACGTTTAAGCGATGGAGAATAAACTTCCCCCGTGAGACGTCGTTCCATGAAGACCGTATTAGGTAGGCAGCCCTCTCCCACTTTAGCTAGTATGATTGGCCAACCGCGCAGGGTTTTTCACTGTTGATCAGCTCGCCTGGACCGTTTCGGGCAGTCGATACGAGGTATCACTTGATTACTTGGTTGTCTCGAAAAAGGGTCAAAGTTTAGCTAGGAATTGTCGATAATGAGATGAGCGGTCATTATTGCTTAAATAAACTGGATAACACCCCATAAACAATGGGGTGTTTGAGCTTGAAGGTTTTTGCAGTCAATTTAGTCGTTATCGCTGTTGTTGTCCATTTGATCGTCGGATTGATCGTTTTTATCGTTATTTTGATCCGCATTGCTGTTCTTGTAATCTTGATCCGTTGGCTGATTATTACGGGTTTGCAGCCAATGCTGAAACTGCGCATACATTGCCTAACATTAACAAAGCAACACAAATTTTTTTCATGGTATTCTCCCATAAGCAATTTAGAATTTTGAAAGCCTTTATAAAAGGCGACCATAGGGCCGCTTACAACTTTCCAGGCTGAAATAATATATTGATTTACAGGGGCACCCTCAGCGTACCTAGAAGTACCTGAGCAGCGGAGCACAGAAAATCAATAAATTTATAGCCCGTATAGTAGAATTGTAAACAGCCCCTAACACACACTCATTTTTCAAAATAAGAAAGGAGTTCTACATCCCTATTCCTTTTAAGTAATCCACTACTTGATTGATCAAATCTTTGTCTTCACTATTGAACCATTTCGCATCTGGCCAGCGTCGAAGCCAAGTTAGTTGCCTTTTAGCCAATCGACGAGTAGCCACAATAGCTTTGTGGCGCATCGCTTCATAACCATACTCTCCCGCCAAATATTCCCAGGCTTGCCGATAACCTACCGTACGTATAGCGGGTAGATCAGAATTTAAATATCCACAATTATAGAGTTGCCTCACTTCTTCTAGAAAATTATTTTTTAACATTTGGTCAAAACGTCTTTCAATTCGCTGATGTAACCGGCTTCGATTTTCGGGTGCCAGTATTAAATTTATAAATTGATAAGACAATGCCTTGAAACGTTTTAAGGATTGGTACAAAGATAAAGGCTGCCCTGTTATTTCATAAACTTCAAAAGCGCGTTGAATTCGCTGAGCGTCATTGGGATTAATTCGAGCCGCAGATTTTGGATCAATCGCGTTTAATT
The DNA here is from genome assembly GCF_019425495.1 of Coxiella endosymbiont of Ornithodoros amblus. Taxonomy (GTDB): domain Bacteria; phylum Pseudomonadota; class Gammaproteobacteria; order Coxiellales; family Coxiellaceae; genus Coxiella. The sequence continues at coordinate 12,857 of NZ_VFIV01000023.1, forward strand.
TTTCATGTATTTTTGCCCATCCATGCTGATCTGCTTGTTCTTGTATTTTTTTTCTAACGGTTTTATCAGCGGTAGGCAAATCAGAAAACCCTTGCTCCAAAATGTGAAAATACAATATGGTTCCGCCGACGAGCAAAGGCGTGCGGTTTCTAATTTGAATCACTTTAATTTCGTTTAAAGCATCTTTATAAAATTGACCCGCTGAATAAGGAAAACTGGGATCACAAATATTAATTAATCGATGCGAAGTGAGCTGAAGTTCTTCTTCGTTAGGTTTAGCTGTGCCAATGTCAAGACCACGATACACCATAGCAGAATCAACGCTAATAATTTCAAACGGTAATTTTCGAGCTAACGCAATAGCTAAATCCGTTTTTCCGCCGGCCGTTGGTCCCATTAAACAAACAATAAATGGATTTTTATTCACGTTTATTGTCCGCACAAAAAAATGTATCTAACTCGGCAATATCGAATTGCTTCCAGGTCGGTCGGCCGTGATTGCATAATCCACCGTGTTCGGTTTTTTCCATTTCTCGCAATAAAGCTTCCATTTTTTCTATGGTTAAATAATGAGGGTCGCGCCACGCCGCATGGCAAGCGAGAGTTGCAAGTGCAACATTAATTCTTTCACCGACGCGAGAAGTTGTATTATGAGTAATTAAATCAGCAAGCACGTCGCGAATTAAATTTTCGAGATTTTTTGGTTCTAATAAAGAAGGATGACCTCGTACGATAATTTTATCTGAACCAAACCATTCAATTTCAAATCCCAGCCGGGCAAATAGATCTTTATTGGTCTGCCAATCGGTTATTTCTTGCAAATTTAATAATAAATTAATTGGAACCAATAAAGATTGGATCGCTAGGCCCATCTTTGCGAACTGCTTTTTCATTTTCTCATAAAGTATGCGTTTATGCGTTCATGCACTTCGTGCATATCAACAATAACAAGACCTTTTTCGTTTTGCGACAAAATATAAATTTCCTGCAGTTAAGCAAGCGCATGACCTAAAGGATAAATTCCCTTGACCCTCGATAAGTGGTGGAACAAAATTCGTTATCGGGTTATATTCAGCAGTCGATTCATGAATTAAAAAATTCCGTACCCACTGCGGATCTCGAAATCGGACTTCATGTTTTGTCGGATGAACATTAATATCAACAAAAGCAGGATAAATTTCTAATTATAGAGCAGATAGGGGGGGCCCGGGTCGGTCGTGAAAAATAAAACGTCGTGATGAGCCTGACGAAGCGTTTAAGCGATTAATTTGTTGCGAACAAAACGACCATTAACATAATGTATTGTAAATCAGGTTGTGCGCATATAAGCGCCCTCGGCGATGTACCCATTTTGCATAAAAACATCGCCCAAATATACTTCTAATACGGTTTTCTTGCCTGTTTATTGTAGTGACTGATTTGAAATGAATTATTTCTTTTTCACTATGATGAAGTAAAAATTCAGTAGTAAAATGACTTAGGGCTAAGCGTTCAATGATCCGCCGGATGTGCTGAAATTCAGTGGCTGGCGAGCGTAAAAATTTACGCCGAGCCGGTGTATTATAAAGCAAGTCTTGGACGTCGATAGTTGTTCCCTTGGGATGCGCTGCTGGGACCGGTGTCATGGTTTTATGAGAAATATTGCTGATTCGATAACCCATCTCAACATCTTTTTGACGTGAGATCAACGTCAAACGAGAAACGGCTGAAATACTAGCCAGCGCTTCACCACGAAAACCAAGCGTAGTGATGTCCTGTAAATATCAATTTTTGTAATTTTACTCATGGCATGGCGCTCGAGTGTCAATACTAAATCCTCAAGATGGATCCCGTCCCCGTCATCTTGAATCCGAATTTGTTTGGCGCCTCTTGCCTGTAAAATATCAACGCGAATACAACTCGCACGAGCATCGATACTATTTTCGATGAGCTCTTTTACTACTGAAGCAGGTCGTTCAACCACTTCTCCCGCGGCAATTTGATTCGCAGTTTGATTATTTAATCGACGGATATCATCCCTCAAGCCTAGCCGATCTTTCCTAAATCTCTAGTGTCTATTCATTAGGGCACTAGCGCTTCACTTACGCCGCCCAACGTTTAAGAACTTTAATTAGATCATCTTGCATAATTGGCTTTGCCATCACTTCGTCCATTCCTACATCAAAACAACGTTTACGGTCCTGTGCAAAAACATGAGCGGTCATCGCGACAATAGGAACGCGTTGATCTGGTATTTCATTATGACGAATACATTGAGTGGTCTCAAAACCATCCATGTCGGGTAACCCGATGTCCATAAAAACCATGTCGTAGTGTTTTTTCATTTTTTCAATAGCATCTTTCCCACAGGCGGTGATATCCACTTGGCAGCCCATTTGCTCAAGCATGATTTTTGAAATTCTTTGATTAACTAAATTATCTTCAACCAGCAACATATTCATATTAAAACGAGAATCGGACTCGCGGTCATAAGTAGAATTACTAACGGCTTGTTTCTCAAGTAAATCGCGCACGGGTAAAGCTTGGTTTGAGTTGGCTTGTAATCGAAATGGGATAATGCAGGTAAATTCGGAACCCATGCCAGGTTCGCTGGTTACGGAAATAGTCCCCGCCCATTTTTTCCAGCAGTTCTTTGACAATTGATATCCCAAGCCAACACCGTCGTATTTTCGCTGATAAACCGAATTAATTTGCTGAAATCGATTGAAAATCGAAGAAAGTTTAGTCTTTTGGATTCCAATTCTAATGTCTTTAACGGTAAAGCAAACCGTCATTTTCTTTATGATCTTTCTTCAAACAACTTGACGTTAACTGAGCGTAGCCCTTTTTCGTAAATTTAAGAGCGTTTGATTTGCTTGGAATATTTTCCAGATAATCAAATTTCAATTGGATTCCTTTTTTATGAGCCAACAATAACATGTCTCCTTTAATTTTCATCACCAGCTCATGCAAACCAATCATTTCTTCTGCAAGGGAGAACTTACTGGCTTCAAGCTTTCCAAAGTCAAGAAGGTCATTTAGCAGCGCCAATAAATTTTGGCTTGCTTGCGAAATGAGATCAATTTGCCCTTGTTATTCATCCGACAAATTATGTGTTTTTAAAATTTGAGACATGCCAAGGATAGCATTCAAGGGGATTCGCAATTCGTGGCTCATCATTGCCAGAAAATCAGATTTAATGCGGTTAGCTTGCTCAGCAAATTCTTTAGCCTTCCTCAGTTCTTTTTCGCGCAGTGCATCATCGGTAACGTCTTCAGCTATGCCAACAAAACCTACTAATTTTCCGTTTGCCATAATGGGAAAATAGGTATCCTTAATCCACCAAATTTTCCATCGAGGCGGCAAATTCGGAACTTGTTGATTGGCCACCGTTTCATAAAAACTCACGTCCACTTTTCCATTACTGATATCTTCAGGCAAAACGTAATCCATCCATGACTTCGGATTCTGGTATAGACTTTCACAACTCACACCCCATATTTTTTCGTAAGTTGGACTAATATAAATTTGTTTATCCCCTCGACTTCCTTTTACCAAAAAGCGCCCGACATTCTTTCAACAAAATGACGAAAATAATGGACGGCATTATCGAATTCTTTTGCGCGCAATTTTTCGCTACTGACATCTTTGACTACTCCCGCATAACTAAAGCATTGCTCGTTTTCATAAACAGGATAACAAGTTTCGTTGATCCAGTGCATTTCGCCATACGCATCAATAATTCGGTAATCAACCGTTTGTAAACAGCCCCTTTTTATTTTTAACTTGCCATTCCATTATCAGGTGGCGGAGTCGATCTTGATCTTCAATAATTAACACACTTATCCATTTGTTTGGATTAGCATAAAGTGTTTGGCGTGAAATACTGAAAATGCTTTCAAAAGCTTGGTTGACGTAGGCATGGTTATAAAAATCAACAGAACGAATCCAGAAGATGTCCTGGCTAGATTCAGATAGATTGAGAAAGATAGAACCTAATTTTTTGAGAATCGGTTTGCGAATCCTTGTTGTTGAAACTTCCATACAAACCTCTAGACTTTTAATTTCGCAATTTTGTCTACCCATCCTGAGCTTGGAGGATATGGAAATAGTATCACCTTTTTTAATGTCGGTCCCACTTTACTTTTTGAGCTAACCACGTGCCGCGTGGAGGACTGCAAATAAAATAAGCGCAAATACCTTGCATTAAAACTGAAGCAATATGTTGTTGATAAATAGGATTTAGTAATTTATGCTCTTCGTAAGGGTTAGAAATAAAACCCGTTTCCACCAAAAGTGAAGGAATATCTGGAGATTTTAAAACGACAAAAGCTGCTTGTTCAACACGATTATAATGTAGTCGGCCAATATTTTTAAGCGCACGAATGATTCTTTGTCCTATATGGAGACTATCGCGAATAGTAGCTGTCTGCGATAAATTAATTAATACCGATTTGAGTAAATTATTTTTATCCGCTAAATCGACGCCGCCCATCAATTCGGATTCATTTTCTTTGGTGGCGAGCCAACGAGCGGCTTCGCTAGTAGCGCCACGTTGAGAGAGCGCGAATACTGAAGCGCCCTGTGAACAATGGTTTTTATAAGCATCCGCATGAATCGCAATAAAAATATCCGCCCGATAACGTCTCGCAATGGCCAAACGTTGACGTAAGGTTAAATAATAATCTCCCTTTCGAGTTAAATAGACTTTAAACCCTGGCTGGCAATTAATATCGCGTTGTAAGTACCGTGAAATTCTCAATACAATATCTTTTTCATGAGCGCCCGCAGGGCCTGTTGCGCCTGGATCGCGTCCGCCGTGGCCCGGATCAATCACCACAATAATATCGCGCGATCGATAGGGTTTCGGTGAGCTAATGGGCGAGGCAATTATATTTTTTATTTTTATAATTTCAGATTTTTCTTTTGTTTTATTAGAAGAACTAATCAGATCGTTTAATAAACGAAAATGGAGGTTTTTGTGATCTGGCCTCAAGGAAACTGCGTGAATTTTAACGGGGGATTTTAAATCGAAAACAATTCGTAAGGTGTGGTTTCTGTGATAACCTATTCTAATCGACTTAATTAACGTTCCAGATAAGTTTTTTTTTAAAGTATGAATAGAGTGAGCTTGTTGAATGTCAAGAACTAGCCGCTCTGGTTCGGTTAATTCAAAATAATGAAAATGAATTATGGACGATGAATCGAAGATTAAATGATAATCTGAAGCATAAGGATAAACGTATAATTCAACGATTTTATTGGCATTTGCAAAAGAACTTAAAGTCCAAAATGAAAGTAGGAAAATAAAAATCCGCGATTTTCGCATAGCATTAACATTAAACAATGCTTGTAGGTATTTAGCAATAGTTCAGTACCCCCTATGAGCGCAGCGAAATACGGGGGCGATAGACGAGATCATTATTTTCCCGTATTCTGCTTTGCTCCATACGTATAGGCCCTGGGTTGTTGTGTCAACA
>NZ_VFIV01000092.1 GCF_019425495.1 Coxiella endosymbiont of Ornithodoros amblus
AGGACGTTAAATAAAACCTGGGGTTGATGATGCTGATTCATGCGGTGGCTCTGTGAACCCGCATATACGTTCTTTTCGTCAAAACTGATTGTTGACACAACAACCCAGGGCCTATACGGGCTACTTTATAACGAATTTTTTGTCTGGTAGGATCTCCGTAAGTCACCAAACCGACATTATCCGCTCCGGCTTGTTGAAGTAAAACCATCATTTGCACTACTTTTCCGTATTCTACTTCTTTATCTCCTTTGACATACACTTCTTGTTGTTGATGATTTTGTTTAGCCTGTTGTAAGGCAGTCGTTACAGAGTTGATTAAGTTTTGGGATGAAATAAGCTGAGCTGGTTGACTCGAAATATTTAGAAAATAATTTCCATGGTTATCTATACTAATAACAATCGGTGTTTCATGTGAAGGGAGCGCTTTCGCGTTAGCTTGTGGTAATTTAACATTAACTCCTTGCGTTAAAAGAGGGGCCGTAATCATAAAGATTACTAATAAAACCAACATCACATCAATATAAGGCACGACATTAATTTCAGCTAACAGTCGCTTTCGCATTGAGTTCCCCTAATTTGTATTTATAGGCTCGTCGATGTAGGATATTCAGAATCTCTTCTTGAAAAGTATCGTAATTTTGAGTGATAGCGTTTAATTCGTTGGAGAATTGATTATACGCTATCACTGCAGGGATAGCAGCAAATAAACCCACCGCCGTTGCAATTAGTGCTTCTGAAATTCCCGGGGCAACCATCGCAATAGTGACCTGTTGAACGGCGCCTAAAGAGCGAAACGAAGTCATAATCCCCCATACAGTTCCAAACAAACCCACATACGGACTGGTCGATCCTATAGTTGCTAAAAAACTGAGGTTGCGTTCAAGTAGATCAGCCTCGCGGCTTTGGGTAATCCGCATAGCACGATACGTGCCTTCGAGAATGGCTTTAGGATTGGAACCCAGCCCTTGCCGCAAACGAGTGAATTCAGTAAAACCGGCGTAAAAAATACTCGACATGCCAATGAGTTTATCCTTTTTTTCCGATAATCGATTGTAAAGCATAGTTAAATCAAGGCCGGACCAGAAAAGGTGTTCAAATTTTTTCATTTCACAGCGTGTTCGTTTCACGAAAAAAACGCGTTGTATAATAATGGTCCAAGAAGTGATAGAAGCCAGAAATAAAAGGAAAATAACCATTTTAACTATCAAGCTGGCATGAGCCACAAAGGACCATAATGTCGTCGGTTCAGGACCCATGAATCTCTCCCAACGGATAATAGCGAAAAATCCTCATCATTCTATCAAGTTTATCTTCTGTTAAAAACACAAGCTTCAGCTTTCGCTTTTAAGTTGGTGCGGATTAAGTTCGGTACCAACTGGTGTGGTGCGCGGGATAGGAATAAATCCTTGCTGTTCTTCTTTTGCATCCAACGGCACGCCCGGTGAGGTGACGCTGGGCCAAAGGACGATTATCGTCAATACTGCCAATCGCAATAAAGTAAAAAACAAACCATGCAGCCCCGCGAGCTGCATAAAAATAAAACCGGGAGCTAACAAATGCCAATACTAATACCACTACCCCTAAAATGACTTTGTGCCGATCCAGTGCGTCAGATAGTTTCCCCACGGGGTATTACAACAACATTCCAAAAAAATAGTCGGTGCCCATCAGCAGGGCATATAAGTTTCTATTTCAGGTTGTATTTGGCTGACATACAAGAGTAATAACCCGTAATCGCTCCCATGATTAATCCCAAACAGAAACAACCAAATATTCTGACGGGTGATATTCGGTATAATTGAAAGAAGTTTAAAGCTGAGGGCTCTTCAAAATATGGTGTCCCTGTGCGCGTTATGGCTAAGGGCACTATGGATAATGACGATAACAAGGCCGCTAACTAAACTAAACTAATATAAAGGAACAATACCTTTTAAATCGCCCACACTTAACTTAAACTGCCCTAATGCTTGCTCGGCATTAATAAAGAAATCATATTAAAGCGAAAGAACTTATCCGCGAGTACCTTTTTCGCTCTTGACCAATAGCCAGCTTTCAATCGTGATAAAAAGTCCCGCCATGCAATAACTGCTGATCAGTCTTAAAACGAGCCACCACCAGGGGTTAATATAAAGAGCTTGCAAATAATAGTAGTCGCGACTAACGATGCGAAACCGCATAAGCGCGAATATGACCTACCCAGATAGTAAAAGGTTCAATGCGGAAAGAGCCGAAAACCAGTCCCCGCATAATAAGCCGCCGAAATAGCGCCGATCATCCACGCTGGAACGCCTTCTAAATGCAAGCGAATGGTGACGTAGGTGACAAAAAACCGTTCCCCACCGTGAGAATAGCTAAGCTCAAAAGCGGCGAGAAGACAGTGATCAAAACGGAAAGCATTTTTGAATTTCTTGTGATTTATTTAAGTATTAGCATACTCAGTGCGGGTGAGCAAACTCATGTCTTTTTTTAGAGGCGCTATTACAAAGTGTAGATTCTAGGTATTTAGCAATAGTTCAGTACCCCCTATGAGCGCAGCGAAATACGGGGGCGATAGACGAGATCATTATTTTCCCGTATTCTGCTTTGCTCCATACGT
>NZ_VFIV01000056.1 GCF_019425495.1 Coxiella endosymbiont of Ornithodoros amblus
CGGCTTAGAAAATGTAAGGGAAATTATTTTCAACCCAATAATCAATTGCTTCAATTAAAACAAGCCTTTCCATTAATTCCACCTGCTCAGGAAACAAACTCATCGCTTTCCTTCGTGTATGGAGGTCACGCATCAGTATTAATTATAGCCAAGAGACAGAGCAAGACACTACACATTATGAATATGAGTTTAGAACAGCTGCGTAAAGAAACGGACGAATTGAAGCCGGATAACGGCTGTACGAATATGACTATTTCGGACATCTGACCAAAACCACGCTCCCTGAAAACACCATTATCCAAAAGTCTTCCGCTGACGGTTTGGAGCGACTCACTCAGACAAGCAGTGGCGCGGACGCACCTCTATATTTTCTTATAAAAACACGTATCTGTATCCCGCAGCGGTAACTGCGCCGACTGGTAAGACGCTTTCGTACGAGTATTTAAAAGGACTGGGTAATGCAGTGAAAAAAATCAGCACACCAGAAATTCTTCAAACATGGGACTACGATATACTGACCGATGCAATAATTTCAGCAACGCAAGCCGTGTGGATGATCCGCCAGATGACCTATTATTCGTCCGCTTTACTCAAAAACGAAACCTCCATGCCCGATTGGTGCCCCCAGAAGTCTAACGCCTACTTGGCCGATGCTCTACAGTCCTATACAGACGTGTAACGTGACGCAACGCTACGATTACGATGAAACATGGCTGTCACACTGCTGGCACGAAGGTAACGATATCAAAGTGTCACTCGGCATGATGCGTTCGGTCGCTTCACGAAACAGCAGGCCAGGAAAAAAGGGCGCAGCATTGAGCACTACGCTGACCTATGAGGATCTGAATCGAGAAATCAAGCACGAAATCAGTGCAAGCGGCCAATCTGCGCTTGTCATTGAACAAACATATCAAAGAAATCACTTGCTCAAAGAGCGAATTACTTAGAGCGACTGCACAACCTTACGTAAAGAAGCGTTTACTTATGACAGCCGCAACCGGCTCATCGAATATATATACCTGGAATGGAGAAGCACGACCCAAAGAGCCTTACAGCAAAGGCAAAGACATCCATCGCGAGCGCTTCAGCTACGACGAACTGGGTAATATGACAAAGACGCAAACCGACTTCAACAGCGGATGCAACACCACCACCTGTCTATAGCACGCTTGCCCCCACTCAACTGCTCAAGGTAACCAACGATCACAGAAATTATCCGAAAGAAATCACGCTCAAACATGACAAAGCAGGGCGGATGATTTGGATGAAGCCGTTCGCACATTTGTTACGACCCGTTGCGCTGACTACAGCAAGTAAACGGCGCGGACGCAAAAGACGCTTATAATGCGTTGACACCCTCAATACACTCACCCTCAATACACTGGTCAGCCAAGTGGTTCAGGATGAGCCGAATGACCTTTTATCGTGTGGATGATTGGTGGGTGAAGCTAGTCGCAATGGCAGCAACCAGATCTGCTATGTGAAGTCGAATGGATGCTGTGGGGACAAGTGCACGAGCAAGAATCATCGAACAGCACGCGACTAACGACCACTACATCAGCAAGGCAGTGTGCTGACAGTCTGGGAAGATAAATCATGCATGCAGGATTATATCTATACACCTTATGGCTATTGGACCTCACAGACCGAGATGCCATCCGTCTTGGGATTTAATGGGAAGCCGTTGGATCCACTTAGTTATAGAATATAATCTTTGGCAATGGCGACCGCGCCCACAATCCGACATTAATGCGCTTTTTTAACTGCCAAGACAGCTGAAGCCCGTTTGGTGCGGCAGGGGGGGATTATCCTTATGCGTATTGCAACGACGATCCAATCAATCGTGTGGCCAAGCGGCCATTTAAGTTGGCAGGCGGGGTTTTCGTATTGCCTTAGGTGAATCGGGCGCGCGCCTGTGGCTTTTGCTGTCTTTCTGCAGGCGCATCCATTGGGGCTACCGGTGCAGTTAGCGTGGCCATTGAGACTGCTTCGATAATCTTCTTTGGTGCTGGGAACCCCTTGGCATCGATCGCTCCGGATGTCGCAGGTATCGCTAGCGGCGCGCTTGCAAATGCCAATCCGCAAGCTTTCGGCAACCCTAACCCTGAGATGGATTTCCCTGGGATTGGGTGGACCGGAAGCCGAAGCAGTCTGGTTACTGCAGCCAGAGCGGGCAAAAAATTAATCTCTGAGCTAGTCAAGGGCAGCAGTAAAATCAGATCACAAAGTCCGGTGCAGGGAATTAGTTATAGAAATCTATCTAGGGGGATTCTTAGGGGAGGAGCACTACACACTTTCAGAGTTTGAGTAAGGTTACTGTGGCGCCCAAATCGATGCGCCCTTCTGGACTCAATTATTGGCACAAAGTTAGTCAAAAAGCCCGCTTGGGTATCAACATGTTTTTAGGGCTGACAGATAAATATTTGGATACGAAATACGAGAGCCTATAGAGCTTTTCAGAAGAAGGCCCAGCAATTACAAAACACGATATAGTGATTATGTTAGGTACTTATGGTCATGCATATGGCAACAATTGGACAAGCCAAGGATTAAGTAGGCCTGACATACTTGAAAGGGATTTTTATGAATCTGACGTACGAAATTATCAAGGAAAGTTGAATGGGCAAGTTAAGGTCATGGATACGGCTGGTATGACAGAGAGCGAATTTGGGCGTCATGTCAGAAGTGTAAATCAACATGTAATTTTGGGTATTGCCGGGGGCGTAATGACAAGGCGCTAAGATAAGAATATCATAGAAATTTTCGTCTCATTAGTTAGTGGTTCGGCATCTAAAAAAAGCCGTGTCAGAGCAAGCAACAACCAACGAGCGAGGTAAAAGTGTCACTCGTTTGTATAAATTGCATCTAATCTTCATCGGAAATAATCTTTTTTCTAGCAGATTGATACCGTTCTCTTAGTTCAATATCGATATACCGATCAGTAATTGCACTAGAGCTATGTCCAGCATCATCACGAACGTGTTCACGGGGTCTGATTTTTACATCATCAGAGATACCCGTATGTCGCAACCAGTGGACCGTTGCTTCATTCAAGGCTTCTGCTTCTTCAGAAAACCCGTCTTGATCAAGTTGATCAATAGCAAGATCAAAGCAATATTGTACGATATTTCTAATATAATTTGTGCTTTTGATTGGGCCCCAGCCTTTATTTTTGGGCAACAAAGGTGACTGATCAGCAGGTGAAGGCAGGGAGGTCAAGCCTAAATGCTTTCGCCAGCGCTTTAATGCCTTAAGCATCGCGTTACTTACAGCGATTTGTCTTTCTTTATTACCTTTACCAACAGTTACAAACCACCAACTTCCATCACCATCACGATAAAAGTGATTCATGCGCGGCTCCCAACGTTCACTTGCGGCAAGCTCTGAAATTCGAAGATACATAGAATATAAAGCCGACGTAATAAATAAGGCTCGCTCGTAAATATCAGGGTCTTGTTCAGCCAAGCTTTTTGCTGATTTAATCACATATTGCCACTGTAGTTCTGATAAACGTCTTATCTTAGGTTGTCCTTGCGTCTTTCGGATAAATTGACTTTTTTGTCTGATAAGGGCGACTGGATTTACATTGACATATTCTTCTTGCAGCAAATAATTAAAAAAACTGCTTAATATCGCAAATAATTCGCGTAAAGATCCGTGTGAAAGCTCAAAATTATTTTTGTCTAAGTCCATTCCTTTTCGACGCTCTATTTTGGAAAGCTTAACGATAAATGGCCGCCATTTTAGATTCGGAATCCGTATACCATCTTTAGTAATAAAGCGAGGCCATTTTGTTTGCCCTATCCATGTTTTGGGCGGTTTTTTACAAAAATAAATAAAATTTTCTATATCATCACGCTTTAACGCTTTTAATGATTTTTTAGTTATTAAGGCACACCAATGAATAAGACGCTCGATTTCACGGCGATAAGAATTAAAAGTACCTTTGCTCCCTTTATAAGATTTTAAAAAATTTACTGTGATCTTAATATCATTTAAATCATAGTCTTCTTTGAGATAAGAATAATCATTTTCATCAGTGATATTTTCAATAGAATCAAATATGGGGAGAGGAATTAGTTTCATCTAGCATTTCTGTCTAAATCAAATATGAATTAAAATGGAAATACAGCTCCGGGGCAATTAAAACGTACGGAGTGATTATCCTGGTAATCACCACTATTGTCAATCCTAGGTTATACGCTCTATCATTGCAAGCTTGGAAAATTCAATTTAGCGGATGCCAGTCGCACGAATACAAACACACTTCACTCGGAAGTAGTCTGATCTTGCCCTATCGTGGGCACAAAAAGCTTTTGAATTATCTCATTGCTAATCTCTTGTCAGTTGACTGTCGATGCAAAAATTGTAATCAAAAAGGAGTAGAAAAACTTACGGCTTTCTAACCCCCTTCAGTCATTTAGCCTATTTTTTAAATGTTGATGCTGTAGAATATCTATCTTCAGCTTTTAAGGAAGACTTTTCTTCTCTATTAGACTCTTGATTCAAAAGTCCAAAACCAGCGGAAGAAAGCTTCACCTGACCATTTTATTTTTTCAATAAGTACTCTTCACTCAGAAAAAAATGCTTGTTGATAATAATATTTTTTAACTAGCGAATTTAATATAGCACAAGTCTCTTTATCTGGAGTGCCAGAGTAATTGTTTGGTCGAAAATGCATTTGAAATGCCTGGACGACTTGTTTAGTTTGACGGTCAAATATCCCTGTCTCTAAAATCGGATAGCCATAAATCCTTAAATTTTTTTGCACCCATTTAATATCAACCTCATTATCCGAAATAAGTAATTCTGTCTGCTGCTTTTCCTCTTCATCATACCAAGCACCAATTCCACGATCATATAATTTTTTCCAAGGAAATAATGGGCCTGGATCTACTTTTCTACCAGGAGCAACATCAGCGTGCGCTACAACTCGTGTAGATCTTATGATTTTATTACCATACTCATCTTTATAACGTCCAATAATATCAGTGCACAATTCAATCACTGTTTCAATTTGATAATTAGTGAAAGGAATCCACGTCCTCTCTCCTTCTTTGTCAATATAACCCAAATTAACCATCTCAACACCTATTGATGTATCATTTAAATTTATTCTATCTTGCCACGCACTGACTCCAGCGTGCCAAGCCCTCTTCTCCTCTGGAACTAATTGAAAAATTTTACGTTTTCCGTCAAAAGGCCACTCGGGCACTAAATAATGTGCGCTTACTTGCCTTTTGGGATCAGTAAGTATCTTTAACAAACTTTCAAAGTCTCCCGCTGTATAATGCAATACTAAAAATCGAATACGCTCATTAACATTTGGCGAAGAATAATCATTGTCAATAACATAGGGCATATTTTCTTACCTTTAATGTTGAAAAAATTCAAGCTGTCACGCTAATTTAGCGATTGGACACACTATAACGGCTACCTTCTGTATGCTGAAAACTTTCATCTTCACGACGACGTAGTTCAATTGCCCCGAAGAAAGCCACTGGACTGGGATGAGTATAAATATTCGGATTTGCGGTTTTTTTCGGAAGTAGCGTGGCCATTAACATTCGTAATCTAATTCTAATTTTTCCTTGATTAGTTTCGATAGCCCGCTGAGGATCAGTGGTCACCACATGACGGCGATGCATGACGAGAGGACCTAAAATATCCAATGTTAGATCCTGAATGTCATATTTTCCCGATTCAAGGGAAGAATAGTGAATATCAGCAAAGGTATGTTGCTTAGAAGTGCTCGTAAAAGCAGTACAACCGGGATTAGGGGCATGGGAGCTGCCTCCTCTGGCGATTATAATCCAGGACCATCTATTTCAAATCATCATACCTTTCATCCATTGAAAAAGAATCCAGAGTTATATGGATTGAAATATCTTCTATGGCATTAAAGGTGATAATTAATAACTGAACTTTCTTGAGTCTGTTATTTAATTCTTTTTCGGCAAGACCTCCAGCGCGAAGTTTCAAAAAAGACTCATCAGAAACAGCCACCGTCATAAACAGTTTTACCGAATTAATATTGACTCTCTCCTCGAGGATGTCTCATTAATTATGATGTCGTCACTCTTCTCTTGGATTGAGGGTCCTGCACCATTTGATAGACACCCGTTTGAGAATCTAATTTTAGAGCTACTCTACCAAATAGATGGGAGTGAGTGAGGCGCGACGACGGCTTAGCCACTTCGACTTTATACATTGCTCTTCCTTGCTCTCCATTGGCTTCTGACCTCCCATCACGCAAAAGTATAGCATTCAGAAAAACCATTATTTTTGATTGCGTTGACAATGAAATGTGGTCCCCCAGTCTTGACTAGCAAATTTATCTTTTACAATCCGTTCCAGAAAGTCTTCTACTAAAAGCTGTTGTCCCGATAAGCGATTTTAATCTGGTCATTCACCCCCTCCACTTCTTGGAAAGCAATCAGTAAATTTACTTCATAAAAGGGACTATCACCTTGCTGACGTTTGCGATGTTGAAGATCTACCGCCTTTCTTGAAAAATGATCATTGAAAAGCGGTTCATTATCTTTTATTTGCGCAATGCGAGTCGTATAATTGTCTTTTAAACCATCCATTGCTAAATGAATACCCTCTTTTTTATTGTTTTGAGTAATTCACTTTGAGTCAAAAATGGTTTTTGTGCTACGAGTGGATTCTCTAGTGACGGGAGTTCCTCTGCAATTTTTGTTTTTGCGCTTCCATTTTTTCTTCTTCCATTCGCTTCATTAGCTCCAACTTTTCAGCTTCTAGATTTATGGAGGAGGATGAGTAATCAACCAGCGGAATAAAAGGGTTATTACTGCTAGAGAAGGGATCGAATGGAGAATAAAGAGGCGTCGCCCCCTCATTTTGAGGAGCTGTGGGAAGGAGAGAGGTACCTATAGGCGGACGCTGGGGATGTTTTTCCCATTTCCTCATAGAAGTCGCTTTGGCCTTCACTCTGTTGTTTGCAATACTGCAATAGGGCTTTTAATACTTTTTTCCTATTTTCAAATTTGGTTCTGCTATTAAAAAATTCTTTTTTTTCCAATAACATATTGATATTTTTAATCACATCCTCAATCCATTCCTCCCATCTATCACCTTCTATTATTTTTTTGCAGAGTACCACAAAGGCGAAGTAATGACGTTATAATCATTCTTCGATCATTTGTATCGAGTATTCAGTAGTCCAATTCAGTTTTAAATATTGATACAACGTCCCATCGACTCGCCTGATTCCTGAAAAATAATGCGATAGTATGTATCCTAAAAAAAATTGCTAAGGTCTCTATTTAAGTCCTTATCTTTTTCTGATGTAAACCTATCTCTCAATTGAACAACTGCCATCCACTCTTTAATGTAGCATGATAATGTCTACAATAGATGGATACTTAATAGTATTTTAAATAAAGCTTTAAATGATGGATCTTTCCTTATCTGTAGGTGTAAAGTGCTTGATGGCTTTATCACTAAGTTTTTTGAGTTCTTCTAGATTTTGTTTGGCAAAAACATTAAAATTCTCCTAAATTAGCAAATAAATTTAAGATGCTGTTTTGTATTTCTTAATCTTGTGAAAGGACCACTGACTTGCTTATTCGAACAGACTATTTAAAATAATTATAAGTAGTCCTCGTTAATTTTATTTTTTGACTTTAAGCCGATCCATTAATTCTATAATTAATCTCAATTAATTAATACTCATCTCCACAATAGCCTTTAAAAATTTTTACAAATTCTCCACGGTAATAATTATTTTTATCATCTTTATTTTTGAAATTCAGATTCAAAAAATCAAAAAATTTTTTCAAAAAATCTATTTAATAATATTAATTAATTAATATTATTAAATAGAAACTTAAAATTTCATTAAATTAATTAAAATTTAAATTTTACAAAAAATGAGCTTTTTGTATTTAAAAAACCTAAATTTTCCCAGGATTTTTTATTTGGATAAAGTTATTTTTTAATTTTGTAAAAACGGGATACCGCCTTCAAAATCATTAATGGAATCGTTCATTAGAATATTTTGATGGTGAAATAGAAGAGTCAAAAAAAATTCAAAAAGAGTACAATGTTTATTGAACAATGAAATAAAATCATAGCACTCTATACATAACAAAAGCAGTTAAGTTGATGAAATGGTCAGAAAAGCTGCTGAGTATTCAGTAGAATTCCTGATGTTATTGAAGGATAAGGGGTTCTTGATGAAAGACATCAGTG